>CAYWFJ010000079.1:0-1623 GCA_964458205.1 Microcaldota archaeon | reverse complement strand
CGCAATGGCGAAGGACCGCCCATTCTCATACCAGGACATGCAGTACTCCAAGAGCTTCATAAACAAGATGCTGAATGCTGCAAAGCTTGTCGAAAAATCCGCCGCAGGCTTCGATGGCAAGTGGGGCGCAGAGGACGAAAAGCACCTTCGCATTGCTGACAGGTGGATACTCTCGCGCCTTGCCCGCGTGCGCGCGCAAGCGACCGAGGATTTCGAGGGGCACCAGTTCCACCATGCCATCAAGCTCCTCCAGGATTTCTTCTGGCATGAATTCTGCGACTATTACATAGAGTACGCCAAGCACAGGCTTTACCAGCCGGAAAAGTTCGGCGAGGGCAGCAAGCGCGCCGCGCAGCATTCCATGAGGCGCGTGCTTCTTGAGTGCTGCCAGCTCCTTGCCCCGGTGACGCCGCACCTGTCCGAGGAGATATGGCAGGCGCTTTCTCCAGGAAAAAGCATCCACCTTTCCCAATGGCCTGCTGAAAACAGGAAGGAAATCGATGAAAAGTCCGAGCAGCAGGCGGCGTTGTTGAACGAGATAGCCGCAAAGGCGCGCCAGCACAAGGCGGACCGCAAGCCCCCCCTCAATTCCGAGATAGCCATGGCGAAGATAAGATGCGATTTCCCCATTTCCGAAATCGAGGAAGAGGTGCGCGAAACAGCAAAGGTAAAGGTTATTAAGTTCGAAAGCGGAGAGCGGAGCGTGGAGCTTTCATAGGCTCAAAGGGGTCAACTTGGCAAACGCAAAAAAGGCAAATGTTGCAAAAGCGGCAAAGCCAAAGCCGCGCGCAGCAACAAAGATGGAGCCTGCAAAGCGCGCATCGCGCCTGCCGGGGCTTGGCGGCAAGCCCAACCGTGAGCCTCTTGCCCTGCAGTTCGCAAAAAGCGCCGGTTTTGCGAAAAAAGGGAAGCTTCGGCTGCCCCCCGCAAAAAGCGAAACGTTCTCATTCCCTCAGCCCGCCCATAGCCCTGTGCAACCCGGGAATCTTGGCGGCGATTTCCGGCAGGAGGGGAAAATAGACCTGCCTCCGACCCATGTGCTTGGCCTGGCCGGAAAAAAGAAGCAGGTTCCGCACGCGGCAACCGCAATCATCGGCGCCTTGGCAGTCACCATCCTCATTTCCGCTCTTTTCATCTTCATAATGCGGATAGGGTGGCAGTATGCGCTGCCCATATCGGCCGCCATTTTTGCCGGGTTCGCGATACTTTTCTATAACTATCTTGAAGAGCGGGGCTAGCTCCTTCCGGCATGCTTTTGCGGTTGCGGGCCGTAGTGCCAAAAACAAAAGTTAATAAGGTTTCAACCCGTTTCAACCAGCATGCAAACGCGAACGGTGCCCGCATTCATGCTTTTTCTTGCTCTTTTCTGTTCCGCAATTTTTCCTGCAGATGGCGGGGATATAGGCAGCATGAGGCAATATTGCCTTACCATCCTGAACGCAACAGGCGACCTGAAATGCCAGGCAGTTCCGGACGATTTTGTGAACGAAACGCCCGAAGAGTTCAATTATACCCACAGCGAGGGCTACCGCGATGCGCTTGCAGAGCTTCAGCGGGCGAACGCCTCGGTTGCGAAGCTTAGGGCAGAAGGCATCCCCTACCAGCGCTCGCGGGACATATTCA
>CAYWFJ010000078.1:0-1626 GCA_964458205.1 Microcaldota archaeon | reverse complement strand
ACAGAAAAGCGGCGCTGCTGAACAGCAAGGCTGCGCGTGAGGAAAGCAAGGCAAGCGAAGTGATTGCCGCGCTGGGAATCAAAAAGGGCATGCGCGTTGCCGACATAGGCTCGGGCGGGGGCTATTTCTCCCTCCTGCTTGCGGACGCGGTTGGCGCAAAAGGCAAGGTCTTCATGGTTGACACCAGCCAGGCTATGCTCGATTTTTCAGCTGCGCTTGCAAAGGAGAAGGGCATAAAAAACGCCAAGCCTGTGCTTGCGCAGGATCACTCTCCCAACCTTCCACAGGGCAAAATCAATTTTATTTTCATGAGGAGCGTATGCCACCACATGAAAAACAGGCGGGAATATTTTGCAGCCCTCAAGCGCTTTCTCGCTCCGGGCGGCAGGGTGGCGCTCATTGACTATCGCCGCGGTCCGTTCTTGAAATTCCGCTGGCTTTTCGGGCATTATGTCGAGGAAAGCGTGATAAAAAAAGAGATGAAAGAGGCGGGATTCCGCATGGACGGGGAGTTCAATTTCATCTCCCGCCAATGGTTCATGGTCTTCTCGCCGCGCAAAAGCCGCTAGCTTCCTGCTACTTCTCTTGCCTTTTCCAGCATGGAGGAAAATGCCGCAAGGTACTTCCTGCTCTGTAGTGCAATGGGCTTTGACGACACGGTGGCACGCACCACTTTCTTGCTGTAGGGTATTCTGCCGATTACAGGCATCTTCTTGGCTTTTGCAAACCTTTCAACCTTTGCGGCCATGCTTTTCGAAAGCGTGGATTTGTTTATCACCACGCAGCATGGGATGGAGAAGTGGCTTGAAAGCCGCCAAATCCGCTCAAGGTCGTGCAATGCAGCGGGCATGGGTTCGGTCACCGCGACCACCATGTCCGCCCCGGCAATCGAGGCAATCACAGGGCAGCCTATGCCTGCGGCGCAGTCTATTATCAAGTCCTCCGCGCCCTCCTTTTTCGCCTTGTCAATTGCAAACTCCTTCACCGCCGTGACGGTGTCGCCGGATGCCGGCTCGCCTATGCCAAGCTCGCCGGTCACTATGTAAATCCCGTGCGCATTGCCTATTTTTATTTCCCCTATCGTTTTTTCGCCCCGCGAAAGCGCGCCGTTCGGGCAGGTTGCAATGCACGCCCCGCAGCCTATGCACATGTCAGAGGATATTATCGGAAAGAAGCCCGCAGGCGCGGCAATAGCCTTTTTTATGCATGAGCGCGCGCACGCGCCGCATTTTTTGCACTTGCTCTCGTCAAGCGCAGGCAGCATTGCCTTTATGTCCTTGATGCGCCTCATCTTCGCGCCCAGAAGAACGTGCGAATTCGGGCATTCCACGTCCGCATCAAGAAGGAGGGTTTTCCTTTGCCTCGCATCCGCGATGGCAAGCCCGGTTGCAACAAAGCTTTTGCCAGTGCCCCCCTTTCCCCCGCTTACGGCTATTTTCATAAGAATCGCCTTCCTTTCGCCTGCAATGCCTCAGTGTCCCTTGTGGCTCTCGCAACCGTCCCCGACGGACGCTTTCCTGAGCTTTCCTTCCTTGAAAAGCAGCAGCGTTTCCTTTACGCTTGCCCCGGGCTGGGCGAAACGGACTTCGATTCCCAGCTTTGAGCACATTTGCACCGCATTGGGGC
>CAYWFJ010000077.1:0-1630 GCA_964458205.1 Microcaldota archaeon | reverse complement strand
CTTCCCAGTATTTCGGGGTGCGCACCACCCTTTGGATGGTGGGGATGCCCGCGCGCTCCAAAAAGCCGGACATCACCCCGTTTGCGCCTATCATGAAATTCTCGATTATCCTCTTTGCGGCGTCATCCTCTGTAAGGTAAAGCCCGAGGACCTTGCCGTGGTCTATCACCGCCCTTGCCTCAAGCGACTCAAGCTCAAGCGCCCCTTGCCCGCTTCGGTACTTGCCAAGCCGCATCGATGCTTCATTCTGCAGGAGTATCTGCTCCTTGAGATGCGGCATCTCTCCAACCGCTTTCGGAATCTGCCCCCTTCCTTCCAGCTATGCGCCGACCTGCTCATAGACAAGCTTTGCCCTGTTCCGCACCAGCGCGCGGTAGATTTTCCCTGGGCGGACCTTGCCGGTCTGCTGCACAGCGTATTCGATTATTATTGCAAGCCTGTCCTGCCCAACAGGGAGGGAAGACAAATCCTTGGACAATCGGTCAGGCAGCATTGGGAATGTCACTATTCCCGTATACACCGAGGTGGTGTTCTTGCGCGCATGCATGTCCAGAATCGAGCCCTTGGGCACATAGGCGTCAACATCCGCAATCGCAACTTTCACGTTTATCTCGCCGTTCTGCCCCCTCTCGCAGAACTCTATCTGGTCCAAATCCTCGGTGTCGATGTTGTCGATTGATGACCATAGGAGGCGCCGCATGTCCCGCACGCCCGCCGCCGCCTTTTGCGGCAGGCGCGGGTCGAGCGAATTGAGCATAGACAGCACCGGGCGAGGGAACTCGGGCTCGAAATCATACTGCCGCATCGCCTTGTGCGCGATTGCAGAAAGGTCGATTTCCTTGGGCGCCCTGCCGCCTTTAGGCGAGGGATTGAATCTCGATTGCGCGTGCGCGCGCATTCTCGGGTTAGGCCGCCTTTTCTGAAAATGCCCCATGCGTGGAATTCCCCCCCTGCGGTTAAATACTTAATGGCAAGATGCGCATCCGCATATGGTTCGAGAATCTGCAAAACGATAAGCAAGCAAAAAAACTGCGCGGCAACCCAATACGCAATCAAGGGCCAAACAGATAGAATATTAAACAATCCAATCATTTATCCAGCATGGAACCCTCAAATCTGGTGCCCAAAAAGGTCTTTTTCACAAAAGGCGTTGGCACCCACAAGGACAAACTCACCTCGTTCGAGCTTGCGCTCCGCGATGCGGGAATCGCAAAGTTCAATCTCGTAACCGTATCAAGCATTCTTCCCCCGTTCTGCGAAGCAATCCCGAAAAGCAAGGGGCTGCCCATGCTCAACGACGGCGAAGTGGTTTTTGTCGTGATGTCGCGAAACGAGTCGAACGAGCATAACCGCCTCATTTCCGCCTCTGTCGGCGCGGCAGTGCCTGCCGACCGCTCGCAATACGGCTACTTGAGCGAATACCATTCATTCGGCGAAACAGAGGACACGGCGGGGGATTATGCCGAGGACCTCGCGGCGTCCATGCTTGCCTCGACGCTCGGTATAGAGTTCGACCTCAACCAGAGCTGGGACGAAAAGGAGACGCTTTTCAAGATGAGCGGCAAGTTCGTTAAAACGACCAACATCACGCAGTCGATAGTGGTGGACAAGCAGGGCGAATGGACGAGCG
>CAYWFJ010000076.1:0-1685 GCA_964458205.1 Microcaldota archaeon | reverse complement strand
AGCTAATTTGGGTGGTTTTGATGGCAGTCGCAGTCATAGTCGGCACGCAGTGGGGCGATGAGGGCAAGGGCAAGGTGGTGGACTTCTACGCACAGCGCGCAGACCTTGTCATACGCTTCTGCGGCGGCGCGAACGCGGGGCACACGATAATTTCCGGCGGCAAGACATACAAATTCCACCACATCCCATCAGGCATTCTTTACCCTGACAAGGTGAACATAATCGGCAACGGCACCGTAATCGACCCGAAAAAGCTCATCGAGGAAATAGACGCGCTTGTGGCATCAGGCACCAAGCCTAACTTAGTGATTTCCCCCCGCGCGCACGTCGTTCTTCCATATCATTTTGCACTTGACGGCGCGCAGGAGCAGAAGAAAGGCGCATTGGCAGCAGGCACCACCAAGCGCGGCATCGGCCCCTGCTACTCAGACAAGGCATCCCGCTTCGGCATACGCATGTGCGAGCTTATCGACGCACCCACATTCAAAAACAAGCTCCACACCCTCCACGAGCTTCGCGTAAGGGGGCTCTCCACCGTATATGGGGTCAAATTCGACAGGACAGAAGCGGACGTATTCTCGGAGTACTGCGGCTACGCAAAAAGGCTTGCGCCATTCGTGAAAGACACCACGGACATAATCGGCTCCGCGCTTTCCAGGAAAAAGCACATTCTGCTTGAAGGCGCGCAGGCGACCATGCTGGACATTGACCACGGGCTTTACCCATATGGCACCTCTTCGAATACTTCGGCAGGCGGCGCATGCACCGGCTCAGGGATAGGCCCGACCGCAATAGACGAGGTTGTCGGCGTGGTGAAAGCATATACCTCCCGCGTGGGCACAGGGCCAGTCCCGACCGAGCTTTTCGACACCACCGCAAGCGTAATACGCGACAAAGGGGGCGAATACGGCACCACCACAGGGAGACCGCGCAGGATTGGCTGGCTCGACTTGGTGACGCTCCGCTACTCCGCGCAGGTGAACGGGCTAACAGGCCTTGCTTTCACCCGCCTGGACACGCTTTCAGGCTTGGATGAAGTGAAAATCTGCACGCACTATCTTCTGGACGGCAAAAAAGTGCTCACCACACCAGCCTCCAACGCCGATTTCGCGCGCTGCGAGGCTGTTTACAAGTCGTTCCCCGGCTGGAAAGACATCGGAAAGGAAGGCTGGAGCAATGCCGCGAAGAAGGGTTTCACCGCGCTTCCCAAGGAGGCACAGGCGTATCTTTCGTTCATCTCAAGGGAGTTGGGCGTCCCAATCTACGTTGTTGGAGTGGGCGCGAGCCGCGACGACACTATCATTTTAAAAGACGTGTTTTCAAAGAAAGCGTAGAATTTCAATCCAAGTTGAACGTTCCGTTCAACTGTCCAAATGCTGCGGCATTTGAACATACAGTTGTGCTGTTGCACAACTTATGACCAATTTCCTGCGGGAAATTGACCACACGGTCGAGCCTTCAAGGCTCGACCTATGACCAAATCGCTTTGGCGATTTGATCATGCCCCTGTAGCTCAGCGGTAGAGCGCGTGCATGGTAAGGAAAACCCAGAAGATTTCCAGATGGCGGGTTTCCCTGCTTCCTCCGATGTTCTCGGAGAGCGACCATAAAGCACGAGGTCACGAGTTCAATCCTCGTCGGGGGCTTTTAGCTAAAGAAGTTTTGCAAGCTCCTTTTTTGAAATTC
>CAYWFJ010000075.1:0-1713 GCA_964458205.1 Microcaldota archaeon | reverse complement strand
GCAATCCGTCCTGCCAGGTGGAGGCATCCGCCGCCCTCCATTTGTGCTTGTGCTGGGTCGAGAGAAGGAACCCGGTCGCAACCAGCCCAGCCCCCACAATTGTCAATGCCATGCTGCCATCCAGGTTCGGAAGCAGGAAATACTCGATTGCAAGGAGTGGCAGGCCGACAGCCCCGGTCATCGCAAGCGCAGCGAAGAGGAATCCCGCCTTGCTCCTGGACTGCACCGCTATGTTTGTTGGCGAGGAAAGGAAGCGCCTTGCGACAGCCGCAATCTCCTTCCTAATGTAAATGGCGGCTGCAAGAAGCGTCCCCAAGTGCAAAAAGAGCAGGACGGATACGAGCTTCCCGGGTTCGCCCCCGAAAAACTGCAGGTAGGCTATCGCATCCATGGTTTTCGATGAAAGAGGCACCCATTCGCTTATGGCCTGTATTAGCCCGAGAAGCACAATCCCGACAATGTCCATGCAATCGGAATCTTTCTTTGCGCAATACATTATTAACTTGCCGCACGGAAATTTGCCCTTGGATATTATGGCGATTTGCGAGCGATTCAGCCGGGAAACCGAAGCCAAATGGCAGGCTTGGTGGGAGAAAGAGGGCACCTTCAATTTCGACGAAGCCGATACTTCGCACCCAATCTATTCCATCGACACCCCGCCGCCCTTCACATCCGGCGAGCTCCACATGGGGCACGTGCTCTCCTACTCCTACTTCGATTTCGTCGCGCGCTTCAAGCGCATGCGCGGCTTCAACGTATATTACCCGCAAGGGTGGGACTGCCAGGGGTTCCCGACCGAGACCAAGGTGGAGGCGAAACACGGGAGAAAGCCGCCGGAGGAATTCCGCAGGCTTTGCGTGGAGTGGACGCACGAGTTCATCGCGAAGATGCGCGCTCAGATGAAATCGCTCGGGCTCTCGGCGGACTGGCGCTACGAATACAGGACGATGGACCCGGAATACCACCGCAAGGTGCAGCTCTCGATTCTCCGCATGCACAAAAAGGGGCTCATCTACCGCTCCGAGCACCCGGTTTTCTGGTGCACCTCCTGCTGTTCCGCGCTTGCGAAAACCGATACGGACGACATCCCCCGCGACACCGAGCTCCATTACATAAATTTCGAGTTTGCGGGAAAGCCGCTCCAGATAGCGACCACGCGCCCTGAGCTCATGCATGCATGCGTCGCGGTGCTTTACAATCCCAAGGATGAGCGCTACAATTCCATTTCCGCGAAAAAAATCACGACTGCGCTTGGGAAAGAGGTGCCATTCCTCCCTGACCCGGACGTGGACAAGGAATTCGGCTCGGGCGTGGTGATGGTGTGCACGTTCGGGGACAAGCAGGACGTAATCTGGATGTACAAGCACAAGCTCCCCATTGTCCGCGCAATGGACGAGCACGGCCGGCTGAAAAACGCAGGCGAATTGGACGGCCTCAAATCCGCGGAGGCAAAAAACAAGCTTCTTGAGCGCTTCAAAAACGAGGGCAAGCTTGTGAAGAGCGTGAAGCTTTCGCAGGTTGTCAAGGTGCATGACCGGTGCAAGAAGCCAATCGAGCTCCTCCTCTCCATGCAATGGTTCGCGAAGATAACTGGCAAGTCGGACGAAATCATCACAGCCGCGCAAAAGATAAAGTGGGTGCCGGACTTTGGCATACAGTATCTGGTGGACTGGGCGAAATTCGTGGAATGGGACTGGGTCATTTCCCGCCAGC
>CAYWFJ010000074.1:0-1715 GCA_964458205.1 Microcaldota archaeon | reverse complement strand
CGAGCAGATCAAGGCGATTGACTCGTAGTTTCAGCCCGATGAGCGGTTTCTTGTGATTTCCGCGGACATAGGGCAAATTGCAGGAAGGCAGGCGGAGGAATTCAATTCAGCTGTCGGATTGACAGGCGTGATAATAACCAAGCTTGATGGGAGCGGCAAGGGGGGCGGAGCGCTTTCGGCAGTGTCGGCAAGCAAGGCAAAGGTGGCGTTCACCGGAACAGGGGAAAAGATGGATGCGCTTGAGCCGTTCGATGCGCAGAAATTCGCAGGCAGGCTTCTCGGCTTCCCGGACATAGGCGCGCTTTTGGACAAGGTGAAAAGGATAGCGGACGAGGAAAAGCTCCCTTCCGAGATAGGGGACAAGCTCACTCTCAGGCTCTTCTATGAGCAGCTCAAGGCGGCAAAAAAACTGGGACCACTCTCGGGCGTCTTTTCCATGCTGGGCGCAGCAGACATGCCATCCGACATGGTGCAGACAAGCGAGGCGAAGCTTAGGAAATACGAGTCCATAATCGGGTCGATGACCGCTGCCGAACGCGAGGACGCATCCCTTTTGCAGAAAAGCCGCTCGCGGCTCGAACGCATAGCCAAGGGGTCGGGCACAAAACCGGAGGAGGTGCGCGAGCTCCTGGCGCATTTCGACAAAGTCAACAGCATGTTCTCCCAATTCAGGAAGAACCGCGGCATGCGCAAGCGCATGGAAAAGATGATGAAAGGCATGAACATAGACCTGTCAAAATTCGGCGGATAGCCGTGTTTCCCGCCCCATCAAAACGTTACATGCGTTTTTATGCCTATTTTTTCAAGAGCAAAAGCCATGGCATCCGCAGAAGCGAGGGCAAGCAGGCGTTCCTCCATCCCAGCGGGCGCGCCTATCCTGATTCTTCCTTTCGGGCTTATATCATAAGCCCGGGCTTCTTGCGCCGTTTCCCAGATGGCGCGGCCCCCTGAAAAAAGTTCCAGAGCAATAAAACCAAAGGGGTGTTTCATATGTGTTCCAAGGGAATGAGCGTGTCAACCGCAGTATATTTCACGATGGGCGCGCAGGCGCAGCTGCTGCAAGGCAGGCAGCAAAATGCATTTTCGCGCAAGAGCGGGCCCCCTCCCACGCTGGACGCGCAAAAAAAGGAAGCCGGAGAGGGAAAGGCACATGGCGGGAAAAAACCGATGCCCCTCCGGCTGCGCAAAACAGGGGCTTCCGGCAGGCGGAATGGTCCGAATACATGCTTTGGTGAAACGGCCGATTGTTTTCCAGCCCACATAGCCCAGGCTGAGGAAAACAAAAAACAACAAAGAAAAAAGAAGGAAACGGAAACTACATCCTCGGCTTGGCAAGCGCGAGCTCCTTCGAGACAAGCTCATCGAGGACTTCCCTTGCAATCACCCGCCTGCCGCCAATCTTCTCATGCGGTCTGCGGTTGCGGTCCAGCCTCCTCTCGAAAGCGTTCCTTTTTATCGGGATGCCCCGGTGGTTCATCTGGACGACTGCGTCGCCTACCTCATAGTAGTTCTTGCAGACATGGATCATCGAATCAATCGCCGACTTGGGCACCCAGCGTTGCGTGCCTATCTTGAGCGAGGGGACGGAGTTCTTCTCTATCCTCCCGATGAATGCGCGAAGGTTGAGCTTTTCGTGCTTTTTCAGTTCATTATATGCCTGCTTGACCGAGTAGAATTCATTTGCAAGCGCAATCCAGTCATGCACAACCGGCTTT
>CAYWFJ010000073.1:0-1763 GCA_964458205.1 Microcaldota archaeon | reverse complement strand
AGCTAATTTGGGTGGTTTTGATGGCAGTCGCAGTCATAGTCGGCACGCAGTGGGGAGACGAGGGCAAGGGCAAGGTGGTGGACTTCTACGCACAGCGCGCGGACCTTGTCATACGCTTCTGCGGCGGCGCGAACGCAGGGCACACGATAATTTCCGGCGGCAAGATATACAAGTTCCACCACATTCCCTCAGGCATCCTCTACCCTGATAAGGTGAACATAATCGGCAACGGCACGGTAATCGACCCGAAAAAGCTCATCGAGGAAATCGACGCGCTTGTCCTGTCCGGCACCAAGCCTAACCTAGTGATTTCCCCCCGCGCCCATGTTGTTCTTCCCTACCATTTCGCCCTCGACGGCGCGCAGGAGCAGAAAAAAGGCGCATTGGCTGCAGGCACAACAAAGCGCGGCATCGGCCCATGCTACTCTGACAAGGCATCCCGCTTCGGCATACGCATGTGCGAGCTTATCGACGCAGCCACTTTCAAAAACAAGCTCCACACCCTCCACGAGCTTCGCGTAAAGGGGCTCTCCACGGTATATGGCGTAAAATTCGACAGGACAGAAACAGACGTATTCTCGGAGTACTGCGGCTACGCAAAAAGGCTTGCGCCATTCGTGAAGGACACCACAGATATAACGGGGGCTGCGCTTTCCAAGAAAAAGCACATTCTGCTTGAAGGCGCGCAGGCGACCATGCTGGACATTGACCACGGGCTTTACCCATATGGCACCTCTTCGAATACTTCGGCAGGCGGCGCATGCACCGGCTCAGGGATAGGCCCGACCGCAATAGACGAGGTTGTCGGCGTGGTGAAAGCATATACCTCCCGCGTGGGCACAGGGCCAGTCCCGACCGAGCTTTTCGACACCACCGCAAGCGTAATACGCGACAAAGGGGGCGAATACGGCACCACCACAGGGAGACCGCGCAGGATTGGCTGGCTCGACTTGGTGACGCTCCGCTACTCCGCGCAGGTGAACGGGCTAACAGGCCTTGCTTTCACCCGCCTGGACACGCTTTCAGGCTTGGATGAAGTGAAAATCTGCACGCACTATCTTCTGGACGGCAAAAAAGTGCTCACCACACCAGCCTCCAACGCCGATTTCGCGCGCTGCGAGGCTGTTTACAAGTCGTTCCCCGGCTGGAAAGACATCGGAAAGGAAGGCTGGAGCAATGCCGCGAAGAAGGGTTTCACCGCGCTTCCCAAGGAGGCACAGGCGTATCTTTCGTTCATCTCAAGGGAGTTGGGCGTCCCAATCTACGTTGTTGGAGTGGGCGCGAGCCGCGACGACACTATCATTTTAAAAGACGTGTTTTCAAAGAAAGCGTAGAATTTCAATCCAAGTTGAACGTTCCGTTCAACTGTCCAAATGCTGCGGCATTTGAACATACAGTTGTGCTGTTGCACAACTTATGACCAATTTCCTGCGGGAAATTGACCACACGGTCGAGCCTTCAAGGCTCGACCTATGACCAAATCGCTTTGGCGATTTGATCATGCCCCTGTAGCTCAGCGGTAGAGCGCGTGCATGGTAAGGAAAACCCAGAAGATTTCCAGATGGCGGGTTTCCCTGCTTCCTCCGATGTTCTCGGAGAGCGACCATAAAGCACGAGGTCACGAGTTCAATCCTCGTCGGGGGCTTCGCTTCGCTCAGCCCCCGCCGTTTCGAGCTGCGGCTCGAAATCGCGCCACCTTCGGTGACGCTCCTCGTCGGGGGCTTTTAGCTAAAGAAGTTTTGCAAGCTCCTTTTTTGAAATTC
>CAYWFJ010000072.1:0-1871 GCA_964458205.1 Microcaldota archaeon | reverse complement strand
GAAATCGGGCGATTCGCTTGAGGCTTCCGCGCTTGCAATCGAGCCTGCCGCCTACCTCTCAAATTACGGCGTGAGATACGAAGACATGGTGGCGAATGTCAGGGGCAGATGGGCCCGTATCTGAGGCTGCCGTGCGCCAGGTTTATAAACAAGACATCTCCAATTGAGCCAACGGCTTCCCAGGAGTGGAAGCCAAAGCTGAGCCAACCTTTTGGCTCCGGTGAGAAATATGAAAATTGTGATTGGTGACCCTAAAAGCGGAAAGTGCTATGGAATCGAGATTCCCAAGGACAAGGAATCGCATTTCATCGGCAAGAAAATCGGCGACAAGGTCGAAGGGGGCCTGGTGGGCGCGGATGGATATGAACTTCTCATAACTGGCGGAAGCGACATGGCGGGCTTCCCGATGCGCAAGGATGTCAGCGGCCCGAGAAGGGCGGGAGTAATACTCTCGAGCGGCGCGGGCTACCGGTTCCAGGGAAAGGGCATGCGCGCCAAAAGGAATGTGCGCGGAAACCTTATTTCAGACCAGATAATCCAGGTGAATGCGAAAGTTGCCGCCGCAGGCAGCAAGCCCCTTGAGGAGCTTTTCCCCAAGGCTGCTGCGGGGGAGAAAAAGGAAGAAAAGAAAAAGTGAGGCTGAACGAGGATAGCGGGGGAATTGCTTGCAGGCTGAAGTGAACATAGGAATGGTGGGCCATGTCGACCACGGCAAGACCAGCCTTACCAAGGCAATCACTGGCAAGTGGACCGACACGCACTCGGAAGAGCTCAAGCGGGGCATCACCATAAAGATAGGCTATGCGGACACCACATTCTACAAAAGCAAGGACGGCAAGGAATATGCGACCGAGACAGAAGGCGAAAAAGACAAGGAGAAATGGGAGGTAAGCCGCCATGTCTCCTTCCTTGACGCCCCGGGGCATGAGACTTTGATGACCACCACGATTGCGGCATCAAGCATCATAGACGGGGCGCTTCTGGTGATTGCGGCAAACGAGGAATGCCCCCAGCCGCAGACGGAAGAGCACCTGATGGTGCTTGACACGCTCGACATAAAGAACATCGTTGTGGTGCAGAACAAGATAGACCTGGTCACGAAAGAGAAGGCGATTGAGAACCACAACCAGATAAAAAAATTCCTCAAGGGCTCCTGCGCTGAAAAAGCCCCGATAATCCCAATTTCAGCAAACTACAACGCAAACATAGACAAGCTCATCGAGGCTATTGAGAAGCACATTCCCACGCCCGACCGGGATCCGGCGCTTCCCGCAAGGATGTATGTGGCGCGCTCGTTCGACGTCAACCGGCCGGGGGCGCAAATCTCGAAACTGAAGGGGGGCGTGATTGGCGGCTCGCTCATACAGGGCACGCTCAAGGTCGGGGATGAAATCGAGATGCTCCCGGGCATAACAAAAAGGAGCAAAGACAAGGAAAAGGAAACAATTGAGCCGGTTGTGCTCAAAGTGGGCGCGCTCATGGCTGGCGGCAGCATGGCTGAGGAGGCAAAGCCGGGCGGGCTTATCGGCATCGCAACCGGGCTTGACCCGGCCGTGGCTAAATCGGACCACCTTTCTGGCAACATGGTGGGCAAGAAAGGCACGCTTCCAGCGGTGCTAAGCGATGTGGAGCTTGAATACTCGCTTTTGAAAAGGGAAGGCTTCGACAACCCGGCGCTTAGGATGGGCGAGCCGATAGTGGTTTCAGCAGGGACTGCGACATCGGTTGGCGCGATAATGAAACTAAAGGGTGGCGTGGTCACCATCAAGCTCAAAAGGCCGATTTGCGCCGTGAAGAAAAGCAAGGTCGCAATGACGAGAAGGCTCGGGCAGAGATGGCGCCTTGCAGGATTCGGAATACTGAAATGAGCC
>CAYWFJ010000071.1:0-1889 GCA_964458205.1 Microcaldota archaeon | reverse complement strand
AGGCGCGAAGGTTTTTCGAGGCTTGCGAGGCTTCGGGCTTCGGGGACATCCACATGACTGAGTGCATCATGCGCGATTACCTTGTGCGCGAAGCAGGCGTGAGGCCGGAGAATACAGGATTGACGCATACTGCATATCTTGTTTTCGCGGCTAAGAAGTGAAAAATCCGAAGAGCGTGCGGAGAAAGCCTTAAAATGATGTGCCAGCATATGGGCAACCCTCAAACTCATTTAGGAGGAAGATTTTATGTCTAAAATCACAATACCAGCAATAGTCGAGGGCGGACGCGCGAATGCAGGTCCACATTTAGGCCCGGCGCTTGGTCGCCTTGGCGTGAACATCGGCGGGATAATCGACGAAATCAATAAGAAGACCGGCCCGTTTGCCGGGATTAAGGTGCCTGTGAAAGTCATTGTCGATAAGGTTTCAAAGAAATTCGAAATAGAGGTGGGAAGCCCCTCTACGGGCGAGCTTCTGAAAAAGGAGCTTGGCGTCGAGAAGGGAAGGAAAGGCGGCGCGGACGACCCGAAGACGGTCGGCGACCTCAAGTTCGAGCAGGTCATAAAAGTCGCGAAGATGAAGGAGACCGGCTCGCTTGTGAAAAACCTCAAGAACGGCGCAAAGGAAGTGCTTGGCACCTGCGTATCGCTCGGGATAACAGTCGAGGGCAAGGACGCGCGCGAAGCGATAAAGAAAGTCGATGCGGGCGAGCTTGACTCCGCCCTTTCGGGTTAGCTTCTTTTTCTTTCCAGTTTTTGTTTTTCGGCATCAATAGCGCAAGCGCGCGTTTTATATAGCCTTTTCACGAATGGTCGTTTGGGATGGAAATGAGGCTTCTTGCAATCATTCTGGCGCTCATTGCGGCGTCCCTGCCGCTTTTTGCAGCGGTCGATTGGAGCTTGGCTGCCACAAGCGCGGTCAACGGGCCTGCCGTGATTGCCTCAAACAAAGCGATATTTTCCACATACGACGGCAAGATATACGCCCTCAATGCGGACACGGGCACGACCCTGTGGATGCGGGATGCGGGCGGCAAGGTGGCTTTTTGCGCGCAAGCCCCGAACGCATCAAGCGTTGCGGCCATAACTTCCACAGGAACCTTGCTGGTGCTGAATGCGGAAAAGGGGAACGTGGCTTGCGAGGCTGCCCTTGGCGGCATGCCGACCGGATTTGCCGCAGGCGGAGGCAGGATATACGCCGCGCTCAACGGGAGCGTGCGCGCGTTTGACACATCGTGCAAGCCTCTTTGGAGTGCGCCCCTGCGAGCGTCAACAGGGCAGATAGGCCGCGACAACTCAAACATCTACGTCACCGCAGGCGGGCGCCTCCATTCGATAGCTTCCGCTTCAGGTGCGATAAACTGGGCGGCAGGCACAGGGGATTCCTTCCTCTCGACCCCTGTTGAATATGGGGGGACGGTCTATGTCGGCTCCACCGATAAAAAGCTATACGCGATTGACCGGAACAGCGGGAATGTGAGGTGGGCATACCAGACGGGCGGCTGGGTGATGGGCACCCCGAAGCCGGTTGAGAATGCGGTGTACTTTTCATCGAACGACGGCAATGTTTATGCTGTTGACCGAAGCGGGAACCTTCTTTTCAAGGCGGGCTTGCCCGGAGGCTCCTGGCCCCAGCCGGAAACCTACACCTCTGAAAGCGGCACGGTGGCGGTATTCAGCGCGAACGACGGGAACATCCACGCGATAAACGGCGCAAACGGGAAGGAGATTTGGACTTTCTCGTCCGATGGGGCGCCCACCCAGGCGGTCAGGTACAAGCAGTCGTTCATTTTCGGGACCGGGGCAGGAATGGTATATTCGCTCTCAAGCTCCCCTGCTCCTCAGGTCAGATGCATTCTGTATGACGGAACCGTCTCTCCATGGGTCAGT
>CAYWFJ010000070.1:0-1947 GCA_964458205.1 Microcaldota archaeon | reverse complement strand
GCAGGGCATTGACCCGGGCATAGACCTTTCAGGGGTGAGGTTTCTCGAGTCGGACGCGAAGAAGGAATTCGCGGACGGCCGTTTCGAGGAAGCGCAGCGCATCGCAAGGCAGGCATATGAAACGGTTTCCGATGCCGAATCCGAAGCCGAGCACTCCAAGACGCTTGCCGAGTCTGCGCGAAAGAACATCGAGACTTTCTTCGCAGAGAACTGGCAGACGATGCTCACAATCGCAATCGTGGCGGGCGTCTTATTCTTCCTTTTCCAATAGCGGATACGCAAATACATGGTGGAGTCGAAAATGCGCTCCCGTGCAGGCGAGCGGATGGTCCTTGAGACCATGCTCCAGGGGCTTCAGAAGGATTACTTCCAGCATGGCAAGATAAACGACCTCTCCTACCACATAAAGACCAAGAAATACAGCGACCTCATACGTGCGATAAACAGGCAGCTCCCGCTTCTGAGGGAAGAGCTTAAAAAGTTATGATCCGTTCATTCTTGCGGCGAACTTATAGGAAAGGTGTATTTTTGATGGCGCAACCAAAGAAGACTGCGGGCAAAAAAGAAACGGGCGGCGATGCGAAAAAGGGTTCCGCCGCCCCCCCGCAGCGGCAGCCGGAGCAAAAACCATCCATGCAACCCATGTCCTTTCCCAGCGTTTCCAGCATGGCATCCAAAGTCGTTTCGACCCTGCAGTCTGCGGCGCAGCCTGCTGGCAAGGCCGCGGCGCCATCCGGAACGCCATCCGCAATCACGCGCACATACGGCGAGCGCATATTCACCGGCATAAAGGGCTTTGACGCCCTTCTTGGGAACGGCATACCTTACGGCTCCGCAGTCCTTATAGAAGGGGGGCCAGGCTCTGGAAAGACCATCTTCTGCCTGACAATGGCGGTCAACCATTGCATGAAGGGCAAGCGGGTGCTCTACATGAGTTTTGAGGAGCCGGAGGAGCGCCTGATATCCCACATGGAGTCATTCGGCTGGAATCCGCGCAAGCTTATCACCGACGGGCTTCTCCGCATAAAGCGCTTCAACGCGCTTGACGTCGCAAGAAGCGTGGAAGCGCTCCTCTCGGAAGCGAAAAAGGAGCTTCTCATAGAGGTCGACCCGGTGTTTTTCCCTCGTGACTTCAAGCCGGACATCGTTCTGATAGACTCCATGACAAGCATATCTTCCGCATTTTCAGGCGAGGAGAGCCGCTTCAGGATTTACATGGAGCAGCTTTTCCGCTACCTTGAAAAGGAGAACATCTCCTCATTCCTCATCCGCGAGGTGGCGAACCCTACGCACACGGGCGCTGCGCGCGAGGAGCATGTGGGCGAGGCCGTCAGCTTCCTTTCTGACGGAATAATAATCATCTATAACGTGCTATACCCTTCCGGGCAGCGCGGGGTTGCAATCGAAGTGCTCAAGATGCGTGGCACGCCAATCGTGAAAAAGATTGTCCGGATGGAAATAACCTCTTCAGGCGGCGTGACTGTCTTCCCTGACGAGCAGATACCTGCAACCTGCAAGCTGACGTGATTTTCTTCCTTTTTCGGATTTTTCCATGCGCTTAGCCTGGGCTTCACATATGCCCGCATTTCAAGTAGCGCTTGCTTTTTTGCCCCAGCCGGGCCGCATGGCGCCATTGCAAGCCCCAGAAATTCCGCGATGTGCCATCTCGGTGCCGATTAATCACCTTTATATACTTTCTTCCCGATTCATACCTAGTGGGAAGGCCCATTCTACAGGCAGTATTGCCAGCATTAGCCATTCTCCTACTTTTAGCCATGCCCCTTGAGTTTCACAGCATAAGCGGCATCTTCGATTCCAATGGAAGCGCCCCCATCCCTCTCCTCAAAACAGGCAATTCCACAAACGAAACCCTGCCGGAAACCGCAAATGCAACCGATGGCATTCCAAACGAAACAGGCGTGCAAGATGGCAGCCCATCCAACCAAA
>CAYWFJ010000069.1:0-2350 GCA_964458205.1 Microcaldota archaeon | reverse complement strand
TCTTCAGGCGCGCTTGCTATCTCGACTTTGCGGTAGACCGCCTTTATGCCCTTGTCAAAACTCCTGTTGACAATCACATAGACATACTTGTTTATGGCGACCGACAGCAAGGAGCCGCCGTATTTGGAATAGTATGATGGCAGGTCTGTCCCGCCGCCGCCAAGAGGCAGCCTCAGCGGAGTTCTTGAAATTATCATGGAATCATGCCTCCCTGGCCCTCAGACTCTCCTGCTCGAACTTTTTTAACCCTTCCTTCGAGCCGACTTCGAAATAGGGGGCGCGGGTCTTGAATGCCGCCAATTGTCCGCGGGAAATCAGGTCCCAAAATATCCGGTCGGTGGAGAAGTTTTCAAGGGGGTACCCCTGCAGCGCGGATTTTCTGAAAAACAGGAGGCCGTAGTCAAGGTAATCGAATGTTCCTGCCGGCTGGCCCTTCTGGTAGCGCGCAACCATCCCGCCGGATACTTCACAGTTGTTTTCCGCAGTCCCGCTTTCCTGCCTAAGGACGGTCATGAGCGCATCTTTTTTTGATTCTGCGAAGGCAGAGTATACTGGCGCAAAAGGCTGCAGAAGATATGAATCGCCGTAAATCAGGAAAAACTCCTCGGGCAGGAGGGGCAATGAATTGATTATCGCGCCTCCTGTCCCCAAAAGCTCTTTCTCGTGGCTCACTGTGACTCTGATGCCGTGCGTCGGGTGCGATTCGACATAGTCCTCTATCTTGTGCCCAAGGTACCCTGTGGAGATCACCGCGCAATCCACCCCGTTTCTTGACAAAAGCTCAAGCTGGTAGTCCAAAAACGGCCTGCCGCCTATCTGGATAAGGTTCTTCGGAGTATGGAGCGTGAAAGGGCGCATGCGCGTGCCCAACCCCCCTGCAAGGATGAGGCCGGTGAGCTTTTTATCCATGGAACCAACAGCTAAAAGTGCTTTTTATGCTTGTCTTCAATCGATTGAGACGCGAGCGCCTCTTCCGCGGCCCTGCGCACAGACTGCCGCGAGTTCAATGCCGGCTTCCAGCCTGTTGCGCGAAGCTTCCGGTTGTCCAGGAAGACAAAGGGCATGTCCCCTGTCCAGCCGCGCTCCCCCCCTGTGTGGGCGTATTCCACGTTTTTTAGGCCCATTGCCGCGCACACCTCGTCCGCGATGTCATCCACATAAACCCAATCATCATTGCCGATGTTGTAGATGTTCGTCCTTCCATTGCCCGCCCTCACGCCCGCATCAATCCCTGCGAGGCAGTCGCTTATGTGGACCGAAGACTTCCTTTGCTTTCCGTTTCCGAGTATGGCGAGCTTTTTGGGATTGGCCTTAAGCTTCCTTATGAAGTCGCCAACAACCCCGTGGTTGTTGCCTGCCCCGAGGATGTTCACGAACCGGAAGACCCATGCCTGCATCCCGAAATCCTCGCAAAATGCCGAGACATACGCCTCCGCTGCAAGCTTGGATGCCCCATAAAGCGAGGTGGGGCAAAGCGGCCCGTGCGTTTCCGGGGTCGGGAATACGCCAGGCTCGCCATAAACCGCGGATGACGAAGTGAACGCAATCTTTTTCACGTCGCAAAGGCGCATGGCCTCCAGAACCTTGTAGGTTGAAATGGCATTGTAGTCAAAGTCCAAAAAGGTGTTTTCCATCCCGCCCCTGATGTCCGCGTTTGCCGCAAGATGGTAGACGAATTCTTGCCCGGCCATCGCCTGTTTTACGCTTTCCAAGTCGCGCACGTCGCCTTTTATGAATGAAAACCCCTTCTTGCCAGGAAGTTTCGCGAGGTTTTCCAGCTTTCCCGTGTAAAGGCTGTCAAAAACCGTGACGTTGTGCCCTTCCGAGTGGAGCTTTGCGGCAAGCGCGCTTCCGATGAAGCCTGCCCCCCCAAAAATTATTGTTTTCATGTTCGACACCTTTATTCCTCCTTTTCATTGAAAAGCACGCCATCTATCCTTCGCAAGGTATATAGCGAACCGCTTGCGGCTTGCTTCAGGCGGGCAAGGCTTTCAGGCCTGTCCCAAAGCACCGAGAGGACCTTGCCGGATATGTGCGAAGCCTCGCCGCTTGCAAGATACACCGAGAAGCCTGCGGCAAGCTCGGGCGAGGTGCCGCCTGTTTCTTTCTGTTTCAGGGAATCGTGATAGAACTTCCCGGCATTCTCCCCGGACAGTATGACCTGGTCCATAAGCCGGGTATTCACAGGGCCTGGCGAAATGGCGTTTATTCGCACACCTGTGCCCTGAAGCTCGCTTGCCACAGCCTCAACGAACCCGCATATCGCGAATTTTGACGATATGTATGATGAGAAATTCGGCTTGATGCCCTTTCCTCCGACCCCTCCGCCAGCCATGGCGATTATGCAGCC
>CAYWFJ010000068.1:0-2649 GCA_964458205.1 Microcaldota archaeon | reverse complement strand
GCCCGGGTTGCAGCCGAGAGCAAATACGGGCGAAACAAGGCCAAAAACAAGGATTGCGAATGCCGCGGATGCGATATTTCCCAACAAATACACCTCTAAGAATGGATATTGCGGTGATGAATATAAACCTCGCTGTCAAGGCCAATGCCGGATGGGCGGGGATATGAAAACGCCTATTAGCGCCGTATTCTTCCAAGGGGCGGGCACTCGAAGACCAGGATGAGGGTTGATGATTTTGCAGCGAATGCGAAATGGGGCATCAAGCGGCTTGACTTGGCAAAAGACGCGCCAGATATGCTGCTCGATGGCAACCTGATGGCGCACATCTGCCGCAATCGCCTATGGCAGGCGCTGACCGCCCCGCAGGCGTTTTGCTGATAGAAGCTCTGCCTTTTTCGCCTCAATTGCTGCCGAGACTTCGGACAGCGCCCCTTCGATGTTGAGCATGCCGATTGGCATGGCAAGTTTCCTTGACAAGAGATGGTCTGGCCCTTCGGATTTCCATTCGGGCGAAACGGCAGTGGCATCCGGCAAAACCGCATATAGCAGGCGCCCTTTTTTTCGCACTTCATCGGCAGTGTGCATGGTTCCGCTGCCCTTGAGGCATTCAATAATTACGGATGCCAGCACCATGCCTGCGAAAATCCTGTTCCGATGCAAGAATTGCTGGTGGCTGTGCCCGACACCGATTGGATGCTCGCTTACCAATGCGCCCCTGTGCAGGATTCTCTCTGCAAGAAGGGTGTTTTCCTTTGGAAAAACCGTATCAAGCCCATGAGCAAGAAGGGCGATTGTCTTGCCCTCGGAAAAAACCGCGCCGCGATGGGCATCCGCATCAATCCCGAGCGAAAGCCCGCTTATAACTGCGAAATTCTTTTTGGCAAACCAGCTGGCAATATCCCATGAAAGCCATTTGCCATGTTGGCTTGCCTCCCTTGCGCCGATTATTCCCAGCGTGTTTTCGCTTGCCAGGATTCCGACGTTGCCTTTTGCATAGAGGATGAATGGATGGTCGCGGGCTAAGCGAAGGTAGGCCGGATACGCCTCATCCGCGCTTGAAATGATTGCTATGCCCGACTTCTCGGATTTTTCAGCGATGTCCTTTGCAGAGCCGAATGCTCTGTCCAGCCCGACATGGCCTGTATTCTGAAGAACGCTGCTGGCTGCGCCTTTTGCGTCCAGCTCGTCGCGAAGAGGCGCGTCTGCCGCGCGGCGGATGAACCGGACGATGCTTTGCCGGTTTGCATTTGCCTGCTGCAGGGCGATGATGCCAATGTTTCTTGCGTAGGCTGAGCTGGATTGCGCCATAACCACGAATTAGCATCTGATGACATCATTTTATAAAACAAGCCCGGAACCGGAACGGAAAGATGCCTGTTATAAATGGTTTCCCTAAATCAAAAGCCATATTGGACTTGTGGAAAAGATGCAAAAATAAGGCGGGGTGCGCACACGCGCATTGGCGGCGCAGGCAAGTGAGGCGATTGGATGAGGCTGATTACGCATACTGACATTGACGGCGTTGCGTGCGCCGTGCTCATGCATGTTGTCGAGGAAATAGACGAGATGAAGTTTGTGGATCCGGGCACCATACAGGCTGGCAAGCTGCTGATTTGCAGATTCGACATAATTGCGGACTTGCCGTTTGACAAGCGGTGTTGCATGTGGTTTGACCACCATGAGTCCTCAAAGCCGAAGGAAGGAGCGAAGATAGACGGGCGCTGGAAGCTCGCGCCATCCGCGGCAAGGGTCATCTACGAGTATTATGAAAGCCCGTACCTGGAGAAATACAATGCGATGCTCGAGGAAGTCGATAAGATAGACTCGGGAAATGTCAAGATTGAGCAGGTGAAAAACCCGCAAGGCTGGTTCCTTTTCTCAAACACGCTTGAGACCGATGCCGAGAAGAGAGAGGATGACGATTATCGGAGGCACGTCATCGGGCTCATAATAAAGAATCCGGACATCGATGCTATCCTTTCCGACCCGAAAGTCGCCGCGCGCGCGAAAAACGTGCTTGGCGAGTTTGAGAAATTTGCCAGAATACTCAAGGAGAATACCGTAATGGTTGGTAAAGTCGCGTATTCCGATTTGAGGATGCGGCGCGACTTGCCAAAAGGCACGAATTACCTAGTCTATTCTCTTTTCCCCCATGCAATAACTTCGGTGCGGCTGATGCCTGAAAAGGAGGACAAAAACGAGGTGAAGCTTTCTGTCGGGCACAATATTTACGGGGAGAAATCCACCTTTGACGTAGGGGCAGCGATGAAGCGGTTCGGTGGCGGCGGGCACCGCTCGGTCGGCGGGGCAAGCGTGAAAAAAGAGGATGCGGAAGGCATTGCAAAAAGGCTCATCGCGGAAATAAACGATTGGAAAGGCTGAGATGCAAACGGATGGGTTTCGGATGGGCGGAATGAAAAAAACGGAGATTGCGCGAGGCATGGTTGGATGAAGAAGGCCCCCATCCAAAAAATCCCCTCTGCGCTTGCATGCGGGCTTCTTGAGGACGGCAACCGCGCCCTCTTTTTGCTACGGCAAAAAGAGGCACCTTCGCCCGGAAAGGCGAAGCGTGCGCTTTTCCTCTCAAGGAAAGAGACGGATGGCGCAGAGAGAATCGAGCTGCCTTCCGTTCTTGTTTATTCGGGCGAC
>CAYWFJ010000067.1:511-2734 GCA_964458205.1 Microcaldota archaeon | reverse complement strand
CCCCCAAAAATCCCCTTCCTGCCGTTTGGCAAAGCCAAAAGCAAGGCGGAAGCGCCGCTTGAAGCCCCGTCTCCGCCGGCAGAGTATATTTGTGAGACTGCACCCTATGAGGTCCAGGAGGCCGAGAAGGAGGCCGCCAAGGAGGGGAAGCCCCTTCCTTTCGAGGAAAACGAAGAGGCAAAAGTCGCGCCCTCCGCTGAATTTTCAGGCGGTTCGGATGAAGCGAAAGTGCCAGAATCTTCCGAAATCAGCCTCGTGCAGCCGTCCCGGCAATCCAAGATTTCGCCCCGCCTGCGCGCCATAATAGAGGAAAAACTGCGGAAGGAGGAAGAGCGGAGGCGGCACGAGCAGGAGGAAAACACAGACATCGAAAGGCCGCCTGAGCAAAAGCCGGAATCCGCGCAGGACGAGGTGGTTTTCTCCTCACGCGAGCGGCTTCTCAAAAAACTCCAATCACAGGGAATAAAAGTCCCGACTCTTGCCGAGCAGGTCGCATCAAATCTGAAGGAAAGCGCAAGGCAGGGCGCATTGCGTGAAAAGGAGGCGCAGGCGCAAGAGGAAGAGCAGGCGCAAGGACGCGAAGAGCCTCCAGCGCCGCTACCGCCTGCAAAAACCAAGCCCGCAATTCCTTCGGGCAAGCCTTACCTTGACGCGGCGGCACCATCCGGCACGGCTAAGCTGGCAGGCGCGCAGCAGGCAAATCCGGAGCCAAAGCCCAAAATGCCCTTGCCTATGGCCGGCGAAGAGGGAGGGGGAGTCGAAACCGGCGCTTCATCCTTGCAAGCCGAGCCGGTTTCCGCCGAAGAGGCGGCGTCCACAGAGCCTGCGGCATTGCCAGAAAAGCCAATCGGGATGCCGTTGCAAAGGCAAGCGGCAGGGCTTAAGCCTTCGATAACAATAAGGCCGATATTCCAAGGGGAAAGGGAGAGCGATGCGCCTTCCACCGGGCCTGAAACGAACGAGGAGAAAACGCGCCAGATGCGCCTCCAGCGGATAATCGACGAGCTTTCGGATGACAGGCGCGCCTCCCCCTCCCCAAGAAAAGCAGCCGGGGCGGCTTTCGCAAAGCCGAAAAATGAAACGCCTGCGGAAAACTGGGCGGAATCGCAGGCAGAAGAGGGGCAAGCAGATGGGCCAGAAGAGCAGGCAGATGCCGAGGACGGGCCTGCGGCGGCAGTGGCTGCAAAAGCGCCAAAAGGGGCAAAAAAGCCGCCCGCCCCCATTTCAAAACAGAAAAGACAGGCGAAGAAACCCGCGGCGCAAGCCGTTCTGCTCCAAAAAGCCCGGGCATCTCCCAATTCAAAATCCCGGATTAAGCCGGAAAAAGCGGCCCCACAATCCTCTGCTTCAGCCCGGATGCGGAAAGTTGCCCTGCAGGAAGAGATGGCTGTCCCCGGGGAAGAGGCGGCCGAGGAGAACCAGCCAGCCCCAGCAAGAGTGCTGCCGCGGCGCGCACCGCCTGCCATGAAAAAAGAGGCCGATGAGGAAAGCGAAGAACAGGTGCGGGCAGTCCAAAGGAAGGAATCGCCCCTTTCTTCAGATAGGGAAGATGGGGTGGACGGCGAAGCTCCACGGATGCCTATGCGAGTGCTGCCTCGGCGTGCGCCCGCCCAGCCGCAAAAGCGGGAGGAATCTGGGGAAGGGAAGGGGGCGCAGCCCGCAAATGAGGCGGGGGAAGGTGCGCCGCCCGCAAGGTCAAGGGTTTTGCCCCCGCGGGGCTTGGCTCCCCGGGCAGAAACCCTTCAGTCTACGGGCTCAAAGCGCATTTTTCCCGGAGGGATATCCCGCGCTTCCACCCTCCAGAATACCTATATTCCGCCCGCACGGCAGAAGATAGCCCGGAAAATGCCGGTGAGGGCTGAAGAAGCCCTCTCCGAGGATGAAGCGCCTGAGCCTGAAGAGGCCCCTGATTCCGGGCAAAGCGCAGAGCCGCCAACGCTTCTTGCGAAAAGAGCCCTTCCATCAAGGCAGGCGCGCAAGCCCGAAGCGGTTGAAGAAGAGAAGGAGGAAGAACGTATTCCGGACGCGCCGCTGCCGGGCTCGCCGGTCATTTCTGCCCCCATGAAGACCCGGGATATCGCAGGCGAGGCAAAGCTCCCGGAGCACGAGGATGAAGAGGAGCTTGCGCCGCCTCCGCCTCCCCCTGAAGATGTTCTTCCGGTACCCGTGGCTAGCGTGTATGAGCAGGGGAAGGTTCAATTTCTTGCTATAATTTCAGTAGGG
>CAYWFJ010000067.1:0-501 GCA_964458205.1 Microcaldota archaeon | reverse complement strand
GGCTTCCGAGTACGAGCAGGCAAAGGACGATTTCCGGGCGAAAATGAAAGAGGAGGGAATAAAGGAATCCGCAAAGGCGGAAAGCGAGGATGCAACCGAGCAATACGCAAAGGAGAACATGACATGGCTTTATGAAATATACAAGATGGGCGGCATGTCCCGAGAGGATTTCCTCCAGAAGGTGCGCGACAAGATTGCGGAGTCAAAAGGCTCATCGCCGCAAGGCGGGCAGGCCGAGGCGTCCAATCCCGCGTTTGCGAGCATCGGCAAGGAGATTGTGGAAAAATAAACCATGGAAAGCGAGCAACACATAATATATAGTTATTCGGAGTTTGTTTGGTGAGTGGTGGGATGGCTGAAAAGGCAAGGTTCGATTTGAGCGCATCGGCTGCGAAGCCCAAGGCGCCGCAACCCTTAGTCGCCCAGCCCATGCGCGAGAGCGAGAGCCCCAAGGACCCCGAGCGCTTCCGCGGGCTCATGATTTCCCTTGCAGGCCGCTTC
>CAYWFJ010000066.1:0-2736 GCA_964458205.1 Microcaldota archaeon | reverse complement strand
CCCGAAGTTGCGGCGCAACCGCAACTAAGAGGGCAGGAAGAAAACAGAGGAGAAAAAGCAGGTGGCTGCGCGAACGCCGAGCAGAAAACCAAGAAGAAAACGCCTTATTCGCCCCAGCCCAAGTCGTAGAACACCGTCTCCTTCGGATATACCCTCACGCCCACCCCCTCGACAAGCTCGAACGGGCAGATTTTCTCAAGCGCGCGCCCTCCCCTCATTTTCACCACCTCAAGCGCACGGTAGCGCGAGGTCTTGGTGCGCGGGTGGTGGAGGAGTATCACGGAGTCCGCAAGGTACTCAACGCCGTCAGGCGACTTTGACCGCACGGAATCCCATTCCGAGGTGATGACGGTGGTGCACTTCCATTTCCTGAAAAGCTCGAAAAGCGTTATTTCAGCCTCGCGCGCCTGGTAGCCCGTCTCGAAAAGCATCAGGTAAGGCGTTATCGGGTCGATTGCCAGCCTTTTTGCGCCAAGCGAGGTCAAGGTGTCAAGGATGAGCCCTCCGCCCTCCTCCACGAGCTTTCTCACCTCATGCGGGCGGTAGTTTATGGTGGCAAAGCTCTCCTTTTCAATCAGGGGCTTGAAGTCGAATCCGTATTTTTTCATGTGCCTAAGCACAGACTCCCCTGTTTCCTCGAATGATAAAAGCACGCCGGGCTCGTCGTATTGCGTTATGCCGTTGTAAAGGCACTGCGCGGCAAACGTGGTCTTGCCGCAGCCAGCCCCGCCCATTACCAGGTTGGTGCTCATCCTTTCGAATCCGCCCCCGAGAATCTCGTCCAGCCCCTCTATCCCGCTTGGCATCCGGTCTCCCTGCGCAACAGGAACGCTTTTTGCCGCAGCCGGCGCGGCCTCCTCCGGCACTAAGGCAGCAGCTCCACGCTTTACGGGCTGCAATGTGGGCTTGAGCTTGGAATCGGGCGTTGGAGGCATCAAATCACGCACTATTTTACGCTCCAAGAACGTTTATAAATGTGCACAGCCCCTATTTCACGTCATAAATTCCCGCAAAAGACATATGCGCGTGGTGCCATGCCTTCTGACCTTCTTTACCCGACCGGAATAAAGTCGCTTGACGCAATACTGGACGGCGGGCTGCCGCCGACCGCAAACGTGCTCCTTTACGGCGAGCCTTTGTGCGGGAAAAAGCCCCTCCTCATGCAGTTCATCCATGAAGGGCTGAAGATGAACGTTCCCGGGATATTCGTGCTCACTGACTATGGGTTTGCGGACTGGAAGACCATGATGGAAAGCTCAGGCTGGTCGATTGAGCCATACGAGCAAAACGGCCTTCTTCAGGTGATTGACTGCTACTCCAAGCAGTTCGACCCGAATCTGCAGGACGAGGGAATAGTCACCTATGTTTCCGACCCGACCGACCTGTCGGCAATCTCGCTCCAGCTCTCAGGCCTCCAGGACCAGATTGTGCAGATTGCTGACAACCACAGGCTCGGCATCCATTCGCTCTCCTCGCTTCTTGAGGCAAACTCGCCTGAGAGCGTGTTCCGCTTCATGCAGTTCATCACCGGCAAGTTCCGCCGCGCAGGCGCCACCGCGATGTATGTGATGGAGCGGGGCATGCACGAGGAAAAGCACGTGACCATGGTGGAGCACCTGATGGACGGCATGCTGGAATTTTCGGATGACAAGCTGCGCGTGCGCGGGCTGATGGGCGCCTCGCCCTCCTGGCACAAGTACGAAGTGGGCAGCAAGGGAGTGCGCATACTCCCGTAAAGGTGCGTCCATGGCACAGCAAAAAAACAGCGGCTCGCGTTTCATGCTTCTCGCAATCCGCGCAGCAAGGCGCGGCATAGCCGCCGGGCAATCCCCGTTCGGCTGCTGCATAGAAAAGGGCGGCAAGCCCATTGCAGTTGCGCACAATGCAGTATGGAAAAGCACGGACATAACCGCGCACGCGGAAGTGGCGGCAATCCGGCTCGCCTGCAAAAAGCTCAAATCGATAAAGCTCTCAGGCTGCACGCTTTACACCACCTGCGAGCCTTGCCCCATGTGCTATTCCGCAATCCATTGGGCAGGCATCCCGAAAATCGTTTACGGCGCCTCCATCGCAGACGCGAAAAAATGCGGCTTTGGCGAGCTTGAAATCCCTGCGGAAAAGATGAAGGCGCTTGCAGGGGACAGGATAAAAATGGAAAAAGGCGTGCTGCGAAAGGAGTGCGCGGGGCTTTTTTCGCTCTTCAGTAAAAAATGGGGGGAAAAGAGGCTTTACTGAGGAGCTTTCAGCAACATTTAAAACAGCTTGTCGTCTTATTTTGGCATGCTGAAACACCGTTTTTTCCATAAGGCAGATGGGGCTGGCGGCGCAACGCGCCATTTCACCGCGCAGGGGCTTCTTGACCGGTATGATGCAGAAAAATTTGCAAAAAGGCTCTTTTACGCAAGGGAAAAAGTTGAAAAGAACCCAGGGAATGCAGTGAAAATCGCCCGAAGCTATATGCAGGTCATCAAGCACGGGGTGGGCTGCTCGAACGCCTGCGCTGAGAACACACGGATAGCCTTCGCGCTAATCGAGCCAGAAGTGAAAAAGCTTGTTGCTGCTGAAAAGCATGATGAGGCGCTTCGGGCAATCATCGACACTTTTCTCAATTTAGAAAGCAACACATACAACGACGCGCACCTTCTTGGAAAACCAAAGACAACCGCCTTTTACAATTCCTTTTTCCTTCCGCGAGAAGTTGCGGACCGGATTGTCGATTTAGTAAGCGGCATACTC
>CAYWFJ010000065.1:0-2815 GCA_964458205.1 Microcaldota archaeon | reverse complement strand
GACGGATGGCGCAGAGAGAATCGAGCTGCCTTCCGTTCTTGTTTATTCGGGCGACAACCCAGTCCTCGCACTCGCATCGGAATTCAGAAGGCAGACGGGCATAGATGGGGAGGTGCACGAGGTCACCATTGAGAGCAGGCAGAACGCAGGCTCAAAGAAGAGGAAAGCATGGATACCCGTCCTTGTTTTCAGGGTTACCGCAAAATCCGCGCGCGCAGCGCCTTCTGCCGAATTCTCCGGCTTTTGCTGGCTTGAGAGGCGAGAGCTTGCAGGGAAGATGTTCGGGCGGAACCTCGCATGGATGCATAGGCACGGGCAGCCGTGAAGTTGACTGGGGGCAGCCAGGGGCGGAAATGAATGCGCAAGACTCCGCAAGCGGATGCGCGCAAGCCATCTGAAAGCGAAAGCGGCCTATTGCTTGCGCTTATCTTGTGGAGATTGTCCCGCAAAGCGTTTCCCCCACATAGACCTCGATATGGTCCTTGCGCGGCTTTTCCGGGTAATTGCAGGAGATTGTTTCGCTTCGCGGCATTCCGGCAGCCCCGTCCCCCCCAAGCATGCGCGTGGCGGTGGTGTAGTCGCAAACCCACCGAAGCTCGTCCGTTGGCGCAAAGCCCTCGAAATCGACCTTCATTTCGTAGTAGTATGCCTGCAAGTCGCGCGTGACGGAAGATGCGTCTATGGAACAGCTGCCATTTTGCGGCTGTGATGGCAGCACTTCAACTGGCTTTTCCGTGCAGACCTCGCCATCCGCAAAAATCCTTATGGCCTGCGCCCCAGGCTGGGGGAAGAGGCACAGTTTGTCAAGCTTCACCAGCCCGCCAGACGAGATTTTCCCGGATTCCGAGCCGCATTCGTAGCTGAAATCCACGCTGCCTTCGCCGGAATAGACGCTGAATGACACGTCCAGGCTCTCGCCCGCGTAAATCAGCCTGTCCCTAAATGAGATGGAGCAGGTTATTTTCGGGTCTTTTGCGTACATCCCCCCAAGCGGGTCGCCCATCGGCGAGCCGGTAAGCTCATGCGCCACGGTTGGCGCGCCGATTGTGCCGTTGGCATCCGCCTTTTCCGGGGAGGGGCTTTCAGCCGCCTTTGCCTGCCCGGCAGTGCAGCCGAAAAGGAGAAGGAATGCTGCGAAAAGTGCCAGCAATCGGTACTGCCATGCCATAGCCATCATATCAGCATCCTCAAACTCACTTTTTCTTTTTCCTTTTTATCTCGCATGTGCTTGCCCCAAGCAGGGTGTAAAGCCCGCAGGTGCCAAGAAGCCCGGTTGCCACCAAAATGGAGCCGAACAGTATCGCCGCGTATCCGGCAGGCCCTTCGAAATAATTGATGACAACTGCTGCAAGAAGCGCTGCGCCTGCAAACACGCGCACCGCACGGTCAGCAGCCCCAAGGTTTTTTTCGCCGAAATTCATGATTCCACCTCACTTTATGTAGACTCCCTTTGACTTGCAGTCGCCAACATAATATGCGATTGCATTTGCGCCTGCAGAGCAGGCCATGCACGGGTTTTGGTAGTCCATGTAGGCTGAAAGGGATGCCGAAGGGTCGACCAGCCTTCCGCACACAGGGTCGGACTCGTTCGTGCAATATGGGAAGCGCACGCTCGGGCAGTCGTAAAGAACCGAAGGGTCGCGCGCCTTTTGCACCAGGTTGTGCTTCGAGCACTCGCCTGCCACGTATGAAAGCGCAGGGCTGGATTTCGAGCATGCCACGCACGGGCTCGGGTAGTCCTCATAGTCATAGAGGCTCGGCGCTGAGCCGGAACGCCCGCAAACCGGGTTGTGCTCCAGTGTGCACACCTCGCCTCTTGAGGAAGGGCAGGGGATAAACTCCGGCTCCTTCGCCGCCTTTTTTATGCACAGCCCCCCTGCGTCTGGGTAGATGCCGTCAAGCCTGCAATCCAGCCCTTCCGCGCAGCGGACGGCTGCGATGCCTCCGCAGAATTCGCCTTCCTTTGCTGGCGAATCGGCTGGCGGGGCGGTGTTTAAAGAAGGCTTGCCGCTTTCATTGCACTCGCCCCGGAAGTATGCCCACTCCTCGCATTCGTTTCCGTTCTTGAACATGCAAAATCCCGTCTCTCCGCCAGGCCCGCTGCGGATTTCGAGCGTGTGGCCTTTTTCAACGCAAAAGACAGAAGCCGGATTGGCCAGCTGCGAAGTGTCATTTTCCCTGTTTGGCTCTTGCGCCTCTGCCGCGCAGCCCGAAAAAAACAGGCATGCAGCCAAAAGCGCCGCAAAAATGGCATTTGATGTTCCCATGCCCATCCTTCGAAGAAAAAGCTTTAAACCTTTGACAGTCCGCACAAAAAGGAAGCGTCCGGCTTTAAGGCGGCTGGAACCTGAAAGGTTTGGCATGCCCCGGCCCAGGGGCGCCATCCCAGTGCGCTTCATACCTTTGAGAGCATATGCGCCATCTTGTCGCGCTTTGTCCTAAGATATGCCCTGTTGCGGGCTGTGAGCCCGAACTCATGCGGGATGCGCCGCGCCACCTTCACTCCGCATGCGGAAAGCTTCTCAATCTTGTCGGGGTTGTTCGTGATAAGCGCGATTGATTTTACCTTCAGGTGCGAGAGGACGGCTGCGGCAACGCCGTAATCCCTCATGTCGGACGGGAAGCCAAGCGCGATATTCGCCTCCACGGTATCCATGCCTTTTTCCTGAAGCGCATAAGCCCGTATCTTGTTCGCAAGGCCGATGCCCCTGCCTTCCTGGCGCAGATAGATGACAAGCCCGCGGGGCATTTTGCCTATCTTGCAAAGCGCGGCCTGCAGCTGCGCGTGGCAGTCGCAGCGGAGCGAGCCGAACAC
>CAYWFJ010000064.1:0-3151 GCA_964458205.1 Microcaldota archaeon | reverse complement strand
CATATATGCCCGGCTCAATCGCATCCACGACTGCGGTTATGTCCTTGCCCTTGAAAGACACGCTCGCCCTCTCTTCAATCAGCCTCCCTATGGTCTCTATCTCAGGAATCCGCTTCAGCCTTTGAACGTCGTTCTCATAGAGCTTCCCTGCGGACGGGGGAAGCGCCCCGAACGAGCTTGAAAGGGAAGATTCGGCAATCGGCATCACATATATCGTGTCATATCCGAACTGCGAGAACTGCTCCTGCACGCTCTTGTTCAGGCTTTCCCCAAGCGTGATGAGGGAGACGACAGCCGCAATGCCAATCACTATGCCAAGTATGGTAAGCCAGGAGCGCATCTTCTTGTAACGAAGGTTATGAAGCGCGTAGGATGCGATTTCCCCGTTTTCCATATCACTCGTACCTCAGCGCCTCTACCGGCGATATGTCCGACGCCTGCTTTGCAGGGTAATATCCTGAAATTATCCCTATTGCGGTTGCGAACGTGACTCCGAAAATTGCAATCGGCAGGTCAAGGGCGGAAGGGACCCCGAAGTTCCCCGCAACCACCACCACTCCCATGCCCAAAAGGGCGCCTGCAAAACCGCCCACAAAGCCCACTGCCGCGGCCTCAAAGAGGAACATTTTCAATACTGTCTTGTTGTCCGCGCCAACCGCCCGAAGGACGCCTATCTCATGGGTCCGCTCGGCAACGCTGGTGAACATGCTTGAGGCTATGGAAAGCGCACCCACCACAAGCGAAATGGAGGCGACCACCGCCAAAAACGCCGTGACCAGCCCGAGGACGGTGTTCACCCTCTCGCGCAAGGTCTGCGGGCTTGCAACCGAATAGTCGCGCTCATCTTCCTTCACGCGGTGCGAGGCGTCCATCTCAAGCCTTATCCGGTCCACCACCGATTCCATGTCCGCGCCTTCCGATACGCGCAGCGCAAGCGCGCCTATCTCGTCTTTTGCAAGCTTCTCGCTGAAAAGCTCGCGCGCATCCTCGAACGGTATCACCATCATGGAATCCAGGCTTCCTGCCGGCGTAATGCCGCCTCCTGACTCCTTGAGCACCCCTATCACGCGGAACTTGAGCCCGTTTATCAGAAGATAGTTGTTCACCCCGACCTTGTTCTCGGCGCCGAAAGTGTCGTTCGCTATCTTTGCCCCTATCACCATTACGCGCCGGTCGGCCTCAAGCAGGAACCGCCCGTTCTCAATCTCAAAAGAGGTGGTCAGTTCGAATACGCCCGGCTCCACGCCTTGCAGCGGGATGGTCAGCTCCTTGTCGCGGAATTTCACGGTCGCGCTTCCCATCATCAGCCGGGCTATCTGCTCGATTTCAGGTATTTTTTTAAGCCGCTCGACGTCTTTTTGGAACAGTTTCACTGCGGATGGGCGGTAGCTTGAGCCGAAGCCGGCTGAGCCTGATGAGCCCATTGGTGAGACGAATATCGTGTTCGAGCCAAGCTTGGATAGCTGCTTGTCAATCTCCTGGTTGAAAGCCCCGCCAATAGTGAGAAGCGATACCACTGCGGCAATCCCTATCACTATGCCCAGTATGGTGAGCCAGGAGCGGATTTCCCTCTTTCTGAGGCTGGTTATCGAATATGCGGCTATTTCAACCAGCTTCATTCGGTTCACCTATGCAAAAATCCGGCGGCCCTCTTTGGCATGATGCCGGCAGTTGCCCTCTTGCGCCCAAGGCAGGGAAGCCCAAACAGGAGTCCCGATCAGTCAATCGGAATCCTGCTCTTCGCCTCCCTCGCCCGCAAAGGCATCCTTATTTCTGGGATGTTGCATTCTTGGGCTTTCTCATCCGGAAATACCAGTAGCCTCCTGCCAGCACCCCGAGCGCCCCGATTGCGATTGGCACGGTGGCATCCCCGCCATTCTTGGGAAGCGCATCTGCCTTGGAGCGTATCTGGACCTGGACGGCCTCCTTTTTCTCAACCCATGCCCCTGACTGGTCCTTGTAGCGCACGGAAATCTCGACCGGGTAGGCGCCTGGAGCAACCTCTTTCACCCTTACCTTGTATTGCACGGTGGAGAAGTCGTCGGACTCAAGACCCCCTATGTACTGCGAGCGCTGCGCGTTGAATATTTCGAATGCCGGCGAGTCCTCCATGGTTATCTCCACATTCTGTATCTTGTACGAGCCCACGTTTGAGACCAGTACGGAAACCGTGTGGTCCCCGCCTGAGACTATCGGGCTTGGCTTGGCATCCAGGAAAATGGCGGCGTCGGCATCGGAGTTCACCACTATCGGGGTGGTGGTGGCCTCGGTCTTTTCCACATCGTCCTCCACCCATTTGAGCTCAAGCGCCATGTTCCTGACGCCGGGCTGCGCATCCACGAAAACATTAGCGCTTATCTCCCTCTCCTCGTTCTCGCCAAGAGTGCCGAGCCTTATCTGCTTGGAGTCGCGCACCTGGATTTTCTCGTCGACCAGCCTGACTTCGAACTCGTAAAGCGGGCGCTTCCCTGTGTTCTTGACCTTGAGGCTGAGGACATCGTTTTGGGAGCTTACAATCGGGCCTTCCTGCGTGAAGAGCACGTCCGCCTTTTCCTTCTTCACTGCGATGCGCAGGTTTTTCGTCTCGTTCGCCATCGCGCCGCCCTCCTGCTGGTAGGTTATCACAAAGGGGATGGACGACACGCCTTCCTCCGCGTTTCTTGCGTCAATCTGCACATCAACGGTTTTTGAGTCGACAATGTCCCCAAGGTAGATTTGCGTGGTGCCTATGAACGAGAAGCTGCTTCCGCTTGCGATGTTGAGTGTCGCCTTGCTCGCAGTCCCGCCGTTGTTGGTTATCGTGAGTTTCATGCTGTCGGTGCTCAGGATGGTCTGGTGGTCGGATGCAAGGGTGATTATCGGGGGGTTGACCACCTGTATCGCCACGTTGAGCGTTTTGAGGTCGGTCTTTTCCTTCTGCGATATGTAAAGTGTCGCGGTAACCACGCCTGCCTTTGCGCCCGGGAGGACCTTGAACGGCAAGGTCACAGTGGACGAGCCGCCGCTCCCTATCGTCCCCACGACAAACGGGCTTTGCCCCTTGAATTCTATGCCAGGGGCGGCCGCGAAGTATACCTGCACGTTCTCAAGCGGGTCGGTTATGGTGGTTGCAGCCGAGGGCAGCACGTTGTTTATGGCAAAAGTGACCGAG
>CAYWFJ010000063.1:0-3335 GCA_964458205.1 Microcaldota archaeon | reverse complement strand
CCGCACCGCCCCATTATATAGTGGGCGCACCATATTGGCATGCTTTTCTTCTTGCTTGAAGATTTTAGCGGGGCTATTTGACATGTTATCTGAAACAAAAACCATTGACAATGCCTATCTTGAGCGGCGCGGGAAGTACAAGGCGCTGGTAGCCGGCGGGATGAGCGACAAGGATGCGAAAGAGAGAATCTGGCCAAGCACCGCCGCAGGGATACTCCGGCAGGCAAAGGAAAGGGACGCGCTTGAGAATGCGGCGGTTGCCCCGTAATGGGCTGAAATTACCGCATCATCATCCTCTGCCTGCTGTTCGGAAAACGCATCTTGTCGCGCCTGTCTTCCTGCCCTGGCTCCTTATCAGCGCGCACCCATTTGCCGCGAGGAAGAGCGGATTCCCCTGCAGTCAGGGGCAGAATGGGGGGCATTTCCGCCTTATCCGGCTCAGGTTTTCCGAAGCCGGGGCCGCCTGCCGCCCCCTTGCTGGTTTTTTCCCTAGCGTGCGCTTCCCTCGCCAAGCCTGCAAAAAATGCAACCAGCGCGCCCTGGATTTCGCCCAAGGTAGGCTTTTCGAAAAAAAGCGGGCCTATCTGGAGAAGCTCAAGGTGCGCAAACCGCGGGTCTTTGGGGTTGTATGCAACCGTTGCCACTATTTTCCTGCCGCATCCGAAATCAAAAACAATGTCGTTCAGTGGCCTCCGCTTGTAATTTACACGCCGGGCCCATGCTATCTTTGGGGAAAAGGCCGAAGCGGAAAGATGGAGCGCCTTAAGGGCGACCAAATCGGACTCGAATTCGAAAAAGAGCGATTTTTTGCCGTTGCCATCATAGTAAAACTTGGACTTGGCTGTCCCCGCTGTGCCAAAATCAATGGATGATATTGCGCGATTGGAACTGTAATGCATCTGCCTTCCCCGCAAATATCGGAAGCTTTCATGTTAAAAGGATTTGTCTTTGGCGGCTTAACGCATGCTTTTCCTGCGGGCGGCTAATTCTCAAGGTCGATTATCAGCTCGCGGCTCATCATGCGGCTGACCTCGTCCTGGAGCTCGTCGCACAAACGAAGCGCGAGCGAGCGGGCAAATTCCTCATCCAGCCTTTCCAAGGGATCGTACCCTTCCTTTCGCACTTTCTCCAGGATTTCATCCGACTTGCTTTTGCGGGACTCGAGAATGCCCTTTACCCTTGAAAGCCCCGGGTCTGATTTGTTGGGCACGGATTTGAGCGCAAGAGATACCATTTGCCGGGTATATCTGTAAACCTCGCTGTCCGCAAGCCCGGCAAGGGCGGATTTGAGCTGGAGCACCTGCCGGACATAAGAATGCGGGGGGACGTATATCCTTTCCCCCTCCACCCTGAAGGGCTCCTTTATCCCGATGTCCGACGGGGTGACAATCAGCCCGTCTGCGCGCACTTTTTTCAGCAGGTACTTGAGTACCAGGCTTGCGCCTATCATGTATGATGGGAGGTTCATGTCCAGCCCGCGGTATTCAAGGGTTCCGACCCGGTTTATGCGCAGGGGCCCCCAATTGAACTGCAGGGGATGCCTTGATTCGACCTCGCCCATGTATTCGGGGCATTTTTCGCCCACAAGCTCCTTCCAGGCCTCGTACCTGTTTTCAGTGAGCATGATAAGCTCGGTGATGGAGTCGGCGTATTGGGGGAGCATCCCAAAAAGCGGCATTTCCGAATATAAGCCGCGCACTGCAGTTTCGCCCGCCCTTGCCCTCATCGCCCGGTAAAGAAGAACCCGCGAGTCCTTCCCAAGATGGACGCCGTCGACGAAAGGGGAGGATTCCATAAGGTTGGAGAGCGCCGGGTCTGCCGCGATTATTATGTTGTAAAGGCTCAGGAGGGTATTGCGGTTTTTCGAGCGGAAGAGCCGCTTGAGGCCCGTTGTCTTGCGGTTGAAGGTCCCATAGGGCAGACAATAATGGAAATGGAAGCCCAAAACATGCCCGGTGCTGTGCACGTACCTTTCCGGCCCAAGCACGGTCTCGCACATCCGGTAGTATGCGTCGGTCCGGGGAGTGGGGACGTGGAGCCCGGGATAGGTTCCATGGGGGTAAACCCTAAGCCCCATGCCTTTTGCCACCTTGTTCACCTTTTCAAGCGTCCTAAGCCAGGTGTGCGCGCCCTTGCGGACCTGTATGTTCGCCACGCTTGCAATCTCCACCATGTTATGCGTGTAGTCGTGGCGCAGGGGATACTCCACCCCGCTTGCATTTGCAGCATTTATCAGGTCGTCCGCACGGGTGGAGACCGCTCCGTTCTCCTCGAGAATGAGAAGCTCGGTCTCGAAGCCCACCATGTGCCGCTTTGCCGCCTTTCCAATCATCTAAACACCGAGCCTTGAGAAAACCGCGTCCGCCATCATCTTCGGGCCGTCTATCCCGGCCTGCCCGAACATTTCCGGGTAAAGCCCGGGGAAAGCGTTTACATCTATCACATAGGGCTTCCCATCACTGCCCGTGATGATGTCCACCCCGACCCAGTCCATCCCCAAAAGCCTTGCCACTTTTTCAGCAATCGCAAGCTGCTCCTCGCTTGGCTGGGCAAGAAGCATCTTGCCCCCCACGCGCTGCCTGTCCATGACCTTCCAGCCGTCGTAGAAGCTTTCAGGCCCCTTGCGGTAGGAATATGCGTGCTTCCCGCCTATCACGTTCACGCCTATCCATTGCGAGGGGTCGTTCGGAATCATCTGCTCGGCATAGTGGACGGCTGGCTGCGAATAGTCTATGATGCTCACGATATCCGAAGGGCGGTCGACTTTGGTGATGCCTATCCCTTATGACCCGAGCCTCGGCTTGAGAAGGACTGGCCCCCACCCCTCGATTTCCTTCGCGGCCTGCTCGGAATTCTCGGGTGTGACCAGGATGAATTTTGGGACCGGGATTCCGTTTCTTGAAAGGAAGCTGCTGGTCAGGTACTTGTCCATCGCAGTCTCGTAGCCGGACGGGCAGTTGATGACTTTCGCTTCCCGCTCAAGCGCCTTGAGAAGCTCCAGGCTGTGCTCGCGCCGAAAATCCCGGCCAATCTCCCCGAACCAGACAAATGCGTCCATCCCCCCGGCAGGCTTTTCCCCAAGGACTGCCTTGCCTCCGAGCAGAAGCCCGGTGCGAAAATCCTCCACTTCGGAAACCTGAAGTGCGGGATGGCTTGACAGGAGCCGCAGGAACGGGTTTCGGACAGACTCGAGCAGCGCGCCCGGGCGCTCGTATGTGACACCAGTCATTTCTTTGCGGCAGGGCAGCCAGACAAGGACTTTTTGCTTTTCCATGGTGGTTGGAACGGCGGGAAAACATAAAAAGGGCAGGGGATTGGAAATCTTCCCTGCCAGG
>CAYWFJ010000062.1:0-3530 GCA_964458205.1 Microcaldota archaeon | reverse complement strand
TACCTGCATTCCGAAATAGAGACGATTGAGAGGACTGAGATAATACGGAGGCTCCGCCTGGGCGAGTTTGACTGCCTTGTGGGAATAAACCTCCTCCGCGAGGGGCTGGACATCCCGGAAGTGTCGCTTATTGCAATACTTGATGCGGACAAGGAAGGGTTTCTCCGCAACGAAACCTCGCTCATACAGACCATGGGAAGGGGCGCGCGCAACGTGAACGGCAGCGTGATACTCTACTGCGACAAGAGGACGGAAGCCATTGACCGCGCGGTTGCGGAAACCGAGAGGCGGCGCGCGGTGCAGGAGGAATTCAACCGCAGGCACAATGTCACGCCGCAGACGATTGTCAAGAAAATCACGGAATCGCAGCTTGAGGTGAAGCCTGAGGAAGGGGGCGTGCGTGGCGGGAAGAAAGCGTCCAAGAGCGAGCTTCATGCGCTTGCAGTCAACATCGAGATGGAGATGCAGAAGGCTGCTGAAGAGCTTGATTTCGAGCGCGCGATTGAGTTGCGCGACCAGCTTTTGGATGTAAAGCGCGCGATTTCCGGCGGGAAGGGGAAAGGGGCGGAGGAAAGCAAGGAAAAGAAAAAGGATTGGAAGGATAAGAAAGTGGTGGGCGTGGGGGAAAAGAAAAGCAAGACTACAAGGAAGAAAGTTGGCAAGAAGACGAATAAAGAAAACTCGGGCGAGGGCAAAAGCAAAAAGAAGTAAGCAACTCACATTTTTGCAGTTTCCTTGAAGGCTTTTTCCATCTTGCCGAGGAATGTTTTCCAGGTATAGTTCTGCTCAACAAGTTTCCTGCCGGCCTTGCCCATCTTTTCGCAAACGTCAAGGTGGTCGGCAAGGAAGCGCATCCTCTCAGCCATCTGCCCCGGGGTGGAAACCGCAAACCCGTTTTTGCCATCAGATATGAATTCTGCCGCCCCTCCTTCGTTTACCGCGATGCATGGCTTGGAAGATGCCATGCTTTCCAATGGTATTACCCCCAGCGGCTCCATTATTGGCGTAAAAAGCGTCGCACGGCAATGCGAATAAAGCCAAAGCATTTCCTTGCGGGAGAGGTCGGTCTTGAACTCGACATCAAGCCCGCGAGCCTGCCCCTTGATGAATTCGAAGTACCTTGTGTTCCTTGCGCTTGGGAAAAGGAACCCGCCCATCACAAGCTTCCAGCCTTTCAGCCTTGCCTGCCTAAACGCATTCAATGCAAATTCCATCCTTTTTTCAGGAGCTATGCGCGACGGATAAAAGAAAAATTTCCGATAGTCTTCGCATTTGAACTCCGATGGCTCGACACCAGGGTAAATTGCCTGGGCATCCGGGCGTTTCAGGTACTTTGCCAGGTTGCCGGCAGTGAAACGCGAGTTGGCGCATATTTTCTCTATCTTTGGGACGGCCAGGGATTGCGCAATGCCGTATGCGCCTGAAGCGGCCGAAAGCACTGCCTTCCCCATCACTCCCCGCTCTGCCATGAGAAAATCGTTCCAGCCGTGCTGTGGCCCGTATGTGCCGTGGCAGTACCAGACCATCCGATCATTCCTTGCGCGGATGAGTTCGCTAGGCACGGCATGTGCGCTTATCACGTCATAATCCTCGCGGATCTTCGTGAAGAGAAGGCGCATCCCAATGGGCGCAAGCATCTGCAAGCGCGCGTCAAAATCCAGACGGGATGCCAGCGAAGCGGGCGCTTCCATGAGTGATGGCTTGATCAGCCGGACATCCAACTCGGAGAATTCGGGCAGCGTTTTGCACTGGGAGTAACTCGCAGTGTATATCGGGGCATTGAAATGCCGGGCAATCCTAAGAACGCTGTTTTCAGCTCCGCCCAAGCCCAAAACAGGCTGGCATATTATTACGTCCATCAAACCCCGCCCTTTTTCCCAAAAGCCAAAGCCGCCTGCGGAAGCAGGCAAGCCGCTATTTGCACCGGCAAATTGGTGTAGCTTAGGATATAAAGCTTCTTTTGCATAACTTGGCAGCCAACTCACGTCGAATGCGGTTGGATGCGGAGTAGCCTCGCAGGGCCACAACGCAGCCGAAACTTACGAGAGTGAAAAGATGCAGGATAAAATCACCATAAAGGGCGCGCGCCAGCACAACCTCAAGGACATCTCGCTTGAAATACCTAGGAACGCGCTCACCGTAATCACCGGCCTTTCAGGCTCGGGCAAGTCCACGCTCGCGTTTGACACGCTTTATGCGGAAGGGCAGCGGAGATACGTCGAGTCGCTCTCGGCATACGCGCGCCAGTTCCTGGGATTGATGGGCAAGCCGGATGTGGATTCCATCGAGGGGCTCTCGCCAGCCATTTCCATTGAGCAGAAGACCACGAGCAAGAACCCTCGCTCAACCGTGGGCACGGCAACCGAGATTTACGATTATCTTAGGCTCCTTTTCGCAAGAATCGGCATGCCCTACTGCCCGAAATGCGGAAAGGAGATAACCACGCAGACCACCGACCAGATTGCCAATGCCGTCCTTTCGCAGGGGGGCGCGGAAGGAAAAACCGTCCAGGTGATTGCGCCGGTCATCCGCGGCAAGAAAGGCACTTATGAAAAGCTTTTTGACGAGCTTCGCCAAAAGGGCTACTCGAAAGTGCGCGTGAACGGAAGCGTTATGGAGCTTGAAAGCCGCATTCCGAAGCTTGACCGGAACAGAAAGCATACCATTGAAGTGGTGGTGGACCGGTTCACCGCGACAAACCAGAACCGGCAGAGGCTGTTGGAAGCATTGAAGGCAGGAATTAGGGAAAGCGGCGACGGGATGGTGATAGTCTCGCTTGAGAGGAAGGAACTTCTCTTTTCGCAGAAAAACTCCTGCCCGGACTGCGGCGTTTCGGTTGGCGAGCTTCAGCCGAGGATGTTCTCCTTCAATTCGCCCTATGGCGCCTGCCCGACCTGCCATGGCTTGGGCGTGAAAATAGAGATTGACGAGGATTTGGTGGTGCCTGACAGGAAAAGGACGCTTGCAGGCGGCGCGATTGCCCCGTGGAGAAACGCCATGATGGGCGCGTATTACGCCCAGCTTCTCTCAGGCGTTGCGGAAAAATACGGCTTCTCGCTTGAGACGCAGTTCAATGTGCTTTCGGATGAAGCAAAAAAGGCGATTCTTTACGGGATGGACGGGAAAATAAAGTACCATCTTGAATCGAAAGACGGGGAATCAAGCTACGATGGCAGCACGAAATTCGAGGGAGTCATCCCGAACCTTGAAAGGCTTTACCGGCAGACGCAGTCTGAGGCGCGAAGGGCAGAGATTGAGAAATACATGCGCGAGCTTCCCTGCCCGTCCTGCAAGGGAAAAAGGCTGATACCGGAAATGCTTGCGGTAAAGGTGAATGAGAAAAGCATCATCGATGTCACTGAAATGTCCGTGGATTCGGCTTATGGCTTCTTCAATTCGCTTAGGCTCACGAAAACGGAGGAGGCGATTGCGCGCCCGGTTCTTCGCGAGATACTCGCGCGGCTCAACTTCCTGCTGAATGTCGGGGTAGGCTACCTTTCGCTTTCGCGAGTTTCGGGAACGCTTTCGGG
>CAYWFJ010000061.1:0-3585 GCA_964458205.1 Microcaldota archaeon | reverse complement strand
CTCTCAGCCTATGAAAAAGGAGGGAAATTGGACGTGTACTATTTGAAATACATGATGAACGACAGCGGGGCTGAAAGCCATTATGAGATTGGAAGCAACGGGTCTGACCAATGGGTTGTCCTTTCGGGGGATTTTGGGGCGGTGGAGGGGTATTTTGGAAAAAACGGCACCAAGGACCTTGTTTGCCTGGATTATGACGCTGTGAAAAAATGCGGGAGAATCAGGAATGACACCCAGACCGCAGGTATTGCCGCCACGCTCAAAAGCTATCTCCCAAACAAACAAATCTATGCGGAACAGGCGGACTTTGTAAGAAAATTGATTGGAGCTGGCGCCATACGGTTTGTGGAAGGGACCGCCCAGGAAAATAGCGGGGGGTTTGACGCTGAAAGGGTCGAATACAGCCTCAGCTACAAAAACATGACGGTATCTCGGTTGCTGGAGCTTGGCATATCCCCGAATAGTGTGGAAGTTGTGGCGCGGTCGAATCAGAAAATAACCATGTGGATTGACCGCGAAACTGGACTGGTTGCAAGGAGCCTCGCGACATACCGCGAAGGCGGGGCGGATTTTGTGTATGAAACCATATACTCCCGCATAAGCCTTGCTGCGCCGGCCGTGCCTGAGCCGAATGTGGGTGTGGTTGATGCCGAAACATTTGCCCGATTCTACCAGTCGTCGATGGAAGACTATGAAGCCAAACAGGAGTGTTTCGCAATGGGGGCGGCCGAACGGGATTTGTGCCTGAAAAACCTTGCGGTCGGTAGGATGAGACCGGGTGTGTGCGGGCTGATAGCCGGCAACCAAACGCGCGAGCAGTGCGTCCTTATAATAGCGCAAAGCACGAATACTCCCGACCTTTGCGGGAGCCTTGCGCTTTATCCAGATGATTGTTATATTGCAATAGCCGGCGAAACCGGGAATTATGAGCTTTGTGGCAACTTGAAAAATACAAGCCTCCTAAGCGACTGTAATGATGCTGCTGCGAAAGGCGCCAGGAAAAAGGAGGATGAGGCCGAGCGCATGCGCCGCCTGGAAGAAAGCAGGAATTGCGGCACCGATTCGGACTGCGGGCTGCTGGGCAATGCCGGGCAGTATTGCCTTCCGAAAAACAGCACGCTCGCGCTTGCCGACGAGGTTTCCCCGTTGCATTCCTGCCTTGCCGGAATACCATGCGGCTGCAATGAGGGGTTTTGTGGTTTTAGGAAAAATGACTCTTACTACGCATGCATAAGCGAAGTCGAAACCGGCCTGACCGAGGAGTATATCCAAGGGATAATCGCCCAGGCAAACAGCACAAATAGTAGCGGATAGGAAAAAATGCGGGCCCAGAGGGATTTTCGAGCGCCGTCCCTTAGGAGGCAACCGGAGCCGGCCATCTGAAATGGCTGTGGTTCCGCTTCGAACCCTCGACACGCGGATTAAGAGTCCGCTGCTCTACCAAGCTGAGCTATGGGCCCGTCTTATGGCTGTTTGCAAGGCAAACCGCCTGAACGGGGCTTGGTTCCCCGCACAGGCGCCATATATAATGGGAAGAATATAAAAGTTCGCTGCTCAAGGCGTGGGTGTGGGCATATGGACATGATAGAAAAGAAAATGGCCTGGCTTAACAAGCCGGTCAGCGCCAGGCTGCGCGGGCTTTTTGACGGAAAGCGGAAACCTGCCGAAGTCTACGGGCTGCTCTCGGAATTCCTGTCGGCAGAAGGCAAGCTGCTCCGGCCTGCGCTATGCACCGCATCGTGCCTGGCAGTTGGAGGGAACAAAAACGACGCGGTGCATGCGGCAAGCGCAATTGAAATGTTCCATAATTTTACCCTGATACATGACGATATTGAGGATTGCTCGCAGCTCCGCAGAGGCAGGCCCTGCATGCATATCAAATACGGGCTCCCGCTCGCAATAAACGCAGGAGATGGCCTTTTCATGATGGTCTGGCGCGAGGCGCTGGCGATGGAGGGCGGCAGGCGGGAGGAGGCACAGATTCTGCTTCTTGACGCGTTTGCGAAGGTACTGGAAGGGCAGGCGGTTGAGCTTGGTTGGTACCGGGGCGGTAATTGGGACGTGGGTGTGGGAGAGTATTACAAGGTCATTGAAGGCAAGACGGGCGCCCTGATCTCGGTCTCTTGTGAAGTTGGGGGGTTGTTGGGTGGGGGAGATGGCGCGGCTTGCGGGGCGCTTGGCAGGTTTGGGATGGGGATTGGTGTGGGGTTCCAGATGGTGGACGACGCTCTCAATATAATCGGTGATGAAAAGAATTATGGGAAGGAGATTGGGGGGGATATTAGGGAAGGGAAGCGAACCCTGATAACCATACGCGCATTGAAGGCACTGCCCGGCAAAAAGGCGGCCCGGCTTCGGGAAATATTGAAAAGGGAATATAAGAGGGAGGAAGACATATTGTGTGCAGTTGTGCTTATGAAGGAGTCCGGCGCGGTTGAGAGTGTGATGGAAACCGCAAAGGAGAGGATAAATGATGCCATTGGCGAGTTGGATGCACTCCCGAAAGGGGAGGGGCAGCGGACCTTGCGGGAGCTTGCAAGATACATCACGCGGCGCGAGCGATAGGGGCTCTGTAGAAAACCTCCGATAACAACAAGGAGCTGCTTTGCCGCAACATCGAATAGACTACCACTTTGAGCATTGCTTCTCGCCTCTGGAGGTGCCAGAGGCGGCTGCGCACCTCCTCTCCAAGCCTTCTTTTGACTGCCGAGAAGAAAGATTCGATGAGGCTTCTTTGGTGATACTGCCTTTCAATGGCTGGGTTGGAAGCCCATTCCTCCAGCATCCTACTCCTCAGCTTGCCATTGACCGAATGCCACCCAATTCTCAGAGGTATTATCGCCTTGATTCGCCTTTGTTTAAGCTCGGCAAAGTTCTTTTCAAAATCATAAGCCTTGTCTGCAACGAAGTATCTGACGGGTTTCTTGACCTTCTTGAGAAGAGGAAGGAAATCCTTGATGTCATGCCTTGCCCTGTTGTGGCAGCAGACCGCCACAGGCAGCCTGCGTTTCACGTCAAGAAGGACACTCATCTTGAGAAAATTTGAGTTCCAGCCGCTCTTCCCAATCCTTGCGCAGTAATACTTGCTCGTCCTGTCTGCGGACAGGCCAGTTGCATCAATTGCAAGGTATTTGATTGAATTGTAGTGGTGCAGCACTCTGTAAATTAGGATTTCCAGCCATCTGTTTGGAATCCTCTCAAAGAACTTCTGCAACGTCGTAAAATGGGGCACTTTTGGCAGGTCAAGTATTTCCACAGTCAACCAGAGCTCATGGGCAATCTCGCAGGTTTTTCTGTAGTTAAGATTGAGGTAGGTTTTGAGCACCAGCAAGGAAAGATGTTGGTGCTGGGTATATGTCCTCTTCGAGAACTTGCAGGAAAACAACGGAATCCTGGTTTTCCGCAGGCATTTGAGGCAATGCTCAAATAGTTTGCCTATCTCTGATTTGTACATAGTAGCACTCCGGCTACTCTTTGGTCGCCAAATCAGAGATTGGCCGGAGCTACTATTCAAGCATTTCTACAGAGCCGCGATAGGGGAAGTTTTTTAAATTGGAACCGAGAAGAAGGCACACGGCAGACCAA
>CAYWFJ010000060.1:0-3676 GCA_964458205.1 Microcaldota archaeon | reverse complement strand
CAAGCGGAGGCCCAGCCGCAAACCGAGCCTCCAGGGCAAAAAACCAAAGACCAAAAAAAGCCATTCCCGCCATTCCAGGCTCTGTTTGCCCGGAAAACCACAGTACAACCGCCTGCGGGCCAGCCTGAGGCAAGCATTGCCTCCAAGCCAGCGCAAGCACAGCAGCCGCCCGCACTCGAGCCTGCCGCTTCGCAGCCAGGGCAGCAAGCGCCTGAAGCCCAAACCGAAGGGCAGCAAGCACAGCCACCGCAAACTCCCGCCCCGCACGAATCAAATCCAGCCTTTTCAAACATCTCAAGCCTGTCAAAAACGCCTCAAAAAAGAAATGCCCTATTGGCGGCTGCTGCGGCCATTATTCTGCTTGCGGCGGGCGCATATTATATTTTCGTAATCGGCGCAAATGGGGGGGCGCCCTCAGCAAGCCCCGCCCCGCCAATCCAGGGGCCCGTTTTGCCGGATGCCGCCCCTCTGCAAAACGAGTCAGTCCCTTCAGATGCAAGCCAGCAATCGCCAAGTGGCGGCGATTGCGGGGCGGATTTCAACTGTTTCATCCAAAATGCCCTGTCCTGCTCGCATGCGAAAGTCGAGTTCTCAAGCGCAGCTGACCTGTTCGGAATAGTCACATCCACCACAAGCGACCTCCAGATAAAAGGCAAGAGCGGCGGAAGGTGCCAATTCTACATAAAAAACATGAAAACAGAAGTGCGCTTTTCCAACCAAACGGTCCAGCAGATGCTCCAAAACGGGCTCACCGCGGCGCAAATCAGCGCATCCGAACGGCAGGCAACAGCCCAGGCGCAATCCGGGGCAGGGCTGGACGGCACCTGCCTTTTCGAGCAATCCGACCTGGATTCCATGCTTCTTCGCTGGAAATCCGGCTCATTTTCATCTGGCGACTATGGCGCGGCTGAATGCACCGGCCCGATGTTCCAGCAGGCTCCGCTCGCATTGCCCCCGCCCGCCTACCCAGCTCCTATTCCTCCTTCACCAGTCCTCCCGGAAAGCCCGGGCGTGGTAGAAGCGCCGCCAGCGCCGGCACCAGCACCGGCTGAGCCGCAAGAACAGCAACCAATCCGTTTCAAGAAGTTCACCTCATCCGGGCCTTATTCTCCTATGGCTTTCTGCAAAAAAGAGGGCAACGGGACGCTTTTCCAGATACACTACAAACAGTATTGGGGCAGCGGGTGCACCAGCGAAAAGGGCAGCGAGGGCTTCATAAACGGAACAGGCATGCCTTCAAAATGCGAGCTGGTCCCATGCTGTTTTTACGCGCCTTTCAGCGAGTACAGCACGCTTTATGACTATTTCGAATGCGGCTATTACAGCTACGATTAGGCGCCAGGCAGGGCGCCTTCCTGCTGGCGCGCCCGGTCTTTTGCTTCATCTTTTTGGAAGCCAACCAGCCGCTTCCCTCCCCAGCTGAAGAGAAGGGGCTCGCAATCCTTCCCGTCCTTGGGGAGATGGACCTCCACGACTTCGCCGACCACCACCATATGGTCTCCGGCATTTATGCAGGAAGCGACCTTGCATTCCATATTTGCGAGAGCCTCCAAAACAAGCGGGGCGGAAACCCTTTTTGCCCTGACCGACGTGAGCTTTCCTTCGGCGAATTTGTCTATGAATTTCCCTGAAGTTGAGCCGCAAAGCACGACCGCATCCTTGATTTTATCTGAAGGTATCGCCACCACGAATTCCATCGAGGTGCATATCAAATCGAGGGTAAGCGAGGTTGTGCCAAGCGAGAACGCGACCATGGGCGGCTTCTCCCCCACCGGGGTAATCCACTCGACCGCAGTGACATTCGCCTTCTCACCAGAGGACGCGGTGACCAGCACAGCCTGCCTTGGGTAAAGCAATTCATGGAACGGGGCAAACATGAGCGCACTTAGCCAATAAAACAATTTAAACTCTTGCGGCAAGAATAAGCCCATGAGGGGTTTCACCGCGCTTGCGGCGCTTTCCATCCTGCTTTTCGCCTTCGGCTGCGCACAATCATCACTGCCGCAGGAATGTTCCGCCCTGCCAGCCGAGAAAATGCCGAATTGCGCCTACGTATCCGCAGTTCTCGAGCAGAACCCATTCTATTGCTACCCGCTTCCAGACCCGGAGCAGCGCGCAACCTGCATACGGGATTCCTCCGACCCAGTGATGAAATCCGAGCTTGAGCGCTCCTCTCAGTCGCAGCGCGATTCGATTTTCGCCCCAAGCGAAGTCCAGGTTCCGCCTGCGGCAACGCAGCCGCCCGCAACACAGAACCAAACCCAGCCTCCGGCAGCCGATGAAACCATGTGCATGGAAAAACAGGGCGGCGAGCGCGACAGCTGCCTTTCGGCATATGCAATAGGCAGCAAGGCAATCTCGCACTGCGCGCAGATTGTCAGCCAGCCGCTCCGCGAAAGCTGCATAACCCAAATCGCAAAGTCAACTCGCGACATGGAATCATGCGAACAGCTTGAGGTCCAGGCGGATTACGAGATTTGCAGGTCATACTCCCAAGGGGAAGTGCAATAAGGGCAAGAGGTGAAAATATGTTTATATTCCAGGTGAATTCGGCTGCCCGCCCTGCAAGCGGGCGCCAGGCAGCCAGGCCGTACGGATATCTTAACATGGACCGGCTGGAAGCGAAATTCACTTCCCTCATCTATTCCACAAATGAGCTTGCCAACTATTCAGCACAAACCGCGGCAACCGCAGAGAAGGAAGCCAATGCCGCCCGCGCCATCCTGTCAAGCGCCAAGAAGAATTTCAAGGACAACATGGGCCTATCGCAATCCCAGATAATTTCCTGCGTCCGTGAGCAGACCAGGAAGCAGGGCCTTGCTGACGGTTCGCCAAGCGAGCAGATGCTCCAGCGCCTTTTCAAGGAATCTATGGATGCCTACCAGCGGCCTGCAAACGGGTTTAGGGGCTGATAACGGTCAGAAAGTCTCATCCCTCAGCTCTTCGGAGTCGGCAGGACCGAAGAAATCCCACCAAAAGCATTTCTTCATCTCTTCCCCCCTAAGAATTTCAACTTCGCAGGAAAGCGAGCTTCCCACTGCGGCGGAGAGCGCCCTGCCCTGCTCCTTCGCGCGCGCCACCGCCTCCCCTTTGGTGGCTCCCTCGGCGGTTGTTGAAAGGTAGAACACCACCTCAAGCGGCTTCTCCCCCCCGCCAAGCCTCTCAAGCATCCGGCCCCACATCGCAGATTCGCGCTTAAGCCTTGCAAGCTCGGACGATTCCCTGTTCCCCTTCGACATTTTTTCCGCCCGCGACTCGGCGATGCTCCTTTTGGCGCGAATCTCCTCAATTTCGCCTTTCAGGTCAAGCGGGCTTACAAGAAGGCATGCCTTGAACGGGAATCCGGCATTCGATATGGCGCGCTCGAACATCTGGCACATCGCAGCCCGCCCCTTCTCGTCCCTCTCGCTTGCGGACTCATAGAGCCGCGCGGAAAGGAAAACCGTCGCAAGAAAACGCCCGCCGTCCATCCCGATTATCGCATCCTGCGTTTTCGGGATTTCGAAGTTGCGCCCAATCTCCACAACGTTCGCGCCGTTGACGAGCGCGGGCACCACCAAATAGCCGTATTTCCAAAACACAATCGTCAGAAGGAAGCAGAAGGCGGAGAAAGCCGCCGCGGCAGGGGACTGGAAAAAGAGCGATATTGCTAAGCAGAAGAAACCGCCAGCCACCG
>CAYWFJ010000059.1:0-3992 GCA_964458205.1 Microcaldota archaeon | reverse complement strand
CCATCATGCGCGAGCTGATGTCCAACAGCCTCTCCGAGCCCGAGCTTGCGTCTTTCATAACTTCAGTCTACATCCGCGGGATGAATGATGACGAGGTGGTCGGGCTCACGGAAAGCCTGGTCGGGACCGGGCAGACTCTTAATCTGGGCAGGCGCCCGGTATGCGACAAGCACTGCATCGGCGGCGTCGCAGGCAACCGGACAACAATGGTGCTGGTGCCCATAATCGCCGCGGCGGGGCTTTACATACCGAAGACATCCAGCCGCTCCATCACGTCCGCCGCAGGGACCGCGGACACCATGGAAACGCTCTGCTCGGTTTCGCTTGAATTGGATGAAATGCGCAGAATCGTGCGGAAATCGCACGGCTGCGTGGTATGGGGCGGGGCGCTTCGGCTCGCAAGCGCAGATGACAAGCTCATAAAGATACGAAACCCCCTGTCGCTTGACCCCAAGGGCGTGATGCTTGCGTCCATACTGGCGAAAAAGAAAAGCGTGGGCGCGGAACATGTGATAATCGACATTCCCATAGGCCGGGGCGCAAAGGTGCCTGATGCAAAGGCGGCAAACACGCTTGCAAGGGATTTCCTCAACATAGGCAAGAGGCTGGGCATGCGGGTGGAAGTGCTCATAACGGACGGCGGCGACCCGATAGGGAACGGCATCGGGCCGGCACTTGAATGCAAGGACGTATTGTCCGTGCTCAACAGCCAGGGGCCAGAGGACCTGCGCGACAAGTCCTGCCAGCTTGCAGGCGCGCTTTTCGAATTGTCCGGGAAGGTGAAGAAAGGCCGGGGATATGCCGCGGCAGAGCAGATGATTTCATCCGGGAAGGCCCTTTCGAAATTCCAGGAAATAGTCGAGCTCCAAGGCGGCAAGCCGCATCTTAAGATGGGCGACATACCCGATGCCGCCTACAAGTACGAATTCAAGGCGTCCCAGGACGGGCGGGTCTCCTATGTCGACAACCACCTAATCACAAAGGTCGCGCGCGCGGCAGGCGCGCCGAACGACAAGGAGGCGGGGATACTCCTCCACTGCGAAAAAGGCGACAAGGTTAAGCGGGGCGAAACGCTTTTCGAGATACACTCCGGCTCGGAAACCAAGCTCGATTTCGCGATAAAGGCGCTTGAGGGCTGGGACCCCATCGAGCTTCAGAAAGTGGTGTTCTCGAGCATGCGCTAAGGCCTGCCTGGGAAAGTGGGGTATTATAAATTTTCACCGGCTTATCCGTCGTGAAACGAACATTCTTAGCAGAAGCGAGGAATTCACATGGGCCTTGAAAATGTCGATTCGCAGATTCCCGAGGGGGTAACCGTCTCGCCAGAGGACGCGGAGCTTTTGAAATTCCTGGAAACCTCCAAGCCGAAAATATATGTTGTCGGCGCGGGCGGCTCGGGCTGCAACACCATGGCGCGGATGCACGAAATGAAAATAGAGGGCGTGAAGCTCATCGCCGCCAACACGGACGTGCAGCATCTTGTGAAGATGCGCGCAGACAAGAAGATACTTCTCGGGAAAAAGACCACCCGCGGCATGGGCGCCGGAAGCAACCCGTCGGTGGGCGAGGCTGCCGCAAAGGAATCGGGCGAGGAGATAAAATCCGCCTTGAGCGACGGCATGATGGTGTTCATCACATGCGGGCTTGGCGGCGGGACCGGCACCGGGAGCGCGCACGTGATTGCCGAGCAGGCAAAAGCCGCAGGCGCGCTCACCATAGCGGTCGTCACGCTCCCGTTCGCATCCGAAGGGAGAATCCGGCTTCAAAACGCGCTTGAAGGGCTCAACAAGCTCCGCAAATTCGCGGACACGGTGATAGTCATCCCGAACGACAAGCTCCTTTCCATAGTCCCGGACCTCCCGCTCAATACCGCGTTCAAGGTTTCCGACGAAGTGCTTGCGGGCGCGGTGAAAAGCATCGCCGAGCTTGTCACAAAGGCAGGGCTGGTGAACCTTGACTTTGCGGACCTTAGGACAATACTCTCAAGCGCCGGCTGCGCGGTTGTCGGCATAGGCGAGGCGTCAATCGAGGCAAAGCCCGACCAGCGCGCGCTTATCGCTGTAGACACCGCGATGAACTCTCCGCTTCTGGACGTGGACGTGTCCTCCGCCAACCGCGCTCTCATAAACGTGACTGGCGGCGACGACATGACGCTCAAGGAGGCCGAGCTTATCGTGAGCGAAGTGTCCAAGCGGATAGACCCGTCCTCGCACATAATATGGGGCGCAAGGATAGAGAAGCTCGCAAAGAAGAGCTCCATCCGCGTGCTCGTTGTCCTTGCCGGGGCGAAATTCCCCAACTACGAGCTTTCAGCGGCAGCAACGGTTGCCGGAAGGCAGCAGGAGGCCGAGCTTGACTTGGATCTTTTAGGGTAGGTGTGCCTATGTTCAGCATGACAAACTATGCAAGGGAATGCATCCGTGTGCTAAACGTGGCATCGCGCCCGCGCAGGAAGGATTTCGAGAAAATAGTCCAGATAACCGGCCTGGGAATAATACTGATAGGGCTTATCGGCGTGATAATCTCATTCGTGCTAAGCCTGGTCTGATTGGGTGAAAAAATGATATTTGTTTATCGTGTGACTGCGGGTCAGGAGAAAGTGGTTCTTGACATGCTCATCAAGAAGGTGAAAAAAGAGAGCCTCAAGATATACTCCATCGCACATTTCGAGGACCTCAAGGGCTACATGATAGTGGAGGCAGAGGACGAGCTTTCCGTGCGCCAGGCCGGCCTTCGCATCCCGCACATCAAGGGCGTTTTGGACAGGCCCATGGAGCTCAAGGACATCGAGGGCATGATTGCTGCCGCAAAGCCAGCAGTGCTTTCCATCTCAAAAGGCGACCTGGTGGAGCTTATTTCCGGCCCATTCAAGGGGGAGAAGGCGCGCGTCATCAAGATAGACACCAACAAGGACGAGGTGACGGTGGAGCTTTCCGAAGTTGCGGTGCCAATCCCGGTGACAATAAAGGCGAATACGATAAAGATATTCCAGAAGGCGTCCGACCAGTGATTTCCCCTAATTTTTGTTTTTCATCCTTTGCCTAGCCATGCCTATGGCCGCTGCGATGAGTGGGTCTTCCAGAATGCGCCTTGCCGCATTCACCCCCTGGTTCACCTTTGCGGCAAGGTCATTCTCGCAATACCCCACCAGCCCTGCAAAGTCGCCATTGGCCGCAAACGAATGCATCTTGGAAAGATAGGCCACTTCGCTTGCAAGCGTCCTTCCTTCCCCTGCTCTTGACCGTTTCGAGCCGAAATGCGCGCTTTCCGGGTCATCATCAAACTGGCTCAAAGCGCTTTCCCCGGGATACTTTATCGCATCCCCGATTGCCATGCCCGAGAGCTGCTGCAGGCGCTTTGCGCTTGCGGTTATGGATTGGGCAGAAGTTTTCCCCCCCGGCCTCACTGCGAGTTCAGCCTCATGGTATTCTTCGGCGCCAAGCGTCATCTCAAAACACTCCAGCATGGCTTCCGCCTTTCTTTTAAGCATCCTTTCAACCACTCCGATGATTGTGGCGCTCGCCTCCGGCTTGTTGGATGCCGTCCCGCTTTTTTTCCGCCCCTGCGGCGCCACATGCGCAGCTTCCGGGTTCGCGCCGCATTTTTTCCCCCCGCCAGTTTTCCTGGGCTTCACTATTCTTGCATGCGGGTAATCCATAAGAAAAAGCTCTGCATCAGTCAAGGGCTGCCGCCTTTCCCATTTCTTTCGGGGCTTCCTTACCTCATCGTAAAAAGGAAGCACGTACTGCCCGTTTCTTAGGGCGGAGGCTGTATCGGCACTGCCTTCTGCTGTCCGGCGCGCATTTGCCATATCTTTCTTCTGCCTGCTCCAGGTATTTAATGCTTGTGGTAAAAGAAGAGAAAACACTATTTCTGTTTCATTTTCCTGAAGGCCAAGTAAGCTCCGGCCGCGGCAATTGCGCCAAGCGCAAGAAGCGGAAGCGGGCTGCCCTGACCCTTTGCCCTGGTTTCAAATCCAGACTGCTCAAAGC
>CAYWFJ010000058.1:0-4340 GCA_964458205.1 Microcaldota archaeon | reverse complement strand
ATACTCCAAAAAAGCGATACCGATTTTAACACCCTCAACGAAATTGCATGGATGCTCCGCCACAGGCGCGGATGGGAATTTTCCGAAAAGCCGATAAAATACATTGACATCGATGATGGCAAGCTCAAAACACTGGACACATGGAAGCTTTGCTATAGCCGCGTGACTTCGCACCCGGGCTTTTATGGAAGCAAAGAATCGCATCAATACGATGAGAGCATGCATCTTCGGTTTATTTAGCGCCTTAGCTGCCCTCAAAAACCGTACAAGCATTCCCATTCTTATAGAGTGCATTCCGCCTGCACCGTGCCTAATAGGGGCAGAATGCCGCCCCTTGCCCTCAGGTGCATTGTATTATGAGCGGCTTTGAGCCGATTTGCTTCTTGGTTATCTGGGCATTGTCGATATAGGTCACGTATTCAAAGCCAAAATTGGGGATTTCAAGCGTCCCGCCTTTTTTTCCAGCCTGGGTGCATATCTTCTTTGCGGCGTATAGGTAATATCCGGTATTTGCACTATCTCCCACATAGATGCGCAGTCGCCTATTCTCAGGTATGTTGGGCCAGTATCCCGCCGCCTTGTATCCAAAAATGCCTGTTTCGCCCGATCCAAGATAATAAAGGCCGCTCATGCTGGTGGTGTTTAAAACATAAACATTGGGCACCCTGCCCCTCACACTACTTCCTCCGATGAGCGCAGTAATCCTTATGGGATAATGCTGGTTGTTCTTCACCTTGAGGTATATGGAACTATAGGATGCGCTTGTGTATTTCGCATCTGCCTCCATAATCGAAATCGGGAAGGCGGACTCCCAGTAGGCCTCATATTGCATCCCTCGCATGTCTGCTGCAGCCGAAGGCGCAGAGCCGAGAAGCGATACTGCTATCAGCCCCACGCCAATCACTACGGCAAGAACCACAACATATTCCGTCGCGCCCTGCGCACGGAAGCCCGAAAAATCCCGTGGAACCTCCCCTATCGCCCCGTAATCTGCGGCAATCCCTGAAAATGGCATATTGTTCCTAAAAGCCCCTGCCATGAAGGCAAGCGCAAGGAGAATCGCAAAAAGGAAAAGATACTCTGCGCTCCCCTGCTGCAGAAACCGGTACATGATGGCATAAATCCGCGCCAAACGTTTTATTCATTGCCTTTCTGTGCGCCTGCAGATTGGCCCTGATTAAACAATAGACGGACTTCAGAGCGTCAATTGGGGAACATGCAATAAGCTGGCAAGCCAATCGCGGCTGGCGCGGCCATCCCACTTTCCCGCACCTCTCAAAAACCTATATAAGCATTTCCATTCTTATAGAGGGCATTCCGCCTGTTTTCTTCCATCACTACAAGACCAGATTAGCGAGAATTTGGCGGTTCAGGCGCGTTGATTTCTGAAGAATAACATGCAAAGGGAGTGATTTCTATGGCAGGCGACATGAACGAGGATGCCAAAAAGAAGGTTCTCCACACCGGAACCACCACTGTTGGCGTTTCCTGCAGCGACGGCATCATAATGGCGTCCGACAAGCGCGCGACCATGGGGTACTTCATCGCGAACAAGGACATACAGAAGGTTCACCAGATTGACGATTACCTCTCGATGACGATTGCAGGGGGCGTAGGCGACGCGCAGGCGCTCATCCGCATGATGAAGGCGGAGGCGAGCCTCTACAAATTCAAGCACGGGCACAACATGAACGTGAAGGCGGCGGCGTCGCTCCTCTCGAACATACTGCACAATTACCGTTTCTATCCGTTCTACGTCCAGCTCCTCATAGGCGGGGTCGATGAGAAGCCGGAGGTTTACAGCCTCGACGCGATGGGCGGCCTAAGCGAGGAGAAATACGTCTCCACAGGCTCGGGCTCTCCTGTCGCATACGGGCTCCTTGAGGAGCTTTACAAGGAGAACGGGACGGTGAAGGACAACATGCGCGCTGCCGCAAGGGCAATCGCCGCGGCAATGAAGCGCGACGCAGCCACCGGCGAGTCCGTCGACCTTATCACAATCACGAAGTCGGGCTTCAAGAGGTACGAAAAATCCGAGGTTGAAAAGCTGATACAGTAGGGCGGTCGGGTCTCGCGCGCGAAGCTGCAGCCTGCAGCTCCAAGCGTGGTGCGTTTCCGTCAATCAACAAAAGAGAGGGCGACTGATTTGGATCTCAAGGAAATAGAGAAGAAATTGCACGAGATGGTGCCCCGCGAATGCCTCCTCACGAAAATCGAGGCCGAGGGGCTGGACATCGTAATCTACCTAAAGGACATAAACGCCTTTTACGCAAACGACCAGCTCATAAGGAAGATTGCGGGCACCATAAGGAAAAGGATACTGGTGAAAAGCGACCCTTCCGCGCTTCTTCCGCAGGACGACGCGATGAAGATAATAAAGGAAACGGTGCCTATCGAGGCTGGCGTTTCCGACATACATTTCAACCCAGAATTCTCGGAAGTGAACATAGAGGCCTTGAAGCCCGGCCTTGTCATCGGCAAGGGCGGCATGACCCTCAAGGCGATAATACAGAAGACGAAATGGGCCCCGGTCGTGCTTCGCACCCCCACCATGCCCTCATCCACAATAAAGGGCGTGCGCGCAACCATGCTCAAGGAAGCGGCAAGCCGCAAGAAATTCCTGGTCAGCTTAGGCAAGAAAATCTGCTCCACCCTCCCCACGAAAAGCGACTGGGTGAAGGTCACGGCGCTTGGCGGCTTTTACGAGGTCGGCCGAAGCTGCGCGCTGGTGCAGACCCCGAACAGCAACGTGATAGTGGACTGCGGGATAAACCCGGAAACGTTCGAGCCGACAAAGGCATACCCTTACCTTAACGCAATGAACCTCGAGCTTGACAAGATTGACGCCGTTGTCCTCACGCACGCGCACATGGACCACTGCGGCTTCATCCCGTACCTTTATGCATACGGCTACGACGGGCCGGTCTACTGCACCACGCCTTCGCGCGACCTTGCCATGCTTCTGCAGATGGATTTCCTCAACATCGCAAGCAAGAACTCAAGCTACGCGCCACCCTACAGCGTGAAGGACATACAGAAGGAGCTTTCTCACATGGTGACTGCGGATTACGGCGAGGTGATTGACATCACGCCTGAAATCAAGCTCACCTTCTACAACGCCGGGCACATACTCGGAAGCTCGATGGTGCATTTGCACATCGGGGATGGATTGCACAATCTCGTATTCACCGGCGACATAAAATACGGCTTCACCCGCCTTTTTGACCAGGCGAATTCGAACTTCCCCCGCGTGGAGACCATGTTCATAGACAGCACATACGGCGGGAGGAACGACATCCAGCCCAACCGCTTCGAATCTGACAAGCGCATGATGGAAGTCGTGCAGGAGACCTGCCAGCGCGGCGGCAAGGTGCTAATCCCTTCCTTCGCGGTCGGGCGGTCGCAGGAAATAATGCTCGTGATGGAGGAATTCGCCTCCAAGAACAAGGATTTCAACTGGCCGGTGTACCTTGACGGCATGATTCTCGAGGCATCGGCGATACACACCGCGTATCCCGAATACCTCCGCCACAACATCCAGAGGCGCATACTCTCAAACGACTCGCCTTTCGAGTCGCGCATATTCGAGCCGGTCAAAAAGGACCGGGAGGAGATAGCCAACGGCGACCCTGCCGTGATAATCGCCCCATCGGGGATGCTGTCCGGCGGGCCATCCGTCGAATACCTCAAGCTTCTTGCGGACGACCCGCGGAACACCATGATATTCGTAGGCTACCAGTCCGCGCTCTCGCTTGGCAGGAAAATACAGCGCGGCTCAAAGGAGATATCCACCATCGGGGAGGACGGCAGGGCGGCATCGCTTAAGATAAACATGCAGATAGAGACTGTTGAAGGCTACTCGGGGCACTCCGACAGGCAGCAGCTCCTCGCGCTTCTCAAGATGATGCACCCCAAGCCCGAGCGGGTCTTCACGCTCCACGGGGACGAGTCGAAATGCGAGGATTTGGGCAGGACGGTCTCCAAGCTCCTCCATGTCGAGTCGCGCGCGCCTATGAACCTCGATGCGATAAGGCTGAAGTAATCTGCGCGCCTGTTTCGACCACCGGCAGAGCGGTCTGCATAGTTTTTAAATGCTAGAAGCCGGACTATAGACGGGAGAGCCATGCTTGAAGAGGCAAAACCGTTTGTGAAGTGGGCCGGGGGAAAACGGCAGCTTTTGGATGAGCTAACACAAGGTTTGCCTTATTTTGAAAACTACCACGAGCCATTCTTGGGCGGCGGGGCGATGTTCTTCAGGCTGGAAGCGATGAATAAGGTAAAGCAGGCATATCTGAGCGACTCAAACGCAGAACTGATAAATGCATATTCAGTCATCAAAA
>CAYWFJ010000057.1:0-4376 GCA_964458205.1 Microcaldota archaeon | reverse complement strand
TCGCTGTTGCTGACTGTCGAGAGGTACCTGCAGATTGCTGCGTCGTAGCTCGAAGTCCTTGCGAATGCCTTGAGGGCAAGCTCGCGCCTTTTCGCGTCCGAAACCGCGCCATTCTTGCATATCTCCTCGGCTATCTGCGGGTAATCGTTCGGGTCGACCACGACTGCGACATGCGCATGGTTCTTTGCGGCTGAGCGGACCATCGCAGGCCCGCCGATGTCGATATTCTCAATGGCGTCCTCGAATGTCGCGCTCTCCCTGCCCACCACCTGCTCAAACGGATACAGGTTGACCACAACCAGGTCTATCTGCGAAATCCCGTTCTTTTCCGCCTGCTCCTCATCCTCTGCCTTTCCGCGCCTGTAAAGTATCCCGCCATGTATTTTCGGGTGGAGTGTCTTCACCCTGCCTTCGAAAAGCTCGGCAAAGCCGGTAACGTTTGAAACATCGCGTATCTTTACCCCGTTTTCGGCCAGGAACCGCGCAGTGCCTCCGGTGGAGATTATCTCGATTCCGCACCCCGATATGGCTTTCGCAAACGGCGCCAAGCCGGCTTTGTCCCAGACGCTGATTAAGGCTCGCCTCATTTTTCCAGCCATAAGAAGACCAGCCATATATGCCTGATAGGGTTTTTAAAACTCCTCTTCGACCATTCCCCATGCAAGGGCAGTTTGAAAGGAAGAAGGAGCATGCGCCTGAGCCTATTGAAAAGAAAAAGGAGATTGCGCGCCGACCGCACGCAAGCGCCATGTCCGAGGGGCCGATGCTGGTTGCCGGCAGCCAGGAAATCGAGAAGCGGGCGCGCGAACAGAACGCGAAAAGCGTGAAGACGGAGCTTGAGGCCATCCTCTCGCGGTTCAAGAGGAAGAAGCGGCACACCACCCTGAAAATCAAGGGCAAGAAACTCGCGGACGATCCGCTTCCGCCGGATGACCCTGCTGGCCAGGAGGGAGGGGGCGAAGGCGATGATGGCGAGGGGGGCGCAAAGAAAGGCGGCGCGGATGGATAGGGCGGCAGCGGCTTTAGGATAGGCGCCGGAACCGCGGTTCGGATGCTGGCGATGCCCGCCCCTGAAAAACGGCATTGGCAATGGCGAACGCCAGCCGCCACAGACCTTATTTTACCACAGACTTTATAACCACTTCCTCATAGAATCCCTTCCGGGGGCTTGAAGATGGGCGCGGTCGCATTCGGGGGGGTTCCAAGATATGCCGGTTGGGCGAGCAGCCTGGCTGAAGCGCAAAAGCTTGCGCAAAGCCTTGGGCAAGCCGGTTTCCGCGCAAGGATGGTTTCACACCTTCAGCTCGACAACTTCATGGTGCGCACCGGAATATGGGATAAGCTGCCTGCCGAAGCATACCCGATCTGCGCAAGGGAAATACTGGCATACCCTGAGAGGGGGGGCGTATTCGCGAAAAGGGACATTGTGGATTCGGTTACAGGCGACATCCTGCCATCCGAGTTTGTCCCGCCCAGCGCCATCGGGGTGAAAAACATAGCGCTTCTTATCGACCCCTGGAAGGTCGAGTGCGGCGGAAACGGCGCGCTGGTCTACACGCCAGCTTCGGTGAGAGTCATCAGCAACGTGGTGGAATGCGGATGCGGAAGGGCGGATCCGCTCACGGGGATGCCATTGAGGGTCCAAAGCGGCGTAATCGAAATGCTGCCCTCTGATGAACTTAGGTGGATTTTCCGGCTTGACGGGGAAGGCGTGCGCCGAATATTCCGCGATCCGAACAAGCCGTATGAAGACGCAGGGCCGGAGCCGGGAATTCCCGCGCATGTTCTCCAAGCAATGGGCCTTTCCGAATCATCCACCAGCACCAGGCGCTGCATCTATGCCGATTTCGAGGCGGCATGCGGCTTCGGCGTGCTTGCGGAGATGGCGGTGCCGGACGACGCAACCGTGAAAATGGCGCTCAAGCTTGCGCGCATATGAGCATGCGCAGGCGTGCCTCCGCAAGAGTTTTAAATAAGTTAGCGTGCTAATAGGAAGCGTCTTTTGAGACAGCCGCATAACGGCGAATGCTAGGGGTGTTTGGAATGAAAATAGAAAATATACTCTCAGTCAAGGGTTTGGCGTTTGTCATGCTCTTCTCCGCTCTTGTCCTTGCGGCGGACAGCATAAATTTCTCCAGGCTGATAGGCTCGGAAAGCCAGTCCCTGACCCTCTTCCAGTTCATAGGCCCGATAGCAGGGGGCTTCCTTGGCGCAGGGGCAGGCGTGCTCTCCGTCTTCCTTGCCGAGATAGTCTCGTTCGCATGGCTCGGCAAGCAATTCGACCTTATTAACGTGCTTCGCCTCGCCCCCATGCTCTTCGCGGCGCTTTACTTTGCGAAATACTCCAAGGGCAAGCTGGCGCAAGGGCTGGTGCCTCTTGCCTGCATGGCGCTTTTCGTGATGCACCCTGTGGGCGTGCAGGCATGGCAGTACTCGCTTTACTGGCTCATCCCAGCCGCAGTGCTCCTGCTTCCTGAGCACCTCCTATTGCGGGGCTTCGGCTCAACATTCACCGCGCACGCAATCGGCAGCGTCATCTGGCTTTATTTCATGCCGGCAATGGCGCCGGCTGTCTGGCTTGCGCTCATACCTGTGGTGGCATTCGAGCGTTCGCTGTTCGCGCTTGGCATCAGCGGCTCGTATTTCGCGCTTAACACCATGATGTCGAAGGTGGATGCAGTCGCAAAATCCGGTTTTGTTGCGATTGACAGGCGCTATGTCGCCGCGCCCCTCAAGGCATGATTTCCGCATTTTTTCCCTTTTTCTATTTTTTCTCTTCATTAGCTGGAGCTTCCCGCCAGCTTTAAAAAATGGTGGCAATAGTGATTAGTTGGTGTGTTTATGGCTGATGAAAATGGCTTAACCTTGAAGCAGCTTGCCGCGCTTTCATCGCAAGTCGGCATGCGTTCCGAATTCAGCAAGCAGGCGCTTGCAGTGGAGCAGCAGTATCTTGCTGAAACCAATCCCATCAATGAGGAGCGCCTATACAATCAAATGTGGCATCTTCGCCGCCAGGCAAGCGACGCCTCGTATGCCATAAGGCAGGCATTCGGCATACGCTTTACAAAGATGGGCACTGCGGATGTTGCAAGGCTTATTTCTGAAAAGAGGGCAAGCGAACCTCGGAGGGCCATCCGCAGGCAGTAGCCGCTCAGCTAAGCAAAAAAGAAAAATGAAAAAGAAGAAAGCAGCCTACTTTTTCTTCGCCTTCTTTATCTCTTCCTGGTATTCCCGGACGCTTCTAAGCGAGTTTGCCAGGTCCTTGAAGCCGTCCAGCAGTTCAAGCGGCAGCGGGATTATCACAGTATTCGAGGCGCCAGGCCCAAGGGCGTCTATTGTCTGGAGCGCGCGAAGCTGCATGCCGCCAGGTATCGACGTCATCACCCTTGCCGCATCCGCAAGGTTCTGCGCGGCCATCTTGTCCCCCTCTGCCTTGATGACGGTTGCGCGCTTTTCCCTCTCCGCGGACGCCTGCCTGCTCATCATCCGCTTGAGGTCGTCTGGCACATCCACATCCTGGAGCTTTATGTCCGTCACATCCAGCCCCCAGTTTTCGGTGCCTTCCTCGACGACTTTTTGTATTTTCTCGCCGATTGCCGTCCTCTCCGTGAGCACATCGTCAAGGTTCATCGAGCCTATTACGTCACGAAGCGCGGTCTGCGCGTACTGGCCCATTGCGTATTCGTAATTCTGTATCTTGATGATGGCGTCCTCCGGCCTTACCACCTTGAAGTAGACCACTCCGTTCACCGAGACAGGCACGTTGTCACGAGTCATTACCGACTGCTTGGGTATGTCGAGGGTGAGTATCCTCATGTCCACTTTCCTGATGTCCTCAAATATCGGGATGACGACCGTCAATCCAGGCTCGCGCGTCCCGATGTATTTCCCGAGCCTGAAAAGAATCCCCTTCTCATATTGGTAAATCACGCGCACAGCCATGGGTATCGCTATGATTGCGCCCACCACTATTGCCGGCAAACAGAATTCAAACAGCGCCATCCCTATCACCGGCACTTGATGGGATGCTAATATTTATTTACCCTGCGCAAAAACCCATCATGAGAAGGGCAACTGTGCATAAGTGCAAGGGGAACTCGCTTTTGCTCTGGAAAAGAATCAAAAGCCCCCTGCGGGTGGCGTTCAGCTTCGCCCTCATCTATGCCGCGCGCTATTCGCCATCGCTTCGCCTGAAGAATTTCCTCTATCGCCTATGCGGGGCAAAAGTCGGGGCGCGCGCAACATTCGGGCTTGGCGCGGTCATCGACATATTCTTCCCTGAGCTCATAAAGGTGGGCGAGGAGAGCATAATCGGCTACAATTCCGTCCTCCTCGCGCACGAATTCCTCCAGGGCGAATATCGTACGGGGAAAGTG
>CAYWFJ010000056.1:0-4576 GCA_964458205.1 Microcaldota archaeon | reverse complement strand
TCCCGGGAACTTGTCCCACTGGGGACTTTCAAAGAACAGGAACGGCACTCCGAATTCCCCGAATATGACCTTCTGGCTCATCCTCATGTCCTCGCCGACCTGCGCCTTCGCCTCTTCCTCGGTTGCGAACGCATCGTGCGACTCTATCCAGTAAAACTCGCGGCTCCGGATGAACGGCCGCGTGGCTTTCGTCTCGTATCTCCACACCTGCGAAGGGTGGTATATCTTCAAGGGCAAATCCGCCTTGCCCTGTATCCACAATGAGTACATCTGGTACATCGCGGTCTCGGAAGTGGGCCGCATGGCAAGCCTTTCCTCAAGCTTGTTGCCGCCGGCGCTCTCCACCCAGAACACCTCGGGCGTAAAGCCTTCCACATGCTTGCTCTCCTTGTGGAAGTTGCTCTCGGGAATGAGCGCCGGGAACCAGGCGGGCTTGTGCCCCGTCCTCTCAAACTCGGCTTCGTATGCATCATACATCCTTTTCATGCTCGAAACGGACCACGGCATGAACACCACGAATCCCTTCACATTGTAGCGGAGGTCGCAGAGCTTCGCCTCTTTCGTGATTTCGGTATACCATTCGGAAAAATCCGCCTTCTTGTTCTGCATGGGTTGTTTAGCGGGCGGAAAGAATAAAAAGAACGTCGTGGCTTCAGGCGGCGGTTTGCCCGCCTGCCCGGGCAGCCTGCTTTATAATCATCATCCAATATTGCATAATGTTCCAGATGCAACATGGGAAAAGGGGGGATGGGATGGCGACAACCGCAAACGTGGTCCGGCTTTACCTGAAGCGGAGGCCGCAGCTCCTTTCGATGCTCAGCAACGGGCTCTGCAACCATTCGTCACTCGCAAGGAGGCTCCAGCACGAGATATTCCCTGGGAAAAAATCCGAGTTTTCCGCGATAAAGGCCGCGCTCCTGCGCCTCTCCCGCGAGGAGAGCGCACACGAGCGGGACTGGGAGCGGGACGTTGAGAAGATACTCCGGGCAAGCAGCGTCGAGGTGAGAAGCGACGTTGCGGTGGTCTCAAGCAAAGGCGGCATTGGCGTGCCAGTCATCGCAACCTCGAACAGCAAGTCGGGGGTCATGAGCGTTGTCGATTCGGCCTATTCGAAAGGGCTGCGGAAAAAAGGGCTCAAGGTGACTGACGAGCTCTCCCTTGTCATACTCTGCAGCCCGCCGCACCTGCGGGACACGCCCGGCTGCGTCTCAACAATCCTCAACGCGGTCTCGGCGGAAGGGATAAACGTGCTTGAATTCATCTCATGCCACACCGACACGCTCATGGTGGTGCGCAACGCTGACGCTGTGCGGGTTTACGAAATACTCTGCGGGCTCGCATCGAAAAATTAGCCGATTTCTCCGGGCAAGTTACGGGGGCATGCCCATTATCGAGAGCCATATCACGACAAGAACGCCGAATATCCCCCCGAAAGCCACCACCAGCGAGCTTAGGAGGTCTATTGGCACATTGAGCACGCCCATGTAATTCAACATCCAGAACAGCGCCATGCCCAAAATCGCATTGATGGCGAGCGGCTGGATTTTCTTGAATATGCTGAAAAGTATGTGGAACACTATTATTGACAAGAGGAGCGCGAAGACAAGCCCGAATCCCATGGCTTGAATTCGATGGAAAGGGTAATAAATGATATTCATGTGCCGCGCGCCCGCAAGCCGGGGTTAAAGGCATCCACGGGCGCGTTGGAACGGTTATAAACGTTCATCCGCACGTTTTTTCCATGGGCAGTACCAGAAGGGCAACCGGCGCATCGCGGGGCAGCCGGATAAGGAAGGCGGCGCTCGCACTCCGCAAGGGCGGCTTTGTTGTGCTTCATGACGGCGAGGGCAGGGAGAACGAGGCGGACATGGTTTTCCTTGCGTCATGCGCGGCTCCGGAAAAGATACGGCTGCTCAGGCGCGACGCGGGCGGCCTCATCTGCCTTGCGACCGATGCCGCGTCCGCAAGGCGCCTCCGGCTCCCGTTTGCAACCGACCTTCTGCTTTCCTCGCGGCACCCGGTAATTTCGAAAATGTGCCGCGGGCGCATGGCATATGGCGACATGCCGGCATTCTCGATTTCCATAAACCACCTCTCCACATTCACCGGCATCACGGACATCGACCGCGCGAAAACAATCCGCGAATTCGGCAGGCTGGTGGAAAGGAAAGGGGGCTCATCGGAATTCGCGCGGGAATTCCGCGCAGTCGGCCACGTCTTTCTCCTGGTAAGCCGCGGGCTTGCCAAGCGCCGCGGGCACACCGAGCTCTCGATAGAGCTTGCAAGGATGGCTGGCGCAGCCCCTGCGGTCGTACTTTGCGAAATGCTCTCGGGCAGCGGGAAGGCGGCAAGCAGGCGCGAAGCCATGGAATACGCCCGCAAGCGGGGCTTCCCGTTCATCGAAGGCAGGGAGTTGGCCCCCTGCCCGAAGGGCGGGGCGCGTGCTGCTTTGGGGAACAGGTGATTCAATGGCAAAAGCCCAAAGGAAAGTGAGAATAGGCATCGTGGACACGATGTTTGCGCGCGCAGACATGGCGGCATTCGCGGTTGACGAGATAAGCCGGAAATTCCCGGGCAAGGCCTCGATTTTTAGAAGCACGGTTCCGGGCGTGAAGGATTTGGCGGTGGGCTGCGTCCTTCTTGACCGGGCGGAAAAATGCGACGCCCTGATGGCTCTTGGGATGGTGGGCGCGCAAAAAGTGGACAAGACCTGCGGGCATGAGGCGTCAATCGGCATACAGATGGCGAAGATGGAAACAGGCAAGCACATAGTCGAGGTGTTCGTGCACGAGGACGAGGGGAAGGATGATGCGGACCTGCTGTCGATTTTCGAGGATCGCACGCGCAAGCACGCGGTGAACGCGGTGCTGCTCGCGTCTGCCCCGCACGAGCTTTCAAGATTCGCGGGGCAGGGGAAGCGGCAGGGCAGGAAAGACGCAGGCCCGATAGGGGGGAGATAAAATGGCAGGAAGGAAAATCCGGCTCGCGATAATCTGCTCGGAATTCAATTCCGAAATAACCGGCAGGATGCTCAAAAGCGCGATGCTGCACGCAAAGGGGCTCGGCGCGGAAGTGAAGACGGTCTGCCGCGTGCCTGGAGCATACGAAATACCTTTCGCAACCGACCGGCTCCTTTCGCAGAAAGGCATCGATGCCGCGGTGGCGCTTGGAACGGTGATAAAGGGGGAGACGAAGCACGACGAGGCAATCACCTCGGCAATCTGCAAGTCGCTTCTTGACATCTCGCTTTCCCGCAAAAAGCCAATCGGGCTTGGCATCTCGGGCCCGGGCATCACCTGGGGGCAGGCGAAGGCGAGGATAGGCGATTACGCGCGCCGCTCGGTGGAAGCGGCGGTAAGGATGGCAAAATCCGGCTGATTCCGGGAATTGGCCGGGCAATGCCCATAAGGCAAGGATGGCAAGTCCTGATTCCGGTGTGTTCATGGTTTGGGGCAAAGAAGACCTTTTTTTCATGCGCCGCTGCCTTCTCCTTGCGAAAAAGGGCGAGGGAAAGGTTTCGCCAAACCCCATGGTCGGAGCCGTACTGGCGCGAAATGGGCGCATAATAGGCGAGGGGTTCCACGGGCGCTTCGGCTCCCCGCACGCGGAAGTAAACGCGATTCAAGGCAAAAACTGCCCAGGCGCCACGCTCTACGTTTCGCTTGAGCCCTGCTCGCATTCTTCGCCCGGGAAAAAAACCCCTCCCTGCGCCCCAATGATAGTCTCATCCGGAATAAGGCGCGCGGTCATCGCGACACCTGACCCAAACCCCAAAGTCAGCGGAAGGGGCATAGCGCTTCTGCGCAAGGCGGGAATCAAGGTGGATGTCGGCATCCTTTCTTCCGAAGCTGAGGAATTAAACGAATCATTCTTCAAGTTCATGGAAACCGGCAAGCCCTTTGTCGCCCTCAAGATGGCGCAAAGCGCGGATGGGAAGATAGGCGTGCGCGGAAAGGGCGGCGTCAGGATATCTGGCAAGGAATTCAACCGCTATGCACAGCGGCTCCGCAACCGCTACGACGCAATCCTCGCCGGGATAGGCACCGTGCTTGCGGACGACCCCCGCCTCACCTGCCGCATGGGGGGCGGGCGGAACCCGGCGCGCATAGTGCTCGACAGCCATCTTAGGATTCCGCTCTCTGCCCGTGTGCTGTCAAATGCAAAAAAAGAGAGAGTAATTGTGGCCACAAGCGCGCGGCACGGCTTGAAGAAGGCAAAAGCCCTCCGCAGCATGGGGGTGAAGGTCATCGTCTGCGGAAAAAGGAGGCCTTCGCTTCGGGCGCTTTTTTCCAGGCTCCCGCCCCTCGGCATCATGTCTGTCCTGGTTGAGGGCGGCGCGACAATCGCGGAAGCAGCACTTTCAGAAAAGCTGGCCGACCGGGCAATAATCTGCATGTCAAGGAAAAAACTCGGGGAGAAAAACACGGTGCCCTCCCCTTTCTCAAAGCCTGGATGGAATCCCCTCCTTTCCCGCCTCAAAAAAACAAGGATGGGCCGCGATACTGCCTACGAGGGCAGGCTCTAACCCAGGCTCATCTTATCCTGTACTCAAAGTAGCTGTCCCACGGGTTCTCGA
>CAYWFJ010000055.1:0-4690 GCA_964458205.1 Microcaldota archaeon | reverse complement strand
ATTTTCCGGATGGATGGCTCCTCGTCCGCCCCTCGGGCACCGAGCCTGCGATAAGACTCACGTGCGAATTCAGGGCGGAGAAAAAGCGGGATGACGTGCTAAAAGAGGCTGAAAGGGCAATAAAGGCGGCTTCTGCATTGTGAACGGAGTTCTAAACGCGTGCGTCCCATTTAAATTGAAAATGGGAAAGATAATGACATGCCGCCCGCATATAGGGAAACGCCATCCCCCACAACAAATTCCAATGTTGCTGCCGCTGCGGAAGACATACTCCGCATTTCCAAGGTAGCCGATCCGGAAATGCGGCAGAAATACGGGATAATGCTCAACAATCTTCTTGAAAGGGAATACCTGCGGTTTCAGGGAACGGATAACGCCAAAAGGTCAAGCCTAAACGTGGTGAAGAACAGGATAATCGAAAACATGGTGCGCTGGGACAGCATGGAGGGCTATTTTGCGCATCTTGACAAAGCCACTTCCGGAGGGATAAGAACTGGCGAATTGCCTCAGGATTGGGGGCGCAGCCTGCCTGAACCAGGCATAAGGGAGCGGCAAAACATAGTTTTGAATCTTGGCGAAGCAGGGGCTGAAAAGCTTGCTTTTTGGCTATGCACGGCTAGCTTCTATTATGAGAAACCCCAAAACGGCGGCTCGATCCGTTTTTCAAGTCCGGGGGCATATGCGGAAGGGATAGAAGACATAAGCCAGGAAAAGAAGAACTTAGACCCTGCTCTTCTTGAACAGGTGAAGGAATCCATAATCCAAAGGCCATATGCCATCCCCTCGAGCAGCGATTTTGCAGCCCAGCGCTATTTTGGAATGACCGAACGCGGAGAAGCCATGGAACAGACCTTCGTTTCGCTCATAGCGGGGGACACACGGCTGGACGGGCTGACGCAAGAGAGCCAAAACGAACTGACAAAATACGTTGAAAGGAATGTGAAGGGCGTTAAGGACACTTATTTGTCGATTTTCAAGGAATATTCGGAAAGAGGCGTGGTTTTCACCCAGGAAGAGCAGGCTGCGATATGCTTTGCAACCGCAACCCTCGGGATTGGAAACGGGCTTCTTTTCGCAGGCGAACTTGCCGCAAAATCGCACCTGGCGCCGGAAGCCGCGAATGAGGCAACCAAAAAGATAAGCCGGGGCATGAAAGCCGAAATCAGATACTCGTTTTCAGACTGCTTAGGTGAGTGGGGTGCAGGCGAGGTTTCCGAAAGCGGGGCAAAACCGACCATCAAAATAGGGAATAAAAACCACCAAATAGTGCTGGACGAAAAGGAAATGAACGAGCTTCTGGTTTTCGGACTTTTGAACACGGGAATCAAACATGGCAAAACCGAACTCAAGCTTGTGCTCGCGCATTCGGAGATAAGCGGCGAGACTAGGGCGTATCTCCAAGGAGGAGCAGAAAACGCACTTGCCTATTTTGAAATGAACTACCCGTCTTACCCGGATAAGACCAGGAAGATATCGAAAGACGCGATGGAAAACAGCATGAGGGGTTTCGCGGCATTCAAGGAAGGCGAAATCCTCCAAGGATGGAGCATATCGGAAAGAAAGCGGAAATCCCTTTTGAGCGAGGACAGGGTGCGCGCATCCGAAAATGAAGCAAAGGCAATGGATGACATAGTCGCGGGAATAAGCTGCATCCATGACGAGATTGCCCGCTGTTTCAATGTTTCAAACGACCATCTGCAAAAAACAATGACCGGCGGGGCCAAGGGGCTTTTCACCATGTGGCTCAACGATTCTGCAAGCTGGCTCACCGCAGGGCTTCTTCCGAGCGAATCCAAAAAACTCCTGGAAGGGTATAACCGGGTTTGCGAGCGGTGGGGCCGGGTGGTTGATGCCTATGGGCTGGTAAAAACCGCAAAACCCCAGAGCATGAACCGCCTGTCTGCTGATTACATCGCAGAGGCATCCAGTTTATTCAGCGAGCTTGACTCGTTCGAAAAAAGCATCTATAGCTACGATATAAACGATGCCAGGGACGCATTGCTCAAGGGCATGCAGACCGCCCTTAACGTATGGACCGCGGTTTCAATCCTTCTTCCAGTGGTCTCGATAACCGGCTCCTTCGCAAGAGTTGGCCTGTCAAAAATGGGAATAACTGCTCTTTCAGAATACGGAAAAACAATTGAAAAAAAGGGGGCCGAAACTGCAGTAAAAACGTATTTCTTTTCAGCGGAAAACCTGAGCCGTGCGGCAAGCCACATGGCCAGCTGGGAAGTGCAGAGAATAGCGATAGCCCAGGGAATCGGATTTTCATCCCTGAACATATACCAGCAGCATGAAAACAACCGGATGGTGAGCAGGCTAAGGGAGGGGAAGAAAGAGGAGACAAACCAGCTTATCGGGAAGATGGAAAGCCTTCTTCCGGAATTGGACCCGGAATCCAGAAAAACGGTGTCAATGTGCATAGGCAGCCTGGTTGAGCTTAGGGACCAGAAGGAGTCTTCGATCAACTACATAGAATCCGGACTTGTTTTCGCGCAAGCATGGGGGACATACGTCTTTTTCGCCGGAACCGTCAAGGCGCTAAACGGATCAACTTTCAAAAAGCCCGGTGCGCTGAACGCGGCTTTGGCTGACAAAGGGGATGAAATAATCCGTTCGGTAAGCTCGAAACCGGAAGAGCTCCTAAAGGCAGGAGAAAGGATACATGGGACAAAGGTGCGCTTCGCAGACAAGAAGAGCGCCAATTTCTACAAGATACTTGTTTCAGACGCGGACAACCTGCGCGGTTTGGACCTCGGGGAAGGGATGGTCGTTGGGACGGTTTCAATGGACAAGGGCGGCATGTGGATTATGAACGGGCTTGACATGAGAATCGGGGACGCCGCCCTTAATGTGTATCTGGAATCCATAGAGCAGGTCGGCAAAAAATACGGTGCAGAGCTGGTTCTTTCTGGAGGCGACGAGGTAATCGCAATCATCACCAGCGCAAAAGGGGGATTCGGCGCCACCATGACCGAAGGGCAGATGGCTGAACTTTGCAGGAAATTCACAAGCGACGTGGCAGACGAGATGGTTTTGAGGCTCAGGGCAATAGGCTTGGATGACGCCGCGCCGGAAATGGTGAAATTCTTTGAAACGATGCGGAAGTTCGAAGCCAACAGCTATGCGTTCAGCCTCGAGCCAAACGGCGCCACCACGCTTGGGGGAAAGCGGATTTCTGTCTCAAAGGAGATGAATTTTGCAGAAATTGAGAAAAGCCTCGCGAAACTGGACAAAAAATCAAGAAAAATCGCTGAAAAGCTGATGCAAAGAATGCCGGGGGAAGGCGTTGAACAGTTCACTGGCCCGCTCAAGGAAGGAAGCGTCACGCTGAACGTCTCCATGGAGCTTGATGTTGATGGAAAAAAGCTTTTCGGGGATCTTGCGGAAATAAATTTGAAAGGGGTGCGACAGGCATCAGAGGGGATAGTCGGCCCGGGAGTCATGAACCAGGCGGGGCACCTTTATTTTGACCATGTCCAAAGCCTTTTCGGAAGCGCCCTTGCAAAGAACCTGGAAGCCCATGGGATAACGGTGAGGACAACCGGGCCCATGAAATACGCTTTTTTCAGGGTTAATGAAACGCCCGTTCAAATAGATGAAGCGCATCTCATAGAGGCTGCCTTCAATCAGAGCAAGAAGGAAGTGATCCGCTTGCTCAATGCGGATGGCAAGATATTCAAGGACGCCAAATTTATAGCCCTCAAGGTAAATGCAGATGCGATAGGGAGGATGGAAGTCGTTGGAACCGACATCAGCGGATTTTCGGCACATAGCGAATCAATCATAGGGGGAAAGGAGTACGCGAAAATCCAGCGGGCCATTTCATTAATGCATATGGGGGCAGAATTTTCAAGGGCGGTTGGGGAGGATATTGTTTTTGACCCGGTCCTGAAGGGATGGGCAAGAACTCCTGAAGACTACCTTTGGTCGCAAATAAACAAGGAGGCACTGAATATAGGCGGAAGCACTACGAAAGGAGTGGTGATTGACACTGGGTCTGACGATTTCAGACAGAAGAGGTAATCCTATGGAGAAAACACCAGCAAGCCAAAAAAGAGTGAACAGGGAGGGGGGGCCCCTGTCCGCAGCCATGCTGAAAAGTTCGGTGAACCTTGCCCCGTTGCATGAGGAGGGATTCGCAAGATTCAGACACTGGGCAAATGAATTTCGGACGAACAACCCGAACGCCTTTTCCGGGGAAGGGGGGAAAGTCGCTGAAAGGCTCATTTCCATGGTGAACGGAGAATCCGACGTTTTCTGCGCGAACCGCGCGAAAGTTGCGCTTGAGAAGCTGGCCGAGGAGAACAACCTGGATTATGCCGAGTTCGAATGCCGCCTTCTTGAAAACTGGAAAGCGAGGAGGATGACGCATTTTGCAAGGGAAGAGCTTACGGCAAGCCTTGAAAGGTTCAGCCCCGAAGAGGAAATGACAGTTGAGCTCATCTTCAAGCGGGCAATGGGGTATGCTAACGAGGAACGCGCACCGACCGAAGATGAGACCAAGCGCCTGATAATCGCGCTTTGGATGCTGCGCGGGGCGCTTGAGCAGAAGAAAAACGGCAAGGACGCGCTTGTTTTCCTAAAGAACATGACGTATGTTTATGAATGCCTTTAGCGCGAAATAGATGCGTGGGTTAAAAAGCTGATTTCCCAAAACCACCCATATGGCAATACGAAAAGCGGTTGT
>CAYWFJ010000054.1:0-4809 GCA_964458205.1 Microcaldota archaeon | reverse complement strand
TTAACCATAATCGGAGAAACTGGCAGGCGCCACTTTCCCTTTCGACTACGGGCCCATAAGCCGGATTGCTCTGCCGGCACGTCGTTATATGGATAAACTGCTAAAAAGGCATTGCATGCCGAGGGCTTTCAGGCCGCAGGCACCTTCAAAATGTTAACGCCAGCCCCGATACACCATTTTATATTCACAAAGGACATATATTCTGCGGCTAATGCTGGAAGCGGGTGATAAAACGGTCCAAACAACGCTGGATAATGTGTCTCGTTATCAGATAGGCTTGGTTGCGGCGCAATTGGATTCGTGTGGCTACGACAAAGCATTGTCGGTTATAAAGTATGATTTCAATGGGAAAACCGGGCGGCACGTGATCTCCAATCTGGAAGGCGGCAGAATATATGACTTTATGCTCAAAAAGGAATTCTCATCGATAGACAAACTGCTGAAGTATATCGGGGCAGACCGCAAGAATTATGCGAAAACCGATGTCGAAGCCAGCCTGTTTTTAACCCATGGGGGCAGCCAGGCTCAAAATATCCTTTCTGCTTCCGAATACAATCTATCCCGTTGGGATGGAGACTATGGGGAAACGCTTATTCGCAATCTCGGGCTTCCGCAAACGCTTGGACAGGCGGAAATAAACGCCATAAATGCAAGGCTTTCGCCAGCCGGGTTGAAGCTTTCAGTCAGCGCAAGCATCGCGACAATCGACCGGATATCGGATGGCAGCCCAGTTGTTTTTTATGCCCGGGACAGGGCAGATTCGATTCATGGCAAGATGGTCTCAGTAGGCACAGGCAACTACACTCTCAATCCAGTGGACCCGCTGGTTACCGATTACAGTTTCGGGCAAAGGATAAGCGCAAGCGAGCTTGATAGAGAGCTTGGACGTCTTGCATCCGAGGGTTTCACTGCAAAAATTTCCGATGACAAGAAAAGAATAGACATATCCGATAATTCCGGGAAAACAATCGCAACTTATTCTGAGGAAGCCGGATACAGGCCAAAGGGCGCTTATGAAACCCGCTATCTTGGCTGGAAATATTCCGGGGCGCCGGGCGCAACGCAGGAAGACCTGGTAAGGATAGCCCAGGCATTTTTAGGCACGGAAGCAAGCGGAAAGCTGGATTCCTCCACGTTCGCAGCATACCTTTCAGATTCGGTTGCAAGTGGCAGGGGCGCTGAAGCTTTGCCTGTGCCAAAAGAGACGAGCTTCCTTATGGATTGGGGGTATGGGGCAGGGGCGCAGCCCGAAGCAAGAAGCGATTTCTTCAGAGATGCAACTGGCAGTGTGAACACCATCATGGAAAGGATCATCATCGAAGATCGCGCGAATGCGTCTGATTTTGCCAGGGGGATAAAGGATGCCGAATCCGTACTTTCTGGCTATTCAAATTCGCAAGTACTCATGCCTCGGAAAGCAGAGGTGGAAAGCAGCCTGTCTTGGCTGAAAGCTAACCTGAAAACAGGCGACCTGCAAGTTGCCGACAGCCTGGCAACTTACCAGGCGGCACTGGGCATAGGGGCGGAAGGTGCGCTTACCCTGAATGAAGCGATAAAGGAAATGCGGGCGAAAGAGACCGCACCTATAACCGGGGAAACGCTGGAACGCTACTTGAATTACAATAACGGGGATGTGAAGCCAGGCAATGAGCGGAAAATAGTCGGAAGCCAGGGCAGGCAGGAATCAGCGGTTTCAGATGCGATTGGAATCGCAAGGGACTACCTTTCAAAACCAATAGGGGAAAGGACAAGGAAAAAGGCGCCAGAGGCTAAGCCCCCCCATGAAGAAGATCTTACCGCGGAGCCAGAGCCCGGACTCAAGGTTTCCTACAAGCCACCGGCAAAAATCGATCTGCCTTCAGCTAAGAAAAATGGCATAGAGGCTACATACATAATCATGGAAACCATATCCGACCAGCGCAAAACATTCGAAGCAGCATTCAGCAGCCTGGCCAAGGAATTCACCGGGCTCAAAGCAGGCGACTTTTTGGCAGGGGAAAAGTTCTTCGGCGCCCTTTCTGCGCTTGCAGGCACACGCACGGAATACGACAAGATGTCTGCACTCTACACCCTGATGATCCGCCAGAAGGGCGAGCTGATGCTCGCATACAACGATCTTACCTGGTTCAACGGCGCCACAGCCGTTCAAAAAAAGGCTGCTGCCGAAGCGATGACCCCTGCCAGAATGGAACTTAAGATGGCTGAGCTTGGAAGATGCCAGGGGCGCCTTTTGGCTACAATGAACAAGCTCAAGGGATACCTCGTTAATTACGGCCCGACACTCAACAACCTGGTAAACCGCTGTTTTGACACGCTTCTTATGGCATCGCTGCCATTCGCGGTCACAGGGCTTGCGAGTTTCGGGGCTTCTCTTGCCACAAAACAGGTCGCATTCAACCTGACATGGAAGGCGGTCGGAGTCAAGCTTGCAAGAAGCGCGGTTTTCGCAGCGGGGACAACCGGCGTTTCAGTCTTTTCTGAAATCAGGTGCAAGAATGCGTTTGACAAGTTCACAACCAACCAGAAAGGCGCCATACAGGAACTCCAGAACAACCTCTCCGCATTATGCAAACGAATGCAAAACGAGTATCAGGGGGAAAACAAGCAGCAGATCATTTCATCTATCAATGGCATGATCTCCTCTCTTGAAGCGGCAAAGGGCAGACTCCAGTCTGCAAGCGGCCCTTCTCTTGGCTCGGTGGCCGTCGAGTTCCTCTCAAGCACCGCGATGTTCTTTGCAATCGAAATGCTGATGGCAGACTATGTCAAGGTCGGAAGCAAGAAGGGCAAAACGCTTTTCACGAACTCGTCATCTAGCGAGGTTTCCATACTTAGGGATGGCAAAGTGGTTGGCACTGTGAAGCCAAAAGGCATATTGGAGGTTCAGCCAGGCGACGTAGTGCAGCTTTCGGCCAACAAAAGTTATGTGGTTGAGGTCGCAAAAGGCAAGCCGAAAATCACCAGAATAAAGGAACAGTCAACGCCCAGCGTGGAAACTCCTGTCCCATCCCCCGCCATTCCCAATCAAGGAAAATCATCGGCAACGCCCACTGAAGCGCCTCCGGTGAAAGACCCGGTGCAATCCGCAAGAGAAAACAGGGCGGATGTTGAGCCAAGACCCATGGAAACGGCCAATCCTCCCAGGGATGCAAACCCAGCATCAGTAGTTACGCCTTCCAACCCGCACGCAGAGCCGCAGAAACTTCCGGGCATCGGAAAAGTCGATTTCATCGATGAAATGCCGACATTCACCGAAGCGCAGAATTACGCCAGGGTTTACAGCAATGGGGGCGTAGTCAAGCCTCTTGATACGAACAGGCAGTGCATTCTGAACCAAGGGGACATAGTCCTCAACTACAATAACACCGAAGCCTACCATTTCAACGGAGCCATCTTCGAGCCGATTGGCAAGGGGGGCCTTGTTCCGCTTGAAGTGCGCTGGAAATACCTGAACAACAGGACAACACGTTTACTAAGAAAGCAGGCAACCGCAGTCAAGATGGATGATGGCTGCTGGCTGGTTGTGAACACATCGAAGAAGGACGTATTCCTTGCGAACGAAGGAGCGAAAATCACAATCAGCCCTGGGAATTCCGGAAAGGCCCCAAAAGGGGCGGAAATAAGGTTCGGGTCAATGGACGGCTCCGCCAATTACAAAATATCTGCCGATGGCACCATGGTGCAGGTTGGCGTGCCTGCCAGGGCGCCAAAGCCGCCAGGTTTCATTAGGCGCAAAGGGGAAGCCATAGTGAGGACATACACGAAAGTGAAAAATTCCGTGGCGGATACGGCAGTGGCTGCGAAGAAACTGAGAACAGCAAAGGCGCCAAATCCAGAAGAAGCCAGGCCAAATTGGATCAAACGGCAGGTTGAGAAAAGGGCCCGCCCCTTCAAGAAAGCGTATGAAAAAGTGCGCGAGGTATCTGGTCTGATCGCCGAGTTTAAAAATGCGAAGAAAATAATATCCGAAAGCAAGGTTTCAGGCATATATGACCTTTCCGCAAAGTACCCTGGAGAAATGAGCTATTATCCAAGCCACGGCATTGTCCAGACAAGCGGCCCGATGCCTGTTGCAGGGGTCAAGCTCCATATCATGCTCCCAAGCGCAAGCGAGACGGAGCACTATGCCATGGCGGACTATCTGATATCCCGGCTGCTTGCCATAAAGAGCAAATTCTCGCCGGGCAGATTCGGCTTCAAATACATGAAAGGCGGCTCAACTTACCGGATGCAAGGCAGCCAATTCGGCAAGGACTTCACGCTGTATTTCAACGATTTGCAGTCTTTCGATGAGGCAAAGCCCATCCTTGCCGAACTCGACATGATCCTGCGTTCTATAGGGCCGAAGAACGGCAAGCCAGCTGTGCTTTCAGAAAACGCCGGGCTGATCGGGAGCACGCGGTTGAATATAGACTCCGAACTTCCTCTCGAGGGCACTGGGTTCATGACTTACTCTGTAAGGCATCACAGCGGAGGCACGCTTGCCGTGCCTGTCGAAAATATGGGTGCGGTGCTTCAGTCCAGTGGCATTCCGCAAAGTATCCTGGAGAATGCGCAAAGAACAATCCATTCTGGAAAAGAGTATTTCCTGCTAAGTGATGGGTTCATGCGCAATCAGTCTAAGCCCGAGCTGAACCTTGCGCTCGAAGAGCTATATCGGGGCGGAATGCTTAGGTATTTCGAGAAAGACGCCATGGTCGAGATACGATAGCGGCACGTAAGAAAGCGCAGCCCTTATATCGAACTTCTGCATTAGCCCGGCATCCCCTTTGCGGCTTTCGGAAGGGCGAAAACTGACGGGTCAGGCTC
>CAYWFJ010000053.1:1370-4810 GCA_964458205.1 Microcaldota archaeon | reverse complement strand
GGCTATGAGATAACCGAAAGAGCCGACGCCGACCTGATAATCGCGGTGAGCAAAAGGACCCGGGAGCAGGCACTTCGGCTTGGCGCAAGGCAGGAAAAGATACGCGTGGTGTATAACGGGGTGGACAGGAAACGGTTCCGGGAAATCGAGGGGGAACGGAAATATGCGGATGAATTCAAGAAAGGGAGGAAGGTGGTGCTGTTTTTGGGGAGATTGACCGAGCAGAAAGGGCCGGTGCAGCTCCTCCATGCGGCAAAGCTGGTCTTGGAGCGCGAGCCTGGCACCCTTTTCGTGATTGCCGGGAAGGGCGAGCTTCTGCCCCTGCTCATAAGCATGGCAATGCACCTTGGCATTTCGAAGAACGTGAGGTTCCTGGGCTTTGTCCCGGACGAGGACCAGCGGAGGATATACCGCATTGCGGACGTGTATGTCATGCCCTCCACCTCCGAGCCTTTCGGCATCACCGCGCTTGAGGCGATGTCAAGCGGCGTTCCAGTGATTGTCTCAAAGACATCCGGCGTGTCCGAGGTGGTAAAGTCCGCAATCAGGGTTGACTTCTGGGACATTGACAGGATGGCGGACCGGATACTCTCGGTCCTCCAGCACCCGCCCCTCTCAAGAACGATGGTGGGGATGGCAAGCTCCGACCTTGAGGCGCGCACCTGGGAGCGCGTGGCGGAGGAGACCGAAGGCATTTACCGCGAAGCCGCGGGCAAAGCCAGGTAATGTTATGGAAATCTGCATCTATTTCCAGGTCCACCAGCCACTTAGGCTCTCGCAGTTTTCAATATTCAGGAAAGACGGGGGGCATGGCGGAGGATATTTCGATTCCGAGCTTAACCGCAAGATAATGGAAAAGGTCGCGGGGAAATGCTACCTCCCTGCCAACCGCCTGATGCTTGAGCTTCTTGAGAAGCATCCCGAGTTCAAGGTCAGCTACTCGCTAACAGGGGTCTTCATCGAGCAGTGCAAGATGTTTGCCCCCGAAGTCCTGGAGTCCTTCGCGGCGCTTGCAAGGACCGGCAGGGCGGAATTCCTCTCGGAAACGTACCACCACTCGCTTTCCTACCTTTTTTCGGACAAGGGGGAATTCTTGGAGCAGGTGAAGCTCCACAAGGAGGAAATCTCGAGGTTCGCGAAGCCTTCGCCCGTCTTCAGGAACACCGAGGCGATGTTCTCAAACGACATAGCCTACCTGGTGGAGCGCATGGGCTACTCCGGCATAATGGCAGAAGGGCTGGACCACCTGCTTGGCTGGCGCTCGCCCAATTATCTCTACGGGGTGAAAGGCTGCAGGAACATGAAGGTGCTGCTGAGGAACTACCGGCTCTCGGACGACATAGGATACCGTTTTTCCGCAAAATGGTGGAGCGAATACCCTCTGACCGCAGGAAAATACGCCTCCTGGCTTGAGAACCTGCAGGGGGACTGCACCAACATATTCATGGATTATGAGACATTCGGCGAGCACCACTGGCAGGACACGGGCATATTCGAGTTTTTGCGCCACCTCCCCGCCGAAATACTCGGGCATCGGCACCTTGGATTCTCCACGCCTTCCGAGCTTGTAGGAAAGGTCGGCATACGCGACGACATAGACGCACCGGACGTCACATCATGGGCGGACATGGAGCGGGACACGTCGGCTTGGCTTGGGAACGAGATGCAGCGCGACGCCTTTGCCGCGCTTGAGAAGCTTGGCCCGGCCGTGAAGGAGAAGGGGGATAAAGACGCGCTTCGCACCTGGAGGATGCTTGGCAACTCCGACCATTTTTACTACATGTGCACAAAGTCGCTCTCGGACCAGGACGTGCACAATTACTTCTCCCCATACGACTCGCCGTTCGACGCATACATAAACTACATGAACGTGCTTAGGGACTTTTCTGACGGGCTGAAGAAAGGGTAACGCCCTTTTTCCCGCGAGAGCCAAGATATATAATTGTCTATTCCGAATTGGTGCGCATGGCAGGAGGTATGGGCGGCTCTGGCGGGATGGGCAGGCAGCGCGTGCTTGCAACCGTCCAGATGCTCCGCACTGACGAGAATCTGGGCGGCGCGCTCCTGGTGGCATTAGGCACCCTGTTCATGCTTCTGTCCTTCCCGTTCTATCCCGTCCTTCTTGTGCCAATCCTTGCCGGGCTTACCGGGGTTGTCGCCTACAGGCAGCCGCCGATAGGGACCATACTCAGCATGTTCCTCGCATTCCCGGCGGTCGCCTACCAGGCGCCTGTCCTCGCATGGGTGTTCACGCTTGCAGTCGCTGCCGCCCTTTTCGAGGCATTCGAGCATTGGAGCACGATATCGTTTTTGCAGGTTGCAATCCTCGCGCCTTTCGCGCCCGCGCCATTCTCGTTCCTCTCGGGATTCCTGTTCCTTTTCCTCGCGATAGCCGCATTCCGGTTCGGGAGCAGGCACAGCTTCGCAGTCTCCCTTCCCGCCATATTCGTGGTGCTTTTGCTCTCCACGCTCTGGCTGGTGCAGACCTCCTCGTTCATAACAATCTCAAGCAACTTCTCCGAGCTTTACGGGCCCGCGATGGAGCAGCTGCAGGCAAACTCCAAGCCGGCAGTCGAGATAGCCGAGCTTGTCCCTGCGGCGGGCAATGCGCTTTACTCGCTTCTCTCGTTTGAAAACATACGCGTGGTGAACGGGGCGCTTGAGAAGATAGCCTCGAACATCTACGCCCTTGTTGTGCGCGATTCGGCGATATTGCAGCTTTGCACCTGGGCTGCGGCGCTTTTCCTGTGCGCGTTCCTGCCCGCACGGTTCGACCACAAATACAAGCAGACAATCTCCTCCCTCTCGCTTTTCCTAATTCCCATCTCCAACATGCTCCTTGCGCCTGCTTTTTCCAACCCGTTCGAGCCCGCCTCGTTCGCATACTGCGCCGCATCGGTCGGGGCGGTTGCGTTTTTCGAGCACTACGGGATTTCGCTCTCGCGGGAGAAGGCGGTCGTGCGCAACGAGAAGCAGAAGTCGTTCGGCAAGTTCGGGCTGCGGGATTTGGGCGGCTCGGAAGGGGTCGATTCCCTCAACGATGTCGGCGGCTACGAGGATGTGAAGCTCGAGCTTCGCGAGGCGATAGTCGCGCCCATAAAGCAGAAGGAGCTTGCCTATACCTACGGGATAACGCCGCCGAACGGCGTCCTGCTTTTCGGCCCGCCAGGAACCGGAAAGACGCTCCTGATGAAGGCGCTTGCAAAGGAGCTTGGCATCGGCTTCTATTACATAAAGTGCTCCGACCTCCTCTCGGAATGGTACGGCGAGTCCGAGAAGAACCTCTCGGAAGTGTTCGCGATTGCAAGGAAGAACGCGCCCTGCGTCCTCTTCTTCGACGAAATAGACTCGATCGGCAAGAAGCGCGATTCATATACGTCGGACGATGTCGCGCCGCGCCTGATGAGCGTGTTGCTCGAGGAGATGGACGGGTTCAAGAC
>CAYWFJ010000053.1:0-1270 GCA_964458205.1 Microcaldota archaeon | reverse complement strand
TTCAAGATGGATTACGAAAGACGGACGGAAGCGGTCGAGAAGAAGGCGGACGAGCGAGGCGTGCGCTGGGAGGACGTTGCCGGGCTTGACGAGGTCCGCCGCATTCTTCTTGAGTCCATTGAAATCCCCCTTCTCCATGAGGATTTGATGAAGGAGATGGACGTGAAGCCGAGCAAGGGGCTCCTCCTCTTCGGCCCGCCAGGCTGCGGAAAAACAATGATTGTGAAGGCCGCGGCAAACGAGCTTAATGCGAACTTCCTGACGATATCTGGCTCGGAGCTTATGAAGAACCGCAGCCAGAGCCCCTCGGCTTATGTGAAGGAGGTGTTCAACCGCGCGCGCGAGTCCGCACCCGCCCTCGTGTTCATAGACGAGATAGAGGCGCTTGCGCCAAGCAGGGACGAATACCGCGGAGGCATACTGACCGAGCTTCTGCAGGAGCTTGACGGGGTGAAGGAGCTCAAGAACGTGATGATTGTGGGCGCCACCAACAAGCCCTCCGCACTCGACTCCGCGATACTTCGGCCCGGGCGCTTTGACAAGATACTCTACATCCCGCCGCCCGACGAGCCTGCGCGAAGGCAGCTTTTCACGCTGAGCCTTGCCAAATTCCTCAAGAGCGTGAATGTTTCCATGCTTGCGAAGCTCTCGGAAGGGTTCTCAGGCGCGGACATCGCGGCAGTCGGCCAGGAAGTGAAGATGCAGATGGTGCGAGAAAGGCTCAAGGGGAAGGCAGCCGCGGCGAAGACCGAGGACGTGATTGCGGTCATGAAAGGCAGGCGCCCCTCGATTAGCGCGAAGGATTTGCAGGAGTATTCCTCATTCCTAAAGGAGTATGGGGAAAGAAGGTAGCCGATGCCTACTATTATATAAGTAGTAGAACAGACCATGGCAAGGAAAGCCAGTGGCTGGAAGAAAAGCCGCAGATTGGCAGGCAAATGGAATCCGCAGGAAAAAACGGCTGCCTTCAGCCGGATTGTAACGCCGGGAGGAAAGGCATTGATTGCTTTTCTTTCCTTTCTTTACAACTAAAATTCGTCAGTTTAAGGTTGTATAAACCGAGAATTGACGATTATTAATATTTATTATATAAACTTTTTTTTAAAGAATGGCGGAGAATTTATAAAGATAACAGAAGACAGCATACCCGTCTCCATGAGAGGCGCCTGACAACGCCATCGAGGGACGATTGGTACGAAAGAATGAACGGAAGTAATACAGGGCAAAATATGAGTGTCGTCGATAAGTTTTGTACCATGCCCTGAAAGAC
>CAYWFJ010000052.1:0-5011 GCA_964458205.1 Microcaldota archaeon | reverse complement strand
CAGGGGCTGCGCCAGTCACTATTCCGTTAGCTCCGAAGAGCGAAGCCACCAGGTCAGACTGCTGTTCAGGCGGCTGGCTGAGCGCTGCCGCGAGAGGCGACTCTGGAACAAGCTGCTGCTCGCCAGAAAGTGGGGTCGGGGCAAGGTTGCCTGTCTGGGCTGGAGCGGGCGTTGGGGCCGGAGCCTGCGGTGCCGGCTGCTCGGGCGCCTGTGCGGGCGCCTCCTGCTCCGGAGATTGGGGCGCCACATAAGGGATATACACGTTGCCGCCGCCGTTGCTGTTGCCGGTTGTGCCTGCGGCGGTTGCTGCCGAAGTTGTGCTCACCGGGGTTTGCGAATAGGAACCGAACGTGGTGAAGTGCCAGGTCCAAATCGCCAAGTCATTGCCTGAATCGAATTTGCATTCGCCGTATTCGGCAGGGGGCGCATTGCCAGTGCAATTCTCTATCTTGGTGAACGTTGATGCGTTGGTGCGGTTTGCCTGGAAACCTGCGAAAAGGCCAGCTTGCCCAGGAAGCACCAGCTTGACCGGCTTGTCGAATGCAATTCCGTCCAGCCAGCCTGTGAAAACCAAAAGGTGGTTGGTGGCACTTGTGTAATTCACATCAGGAGTAGAATTAAGTATGCCCCATATTCGCGGAAGTATGAGCCGTCCGCCCCATGTGGCTGAGCCATTTATGGTTGTATTTGCCGGGATGTAAAGCAAAATTGTGCCGTTTGGCGTGTGTATTGATATGTTTAGCTCGGATGGGATGAGCGCCCTGCTCCCGTTTTTGACGGAATTAAGGTCGAGGCTTGCGCTTGTGACCCCGTCCGGGACGGATATTGTTGCAGCGGGGCTTTCACTGCGCAGGTATACTGCGCTGCCGTTTTTTGTTAGTACGAAATCGTTGCTTATCCCCCCTGGAAGAAGGTAAAACCGGGTGGCACTCGTGTTGAAGAGAATCTCTTCCGAGCCCCCTATTGCCCGTTCGCTTTTGCCGAGGAACCTGATGCTGTGCGCACCGTTTGGAATCCCAATAACTTGCACATGCATCTCTGGGTTTTCTTCGGATGGGCACGAATCAAGGGGATAATCGACGCCGTCAAGCATGTACCAGCAGCCATTCAGCTTGTCTCCATCGGATAAGCTGCCCTTCCCTACCCAGTACCTGAAAGTTGCGGTGTTGTTGCTGTTTGCACCCGACACCACACGCGAAGCATAGATTCCAGGCGATATTGTGTCTATGTCAAAAGCATGCGAGATGGTTGGGCCGTATTGGTTTCCCGCAAGGTCATAAAGCGGACCTATCTTAAGCGCAGCCTCGTCAGCCACCATTGCGCTGTCATTGACATCGAAGCTGAATAGGTATGACTTCCCATCTGCACCGGGAACCCCGTTCAGCGGGCCTAGCATGCTTTCATAGCCCTCGCTTTTGGCGAATTCGTAATTGAAGCGCGACCAGTCCATTTTCTCATTGAATGTCAGGTTGAATGTGCCCCATTGCCCCGAAGCTATATTTTTCCTTGTGAGCCTGTCAGGCGCGGACAGAAAATGGCTTTTCGGGGCGATCGTGTCGAAAAGAATGGTGCCGATTGCATGTTCCTGCTGCTCCCTGCCGAAAACGTCCGTTGCGCCGAAAATACGGATCTTGATGTCCCCTTCATATTCCAATCGTGAATCGTAAATGAACTCGCAGCTCTGAGTCCAGACATAGCGCTCTCCGCTGCGTTCATCGCGGCCGTCTTTGAGTTCCCAATTGCCATTTTTGCAGGAAAAGATTTTTGGAGTGGGCAATGGGCGCACTTCTGCGCTGTTCTGCTGCGAAGTTCTGAATATTTCCGGCCCGTAAACAACGGTGCCCCCGTTTCTTGCCCCGTAATCGAAAACAAGTGATGGCTGCCGGGCGGTGTCGACCTCGCCAGCATATTCTGCGGATATGGCCAATGCCTTGCCCTCATGCATCCGTTCTATATTGATTATCCCGTTTTCATATGGCGAGCCGAACGACGAGCCAACCACCTCGAGTTGAGGATAGGTGTTTATTGACAGTGCGCCTTCTGCAACATAAGGCTGCTCCTGGGTGTTTCCAGATTCGTCTTTCGCCTCGCTTATGGCTATGTCCACGGTGCCGTTGTAGCCTATCTGGTCGACACTATATGTGAATTGGTAGTTGTAGGGCGCTCCGCCGCAGCGTCCGCAGTTCGTGTCATTCCCCCTTATGGGATAACCTGTGCGGTAATGCAATAGGTATGCCGAGCCGGAAGCCAGCGTTGGGTCGCTGAAAGATATTTTGGGCTGATTTGAGAGCGTTTCGCTGAAGCCCGCTATTATATATAAGTAATCATCACCAGCCTGCAGCTGTGCGGGATTGACTGACAGGTACATGACTGTTGGCGCCTGGGTGTCACGGGTGTCAACATCTATTCGAAGCGCAAAAGGGCCTGGATTTAGCCTTGCGCCGGATGCGCCTTGCGCACCTGTGATTATCATTTCAAATGAAGACCGCATTTCGGTTTCTTTGACGGCGCAAATGTAGGCGAATGTCTGCCTATCTTCCGCCCATGCGCCTGACTCCTTGCAGTCGAGGATTTTCGAGGCTCCCTCTGCATCGCTTCCGAACTCAACCCGGGGGATCTCCCGCGTATTCATCGGTTCGCTGTATATGAATAAGAATTCAAGCTGTTTGCCTATGTGTTCAGAGGATATGCTATAGCTTTCCTTTATCTCCAGGCTGTTGACAAGAACGGCTTTCACGAACGGCGCACGAATGTCTGGAGTTCCGTCTATTGCGCTTATTTGAGCCTGGACGTCGTGCTCGCCTTCCGCAAATGCCACTGAGAGAAGCAGGATGAGCGCAGCAATTGCCTTGAACATTCTTTCCATGAGATAACCTCCGTTAACTACACAGGATATCTATTTTGCAGGCTTTACTTATAAATGTTTAGTGTTGGCTGGTTGAAAAACAAGAAAAGACGAAAGAAGCAGCCGCACGGCGGAAAAGCCGCATTGGAATGCCGGGTGTTGATTGGGCTTGAGGTTACTGCGTGTTTCACGGCTGCGCGACTTTCTCTTCGGCAAGAATCAATGTGATTTGCAAAACGCCGCGGTCCTTGAAGAGAAGCGCGATTTCCCTTGCCTGCTCGTTTGCTTCTGCGCTTTTGCTTTCGACTATGGCGCCTGCGAGGGGGTTGCTGTCCAAATCAACGCAGTCTTGCTTAGGAACGCGCTTTTTCTGCTTTGGAAAAAAAAGATATGCAAGGGCATCGACTTCCAGGCTGCCCTCGCCTGCCTCGTACTTATCCAGTAATACTATTGTCTTGACATTAGTTGGCTTTTCAAGCCCAAGAGACTCGGCCGCGCCTTTTCTTGCTTCGAAAATGACTTTCTTCGCACGGCTAGAGATGCCTGGGCACGGGCCTTTTGATGGGAAGCTGAAAATGCGCATGCTAGATGAGCTGGTTGCAAGCCGCCCGCAGTCCAAAGGCGAGAGCAAGTGCCTGGAAGCGGAATTAAGCCAGACCGGAAAAACGTCAAGGTGCAGCCCGTCGAAATTCCTCTCTAAGCCAAATCCAGTCTGCACATTAGCCCCTTGAATGGTCGTGAACCTATTCAGCTGAGCTATATTCCCACCTCGGTTTTTTGGGGTAAGTTGGGGTTAAAAAACGATGCAAGGCTTCGCCTGATTGGGAAGGAAAAGAAAAAAGAAGGAAGAATTTAACTGGACGAGCGCGCCATCTTTCAGTCCTGCTGGCGACTAGCCGTCCAGATCATCTCGATGATCTTGCCATCCGCTCGGTTTCGTCGCGCTTCTTCATCGCGTAAGACGAGTTGATGTCTCCCTTTGCGGTGAATTCTATCTCGTCCGCAAGGGCCTGAGAGAGCGTCTTTTTCTTGTCGAAAGCGCCCATTATCGCGGCAAGCGCCATGTTGCGGAGCGCCATGTCAAGCCTTCGCGATGCGGAAACGTCCACCGCCACCTGGTAGGAGACGCCGCCCATCGAGACGCGGGTGAAATCCTCGCGGGGAGCCGCGTTCTGTATCGCATCCACGAGAAGCTGGACCGGGTTTTTCTTGGTGCGCGCTGCGACTATCCCCATGGCCTGCTCGACCACGGCAATCGCCTTGGTCTTCTTGCCCTGGAGCCTGCCGTCGGTGCGGATGACCTTCCCCGAGGTCTTCTCGCCGGTGCCGCCCCGCATGAGCTTGTTCGCAAGCCGCTCGACGATGTTCACCTTGCGCTTGCCGAACTGCTGCTTGGTGTGCCTGCCGTGCGAGTGGGGGAGGCTGATTGGCTTGAGGCTGATATAGCCCGCCAAGCCAGGGTCTGCGACCTTCACTTCGCCAAAGTCGTACAATCCGAAAAGTTTTGTTTCTTCCATTAGAATCACGTCCCGCTACCTCTTGGGCTTCTCCTTCCTTTTCTGCACCAGCATCTGCAGGTCGACCCCGTTGACCTTGACGACCTTGTAGCGCACGCCGGGAATCGAGCCCATCTGCCCGCGCTGCGAGCCGCCAAGCCCGTCCACCGTCACCTCGTCGTGCTCGTCAATGTAATTGATTGCGCCCGAGCGCGGCGCGAATGCTGTGACGAACTTGCCGTTCTTGACAAGCTGTATCTTGACGCATTTGATGAGCCCGGAGTGGGGCTGCTTCTGCTCAAGCGATTTTTTCTCGATGACTATCCCTTTCGCCATCGGCGAGCCCTCTATCGGGTCGTACTTCTCCTTGAGATGGAGAGCCTTCCGCTTCCAGGTCTTCTTGAGCCAGCGCTGGTGCCGCCTCTTCATGCTTATTTCGCGCCCCGATAATTCTCCTCTTCCCATGAAATGCCTCCGAAACATCTGCTTTTGGCCTACTTGGAAACCAGCCGCAAGTCGCAGTTGAAACGCCGCATCAGAAGCGCGCGGCCGGTCTTGATCCTGTTCCCGCCCCGCCCTAGCGCGCGTCCCCGGTCGTTCTCGTCCACTGAGACGAATGCCGCCTGGGAATCCATTTGCTCATCAATTTGTATATGCTGCACAGCTATCT
>CAYWFJ010000051.1:0-5174 GCA_964458205.1 Microcaldota archaeon | reverse complement strand
GGTTGCTCATGGGCATATTCCGTGCGAAAGGCATAAAACAGCCATCCGTTTCCCGGAATCCCCCCATCGGGTTAAAAACATTGTTTGAGGCGGAAAACCCATGCATACGCCGCATCAGAAGAGGCGGGGCGAACACAAGGGGTTTGACCTACTTGAGGCTGCATATGCGGAGAAAGGGCTCATCTCAACCGGAGACTCAGCCCGCCTCATTTCGGCAAAGGCAATCGGAGACACCCATGCGCATTCAAGGCGGCACCACCTGGAAAAGGAAAAAAAGCAGAGGGCAACATTCACCGAAAACGTGCGGGCACGCACGCGCCCAGTCCGCGCCAGTTTTCTTGAAGCCCCTTCTGCAAAGCAAGAAAAAGGGCACGGCAAGCTTCCGCCCCAGAAGAAAAAGCCGGACGAGGAGGATCCTGCAAAAGAAAGGCAATGATTGCCTTTTCCGGCAGGCTGCCATCCGTCCGCCCGAGGCTAAATCTCCAGGTTCCGCAGCCGGGCAAGCGACTCCTCCGGCGTTTCTATCGTGTTGAGGAGGTATGCCGGGGCATGCCTGAAGAGATTGCGGAAAAAGCCCTTGCGCAAAACCGCCTTTTTCCTGTTCCTAATAAGCTGGTGCGGATTGCAGAAATCGTTCCTGCCAAGGTAATCGAGCGCCTCCTCTGCGCGAAGCTTCCGAAGCGCCACCGGGTCCTTGCCGTCCCTCTTGAGGAGCACAACCGCGCGAAGCACCGATTCGTCCCGTATCCTTCCCTCGCCCAGGACAAGCTTCATGTCTGCAATCCCGCGCCTGCGCCCGTCCAGCCTCACATGCCTGAGCCTTTTTCCGAACCCCGGCCAGGACCTTGCCAAATCCTCGCGCACGTAGGAATTCTTTTCGGACGCGTAAGCAACCGCGTCGCCGCCCATGAATCGCACGAAAAACCAGTCGTCTGCAAGGTAGTTCCCGGCTCCGGACAATAGCCCGTAGGTGAGGGTGGTTTTCCCTGTCCCGGACGGGCCAATGAGCGCCATGCCCCTGCCTGAGAAGTCCACAAGCGCCCCATGGATGGAATACCTCCTCTGCAATGAGGCGTAGTCCTCGAAAAAATCAGAAACCAGCGCGAGCGCGATGCTTTTCACCCATCCGTAATAGTCGCAGTTTTCCACTATCGCGGTTTTTGAACCAGGGTCATAGCGCACCGAGAGCTTCCCTCCCTTCCCTATGGCGAATATCCTTGCATGCGGCCTTATGTCCTCGCCCATGAATTTGAAATTGTCCTCCCAGGCCTCCTTGAAATCCGGGTTGTCCGTAAGGAGCTTTACGCATGCCCCGTGTATGTTCGCCTTGCGCTCATAAAGCTGCGGAAGCGCGTGCGTGAATTTTTCGCATTCCTTCGTGCTGATGGCCTTTGCGCGGTATTTTTCCATGGCTTGAAATGGGGGGCGCAGAATATATTGCTTGCCCAGGGGGTGGCGAAAGGTTAAAAGGAACGGCTGGAAAAGTGGTGCGGATGGGTGGGAAGATGCAAAGGAAGATAGCCGTTTTGACAAGCGGGGGCGACTCGCCCGGCATGAACGCATGCATCCGTGCGGTCGTGCGCACAGCCGCACTGAACGGCATAGAGGTGGAAGGGGCAATCGGCGGCTTTTCCGGACTCATAGGCGAAAAATTCGTGAAACTTGAGCCCCGCTCAGTTTCCAACATAATCCAGCGGGGCGGCACCATACTCAAGGCAGGCAGGTGCGAGGAATTCCTGTCAAAACCAGGCAGGGCAAAGGCGCACAGCATCCTCCTGAAACGCGGCATAAGCTGCCTTGTAGGGATAGGCGGCGACGGGACATTCCGCGGCCTCCACACATTCCACCGCGAGCACGGCTTCCAGGTGCTGGGGCTCCCAGGCACAATCGACAACGACATCTACGGGACCGAGGCCATCGGCTTTGACACCGCGGTCAACACCGCGACCTCCCTCATAGACAAGATAAAGGACACATCGATTTCGCACGGGCTTCCCTTTTTTGTTGAGGTGATGGGGCGGCATTGCGGGGCAATCGCGCTTGAATCCGCCATCGCAAGCGGGGCGGAGGCGGCGCTTCTCCCGGAAGTGCTCCATGACATGAAGGACGTGTGCGACATGATACGCAAGAGCAAGAAGATGGGCAAGGCATCCATAATCGTGGTGGTTGCCGAGGGGGACGAGTCAGGCGGGGCGGTCAAGGCGGGCAAGCGGGCCAAGATTGCAACCGGGATTGACTATAGGGTATGCGTCCTTGGGCACACGCAAAGGGGGGGAAGCCCCACCGTGCGCGACCGCATGCTTGCAAGCAGATTGGGCTACCGCGCAGTAAACGAGCTGATGAACGGGGGGACCGACATGATGGTTGGCGAGGAAAACGGGGTTGCGACCCTGGTCCCCCTCAAGGATGCGCAGGTAAAAAAGAAAGAGGTGCCAATCGAGGACCTCGAGCTTCTCCGCGTCCTCTCGACCTGATGCGGCCTTATGCCTGAAAGGTGCCTGGAATGAATTGGGAAATAATATTCGCGATAATCCCGGGGATAATCCTGTTCCTTTACGGCACAGAGCAGTTCAGCAGCGAAATACAGAACATTGCGGGCAAGAGGTTCAGCTCCTTTCTTGGCAAGGCCACCAAAACGCCCTTGAGGGGGACGCTGCTTGGCGCGCTTGTAACAGCGGCGATACAGTCCAGCCTTGCGACAACCATAATCGCCATGGGGCTGGTCAACGCGGGTGTGATCTCCTTCGCGCAAAGCCTTGGGGTGATATTCGGCGCGAATATAGGCACCACGGTCACCGCGCAGCTGGTGGCGTTCAAGGTCACCGCATTCGCGCCGATTTTCATACTGCTGGGCTTCGTATTGGGGCTGACGAACAACCACTTCAGGGCGTTCAGCAAGCCCATATTCTACTTCGGGCTTCTGTTTTTTGCGCTCAACCTGGTTTCCAACGAGGTTGAATTCATAAAAGACGACCCGTTAGTGGTGTCAATTTTCTCCAATTTCTCAAACATCCTGGTTGCGCTTGCCGCAGGGTTTGTGCTGACCAATCTTTTCCAGTCAAGCTCAGTCACTTCCGGGCTGGTGGTGGTATTCGCGCAAGGGGGGCTTATCACCCTTCCGCAGGCGGTCCCGGTTCTTTTCGGCGCCAACATAGGCACGACCGTCACAAGCTTATTGGTCTCCGCAAGAAAGGGGCTTTTCGTGCGCAGGGCCGCAGTGGCGCATTTCCTCTTCAATTTCTTAGGGGTATTGATGTTTCTCCCCATCCTGCCCATCTTCATTTCAGCAGTGCAGTCGCTTGGCGGGAACGAGGCTCAGCAGGTCGCAAACGCGCACGTCATTTTCAACGTTGCGGCAGCAGCGGTTTTCCTGGTGCTGATAGGCCCGTTCAAATCGGCAGTCGAATGGATAGTCCGCGGCAAGGAGGATGAGATACTCCTGGCTACAAAATTCCTGGGCGAGCGCCTGCCTGAAAAGAACAGCGAAGCGTTTTTGGTATTGGAGCGGGAGCTCAACCATTCGCTTGAAACCTCCCGCATGCTTTTCGATGAGGTCTTGAGCGCAATCAAGGCTGGCGGGCAGAAGTTCGACAGGGCCTCAAAGCTTGAATCATTGGCGGATTTCCTGGATGGGAGGATAAGCGAGGCGATACTTGAGCTTTCAAGGCGGGACTTTGCAAAAAAGGACGTTGAGCGGATGGTGCTCCTAGTCAGGCTCTCAAATGCCAATGAGCAGCTAAGCGACCTGGCGGACGACATAAGCCAGCTTTACCAAGGCATGTCCAGCAAAGGAATATCGTTTTCCGCGGAATCGATTGGCGGCCTTTCTGACGTGTATTCCGACATCCAGAAAAACATAATCGAATTCGAGGGCGGCTTCCCGCACATGGGCGAGAAGGCAATCCTGAAAATGTCCAAAAACGATTCCGAGCTTCGCCAGAAGATAAACGCGAATTACGACTCTTTCCTCAAGCGCATGGCAAAAAAGCAGGTCCCTTCCGGGAGCTTTTTCATAGAGATGCTCTCAGTGGTGGAGGCCGCCAACGCGAAATTGCGCGAAATGAGGAAGCTCGCTGAGATGTACTGCGAGGTTTCAGGATAGGGCGCACAGAATCGGCCAGATGGCAACGATAAAAATCAAAAGTGCTGGTATATCATGGCCTTCTTCGCACGACCGCCCCGCCGTTCTTTTCCAGGAACGGCATTATCAGGGGCGGGGCAAACGCGCTCAAGAGCACAATCCCGGTGGCTATTGCAAGGAAGTCCGGCTGCACCACCCCCGCAATCACCACGCTTTCAGCGATTATGAGCAGGACCTCCCCCCGCGGCGAGGTCATCAGCCCGAGTTTTGCGGCTTCACCGAAATCCGAGCCGAAATTCACAAGGGTGGCGCTTGCCACTGCCCACTTCGAGGCCACTGCGACCAAAGACAGCGCAACGATGAGCGGCAGTGCCGCAAGAAGAAGGCTTGGATTCAGCAGAAGCCCGATGCTAACAAAGAAGACATTTGCAAACAGGTTCCTCACCGGCATGATGGAGCGGATGACGTCCTTGTGGCGTATGCTCGATGTCAGGACAGTCCCTGCCAGGAAAGCCCCGATGAAAGGGGATACGTTGAACCACATGAGGGCATAAACCATCATCAGGCAGAAAGCGGTTCCAAGCGTGAGCGCGCTTGAGGGGAACCTTTCCTCGAAAAACTCGAATATCTTCGGGACCAGCCGCACCCCTGTGAAAAATATGACCAATATCGCCGCAAGCATGGAAAAAGACGCGGCAACGGATTCCCCGACGCCCGTCCCCTGCACCCCGATGTATCCGCTTATGAGGCTGAGGACTATGAATCCGTAAAGGTCGTCTATCACGATTGCCGCTTCCATGAGCCGCGAGTTCTTCATCCGGTTCAGGTTCATCTCCTGCATCATCCGCAGCGCCATGGTGGTGCTTGTGGAAACAAAGAACGTGCCTATTATGAGGAATTCCGCAACCCCCATGCCGAAAAGCAAGCCAGCGGCAGCCCCGGCGGCAAAAGACGCGGCAGATGCCATGCCTGCCAGGATAAACGCCTTGATGCCAAGCCGCCTTACTTGGTTGTGCTCGAAGTGGAGCCCAAGAACAAACATCAGAAGTATGCCGCCCAGCTGCGCGAAGAGGGTTATCTCGTTCCTGCTCTC
>CAYWFJ010000050.1:0-5288 GCA_964458205.1 Microcaldota archaeon | reverse complement strand
GTGCGCAATCTGGTGACTTAGGTCTTCGGGAGTTCGAATCTCTCCCCCTGCATCTTGTTTCATGCACTAGTCCTACTCCTGATTTTCGATACGCACCTGACCCTGCTTAGGCAATCTAAGACGTAACCAGCAGCATGGAGGCTGGGCAAGCTATATATAGAAGGTCAAGTAGGACAGGGGCTATGAATGAATATGTGATGTACAAATCCCAGACGGACTTCGAGAAGGCGCTCGGGGTGTTGAAAACCTCCACCCTGCCTGCGAAAGCCAAAACACAGATTGAGAATTTTGCAAGGATGCGGCTTGCAAAAGGCTCAGGAAAACTCCGCGTTGTGAAGTGCATGTATTGTGTGCGCTATCTTGCTGAATGGCTGAATAAGGATTTCTCGACTGCTACGAAGACAGACTTAATCCGGCTGGTCACGGAAATCGACTCCAAAAATTATTCCGAATACACCCGCTACGACTTCAAAATAGTCCTTAAAATGTTCTACAAATGGCTTCTTGGAAAGGACGAGGAATTTCCCAAGGTCATAAAGTGGCTCAAGCCAAGGCTGAAGAACGAAAAGCACAAATTGCCGGAGGAATTGCTGACAGTTGAGGAAGCACAAAAGCTTGCCAACTCCACCACCAATCCACGCGACAAGGCGCTTATCTTGGCATTATACGAGTCCGGGTGCCGCATAGGTGAAATGCTATACCTCAAGCTGAAGAACGTCCAGTTCGACAATTATGGCGTTGTATTGATGGTGAATGGCAAGACTGGCGGCAGAAGGGTAAGAATAATCGCCAGTGTTCAGGTTCTCGCCCAATGGCTGCAGGAACACCCGGACAAAGACAATCCTGATGCTCCTTTATGGCCTGCGAGGCTTGCCCGCTACCAGCCAGTGCCTTGCTCTTACCCTTCAATACTTGCCATGCTGAGGCGAGCAAGCAAGGCAAGCGGAATAAGGAAGCGAATTTATCCGCATTTGTTCAGGCACAGTCGGGCAACCTCGCTTGCAAACAAGCTTACAGAGGCACAAATGAAGGAGTATTTCGGCTGGACGCAGGGAAGCGAGATGGCGGCGACCTATGTTCATTTGTCAGGGCGGGACGTGGACACCGCCCTTCTGCAAATGTACTCGATGAAGGACAAGCCGATTGAAAAGGAGGTGAAGCTCGACCTTCGGATCTGCTCACGCTGCAAGGAGAAGAACTCGCCAACGCAGTCGTTCTGCGGCAGGTGCGGGAATCCGTTTGATGAGAAAGTGCTCATCAGCGACCACAACAAGCAGGGAAACGGAATAATGAACGTCCTGATGCAGGACCCGGAGGTGAAGGCGCTTCTGGTGAAAAAGGTTTTTGCGATGGGATTGGATGAGGAATTGTTGAGTGAATAAATCCGTCTTTTTTTGCATTGGGCAGCTAGCCGGAGCTGCTCAATCATATATAAAGAACTTTGAGCAGCTCAAACGCCGTTCCTTGCGCTATAATCGCCATCCAAACGTTGATATTTGAGCAGCTCGAAGCTCCAGTATATCTATTTTGCGGAGCTGCTCAAAGCTGCTCAATGAATCAGCCATATTGAATAAATGACATCACAATATTTTCAGAAACGCAAACCAACGAAGTAGGCTGTTCTGGCGGCTGGAACGTGCGTTTACGCTCACTATTACGCTCGATTTTTGCCTAGCTAATCACGCTTCATGTCGCAGCCAGAGATTACGCTCAAGTTTACGCTCAACCGGGTAAGATAAACGAACTAGCAAAGATATATTCTCGGAAAGTGATTCATTAAAATTAAGCGCAATTGGCAGCCAGAACGCGAGTTTAAGCGCAGATTAAGCGCAACTTCCACCGACTGTCAAGGTTTTTCATGTTGCAGAGAAAATTAAGCGCAGGAGTAAGCGCAAGTGCTTATCCATTCCTGTTAAAGTAGAAATAAGCTCCGGCTCCGCCCGCCACAACTACACAGATGCCGATAACGAACCGTATTATCCAAAGTGCTGGGTCTGGAGACGACCAATCGATTATCAAACGTGCGGCAAACGAATATTGGTCTGAAATCTTTTGTATTTGCGGCTGAGCTTCACGCGGTGCGCTCAACGCCATCTGGCTCAAAACAAGTGCACCCGTTACCAGGATAAAAACTACTCCAATGAAAGCGATGACTTCTTTTCCTAGATCCTTCATAGTAAACGAACCGCCTTATTCAAACATAGCCATTAGTTACCCGCCATATTCTCTTAGCACAAGCTCCTTCTGCTTTGCGTCCGCGATGGGGAACTTCTCCAGTATGTACGCGAGCTCCTCTTTTGTGATTCCATAGAGCTTGGCGACCAGGACATCAAGCTGCGCCCGCGCAAGCAGCCTGTCGTTCTCATCGACAACGCCATGCGTGATTCCAACCTCTTTTTTCAGCTGCTCGAATTCATCGGTGGTTGCGGCAAGCTGCGCGGCTTTTTTCGCAATCTGGTCGTAATATGCGCCCGCCTGCTCCGGTGTCGGAATCGGAAGCTCAAGGAAGAAGTTGAAATTCAAGTTCGTGCTCATTTTTTGGCGCATCAGGTAATCCACAATAAAGGAATTGAGAACCCCAACAAGATATGCCATTTTCTTAAGGTCAGGCACCATGATTACTGCCATCGAGTGCCCGCAAACATAGCCTGGCGGCACAACGGTTGCAATCGTGGTTCTTTCATTTGTGGAGCTGGCAATCAGCCTGTAGCCAACCCAATAACCATTCTGATATTGCTTCTCCGGCTTGAGGTTTTTCAGGATACTTTTGTCGGAAACCGTGAAGCGCGTGTCAGGCGCCTCTTTCCAGTGGTGAGTGAACTGGTGGATGTTCTTGCCTTCCAAAAGAGGCACGCCCAGCTTGCCCGTCTGGAAAAGGTTGCTGTCGGTCGTCATGTTAAAGCCCTGGAACGGCTTTATGCCCCATGACGGCTCGCCGAGCTTGGCAAAGGCGAGCATTTTGTTCACGATGCCAAAGTCCTTTTCCGATTTTATCTCGACTACGCTCATTGAGATGGGCGAGGCGGAGCGGACGAAATCGACCGACATGCGCGTCGGGTTTTCGATTGCGCGCTTCAGGTCGTCCTCGTCATGCAGGAAGAATGCGCAGGGGAAGGAGGAGGTCTTGCCGCCTTTCTCGAAGGTGAGAAGGACGAACTTGTAGCTTGCATGCACGTCTAAGAATATCGCATGCCCTTTATTTTCAAATGAGTATATTTCTTCTAGCTTGCAATAATCAAACAGCATCCTTCGCAGGCTTTTTGTCCCAAGGTCGGTGTAAATGCCGCTTGGCACCACCAGCCCGACCATGCCGCCCTCCTTCGAGAGCTGATATGCGCGCTCGGTGAAAAGCTTGTACAGGTCTGTGTGCCCGGACATGTTTTTTCTTGCGCCGTCCACCTGGAATTCGTATGCGTTTTGGAAGTGCGAGGCAAGCGCGGTGTATTCCGCATTCTTGATTTGCCACTCCTGTTTTATGTGGGCGCGTGTGAGCAGCTCCTCTGCGCGCTTTTTCGCCTGCTTGGTGTCCAAATCCTTGAAGCCCTCGTCAAACTGCTCGAAGAATTCCTGCGTCTTTATCTCAAAGCGCTCCCAAGGGGGGTTGCCGATTATCACATCAAAACCGCCGGCTTCCGCGACCAGCGGGAAGTCCCGCGCGATTTCAAAGGAATTGCGGAAGCCGCCATCGTTCAAAAGCGAGTTTTTCTGGATTATCTTTAGTTTTGGCAGGCGGTTGGGCGTGTCGATTGCCCTTAGGAAGAGGTTTAGCTTCGCCAATCTGGCTGCGCGCGGGTCAAGGTCTATGCCGCAGATGCAATTCTCAAGCACAGCGTCGATAAAGGCTGGCAAACCCGGCACCTCGCTGTCCCCATTGCCGTTCTTCTTTTCCCTGACAAGATACCATTGATGGAATTCGTCAAGCGCCCTGACTAGGAAAGTGCCTGAGCCGCAGGCAGGGTCGAGGACGCGGAGCTTGAGCGCCTCTTGCGGCGACTTGCACGCCTCAAGCTTTTTCCCAAGCGTGGCGCGGACGAGGTGGTCTACCAGGAACTCCGGCGTGTAATAGATGCCGCTCTGCTTGCGCTTGTAGACTTCCTTTTCAAGGCCTGTCCGCTTCGCGGTCTGCTTTGGCTTGTAGGAAAGGTAATTCTCATAAGTATGCCCAAGGATGTCGGTGCCTATCGCCTCGAAACGGTAGCGCAGCTTTGTTTTGGGATTGACATAAAACGAATCAAATACGGGCATGAAATCCTCGTTCTTGATGCTTAGCCCGTCTATCCGGTGGTTGTCGAATATCGTGCTGTCGTATCTCTTGCGCATCCTGACCCAGAATTCGGCAAGAAATTCGCGGTAGAACTGCACCCTCTTGTCGCCTTCCCATTTCCTGCGCTCCTCATCCATCCGATAGCTCGAGTCCGAGCCGTTGTCCTCAAGCATCCGGCAGAATATCAGCCTGTCGAGTATGTGCTGTACGCAGGAATCCACTGAAACGTCCTCGTCTTCGGGCTCTGGGTCGAACAGGTCATGGTTCTGCTCCCTTATTGCGGACGATAGCACCCTGCGGGTGGCGATAAGCTGCTCGGTCAGGAGGTCTTCGACGCTTTCACTTTCCTTCCATTTCTTGTGCTTTTTCGCATACTCGTCAAGCGCAGGCGAACCCTGCGCCTTTGAGAAGAGGAGGAGCCACCTTATCTTGTCAGGGTCGCTGGCTGCCCCAAGAAGGTCAAAGTCAAACAGCTCGGCATTGTTCGGCTCGTCGAAATAGTCTGAGTTGAAGACGCGCCAGCGCGCGAAGTTGGTGAGAAGAACCCATCTGATTCCGCTGTTCTTTCCGTAGCTCAGCGCCTGCTCGCGGTGCGCTGGCGAATCGAGGTCCTCTGAGAATTTTTTCACTTCCACGTAGAAGTCCGGCTTTATCCTACCTGTTTTCTTGAAGGCGTAGTCGACGCGTTTCGTTTTCCCGCCGCTCCTGACCCTTTTTTGCGGCATTACTTCTGCACTAAGCCAGTCCCATCCAAGCGCTTCGAAAACCTGCCTAAGGTACTCCTCTGCCTTCTTTTCAGTCTCAGAATCACGGTTGGGAAGACGATTGAGTTTTGAGTGTAGTTCTAGAATTAACGACTGTATTTCTACGTCTGATTTCATGGACATTTAAATCCATAGAAGCCTTAAAAAGCTCTCCAAGCCTGCTTGCCGGTGGCGCCGGTCAGACCCAAGCATCATTCTTGGGTTGCTCCCCCTGCATCTCGCTTCTTGCTCGATGCAGCGGGTTTTGCGCTTGTGCGCAA
>CAYWFJ010000049.1:0-5388 GCA_964458205.1 Microcaldota archaeon | reverse complement strand
ACTTGGCAAGAGCCGTTCTGCTTCACTTTCATCGAGCCGCACGCGAGGCACTGCGCGCCTGTGAAGCCCTGCGCCTTTGCGGTGCGCGCCTTCACTTCGAAGCCGCCATTTTCCCCATCGTCGCTTTCATGCCCGGTGTCGGCCGGCTGCACCAGTTTCACCTGCGTCTTCTGCTCCTCCACATGCGGCTGGAGCGAGTGCCCGGAATCCCCGTTCATTGTCTTCACATGCACAAAGTCCTGCCTGCCAAGGTACTCATACCCAAGCACGCGGAACACATAGTCGATTATCGAGGTTGCGTTCTTTATCGCCTCATGCCCGCTGACAACGCCCGCAGGCTCGAAGCGGGTGAAGGTGAACGTGTCCACGAACTCCTCCAAAGGCACGCCGTACTGCAGCCCCTTTGAGACCGCGATTGCAAAGCAGTTGAGGAGCGCGCGGTAGCCCGCCCCTTCCTTGTACATGTCCACGAATATCTCGCCAAGCGCGCCGTCCGGGTATTCGCCGGTCTTGAGGTAAACCTTGTGCCCGCCCACGCGCGCCTCCTGCACAAAGCCGCGCCTCTTAGTGGGGAGCTTCCGCCTGTTTATCCTGCCGATTATCTTGGACTGCAATTGCAAAGGCCCGAACGACTCGTCCAAGTCCTCGCCCAGCCCGAGAAGCTGTGCAAGCTCGTCCTCGTCCACATCCGCGGTCGCGTTGAGCGGCTGGGAAAGCTTGCTGCCGTCGCGGTAGAGCGCGTTTGACTTGAGCATGTATTTCCACGAGAGGAGGTATGCATCCTTGATGTCCTCGATTGCCGCGTCCGAGGGCATGTTTATCGTCTTTGAAATCGAGCCGGTGATGAACGGCTGCGCCGCAGCCATCATCTTTATGTGCCCGGCGTATGAGATGAAGCGCCTGCCTTTTTTCCCGCACATGCTTGCGCAGTCGAAGACCGCGTAATGCTCGGGCTTAAGGTGCGGTGCGCCCTCGATTGTCATGGTGCCGCACACGTATTCGTTCGCCTCGTCCATATGCTGCTTGGAATATCCCAGTTTTGAGAGGAGGTCGAATTTCGGCGAGCTTATCTCAGCATCAGTGTAGCCGAGGCTTTTCACGAATTCGTCCCCAAGTACGTACCTGTTGAACGCGAAGCGGATGTCGAACGCCTTTGAGAGCTGCGCCTCTATCTTAGCTATCTTTTCCTGGGAGAACCCCTTTGCGGAAAGCGAATCTGCGTTTATGTGCGGGCATCCGGCGAGTGTCCCACGCCCCACGCAGTATTTCTCTATGTCGCATATCTGCTGGGGGTTGTAGCCGAGCTTCACAAGCGCCTTTTTCACGGACGAGTTCACAATCTTGAAATAGCCGCCGCCAGCGAGCTTCTTGAACTTCACAATCGCGAAATCAGGCTCAATGCCCGTGGTGTCGCAGTCCATCTGCAGGCCTATGGTGCCTGTCGGCGCAATCACGGTCACCTGCGCGTTGCGGAAGCCGTGCGCCTCGCCCATGCCGTTCGCCTTGTCCCAGCATTCGCGCGCCGCCTTCACCAGGTATTCCGGGCAGGACTTGGGGTCTATCCCCATCGGCTTTATCGAAAGCCCTTCGTATTCCTTTTCGGACGCGTCGTAAGCTGCGTGGCGGTGGTTGCGTATGACGCGCAGCATGTGGTCGCGGTTGCGCTCGTATGCGGAAAAAGGCCCAAGCTCGCGCGCCATCTCCGCTGATGTGGCATATGCGGTGCCGCACATTATCGAGGTGACCGCCCCGCAAATCGCCCTCCCTTCAGGGCTGTCGTATGGCACGCCTTGCACCATGAGCATCGTCCCGAGGTTGGCATACCCGAGTCCGAGAGTGCGGAACTCGTAGCTCCTTTTCGCAATCTCCTTTGCGGGGAATTGCGCCATGAGAACCGAGATTTCAAGCACGATTGTCCAAATCCGCACCGCGTGCCCGAATGCCTCGACGTTGAACGTGCCCGTGCTTTCATCCAGGAATTTCATAAGATTTAGGCTGGCGAGGTTGCACGCAGTGTCGTCCAGGAACATGTATTCCGAGCATGGGTTGCTTGCATTTATCCTGCCGTCCACCGGGCAGGTGTGCCACTCGTTTATGGTGTCGTCGAACTGAAGGCCGGGGTCTGCGCACGACCATGCGGCGAACGCGACCTTGTCCCAAAGCTCCTTTGCGCGGATTTTCCTCATCACGTGCCCGTCCGTCCTTGCGACAAGCGCCCACTCCGCGTCGTTCTCGACCGACCAGAGGAACTTGTTCGAGACGCGCACGGTATTGTTCCCGTTCTGCCCTGAAACGGTCGCATACGCCTCGCTTTCGTAATGCGCGTCGAACGAGGGAAAATCCATCCTGTCCTTGCCCTGCTTTGCAAGCGAGAGCGCGCGGAAGACATAGCTTAGCGGGACGTTCTTCGACATCGCCTGCACAACCGCGAGTTTCACCCGCTCGTTTTTCAGGTCGGTGGTCTGCTCCTCCTTTGCCGCCTTGAGCACCCGGTTGAGGTATTTGGCGCATGACTTGCTTCCCGCCACAAGCGCCGCGACTTTCTGCTCCTCGCGCATCTTCCAGTTCACGAATTCCTCGATGTCGGGGTGGTCGATGTCCAGTATCACCATCTTGGCTGCGCGCCTGGTGGTGCCCCCTGATTTTATCGCGCCTGCCGCGCGGTCATTTATCTTGAGGAAAGACATCAGGCCCGATGAATAGCCCCCTCCGGAAAGCCGCTCGCCAGCAGCCCTCAGGCATGAGAAGTTCGTGCCAGTGCCGGAGCCGTACTTGAATAGCCGCGCCTCGCGCGTCACGAGGTCGAATATGCCCCCGTCATTCACCAGGTCGTCCTTCACCGACTGTATGAAGCATGCATGCGGCTGGGGGTGCGTGTACGAGTCCTCGGACAGCCTTATCTCGCCTGATTTCGGGTCTGCGTAGTAGTGCCCCTGCGGGGTTCCCCTTATCCCGTAAGCGTGCGCAAGCCCGGTGTTGAACCACTGCGGGGAATTCGGCGAGCACATCTGGCTTACCAGCATGTAGGCAAGCTCGGCCTCGAACGCATCCGCGTCCTCCTTGCCGACAAAGTAGCCGTATTTCTCCCCCCAATGCCGCCAGCAGCCTGCGATGCGCCTTACAATCTGCCGTATGCTCTTTTCGCTTCCGGTTATTATCTGGCCATGCTCGTTTTTCAGCGGGTATCCGTTCCGGTCGTACTGCGGCACCCCTGCCTTCCTGAAGTATTTTTGCGAAAGTATGTCTGTTGCCACCTGCGACCAGGCTTTCGGCACCTCGATGTCGTTCATTTCAAATACGATTGAGCCGTCGGCGTTCCTGATGAGCGAGGATCGGAATTCATATTCAACCGCATCAAGCGGGTCCGCCCCTTCCTTTGTGAAAAGGCGCTTTATCCTAAGGCCCCCCTGCTTTTGAGAAGAGGAATCATTTCCCGAGAGTTTGCCTTCCGCTATATCCGCCATGCCCACACCCCGCAGATGAATATTACTGGGAGCAAGCAAAACAGGCAAAACGCCGGAAAACCCCACATGCGCAAACACCCAAAAACCACAATATATAGTGTTTCAGGATGATGCCAACCACAACCCGTTGGGCTTGCAGCTAATATCGGATAAACAGGTTTATAACTGTTTTTTCGCGCGAAATTTCCCATCCCGTAAAAGCGTTCTGTGGCGATTTGTCAACACACGTTCATCGGATCCCCTCCGCCGTGTTTTCCGCCCCCCTTCAAGGCCCGCGCATGCGCCTTGCCGCTTTCCCTTTACAAACATTCTTTAATCTAAGTCACTCTAAACGGCTTGGCAGGTGTTATTTTCATGAAGCAATCAAACAGCCAGCAGGAAGACGGGGTGGGCACGTTTGCGGTAAAGGCTGGCCTCGCGCAGATGCTCAAGGGCGGCGTGATAATGGACGTGGTCAACTCCGAGCAGGCAAAAATAGCCGAGGATGCAGGCGCGGTTGCCGTGATGGCGCTTGAGCGCGTCCCCTCAGACATCCGCCGCGACGGGGGCGTTGCGCGCATGTCCGACCCGCTGATGATAAAGGAAATCAAGTCCACAGTGACCATCCCGGTGATGGCAAAATGCCGCATAGGCCATTTTGTGGAGGCGCAGGTGCTCCAGTCGCTTGAAGTGGATTACATCGACGAGAGCGAGGTCCTCACGCCCGCGGACGCTGAGCACCATATTGACAAATGGCAGTTCACCGCCCCATTCGTATGCGGCTGCCGCGACCTCGGCGAGGCGCTGCGGCGCATTTCCGAAGGCGCTGCGATGATGCGCACAAAGGGCGAGGCCGGCACAGGCAACATCATCGAGGCGGTCCGCCATATCCGCGCGGTAAGCAGGGGGATTTCCTCCCTCAAGGGCAAAAAGAAGAACGAGATTGCCGAGATTGCCTCGGAAATGCGCGTTTCCGTCTCATTGGTCGAAAAGGTGATCGAGCTTGGAAGGCTGCCCGTGGTGAATTTCGCCGCGGGCGGAATCGCCACTCCTGCCGATGCCGCGCTTTGCATGCAGCTTGGCTGCGACGGGGTGTTCGTGGGCAGCGGGATATTCAAGTCTTCCGACCCGGAAAGGCGCGCGCAGGCGATTGTGGATGCGGTGGCGCATTTCAGCGACGCGAAGAAAATCGCGCTTGCCTCCGAGGGGCTCGGCTCCGCGATGATGAGCCTTGACATGAATTCGCTTAAGCCGGAAGAGAGGTTCTCCAAAAGGGGGATTTAGGGCATTTGGCGGAAAGGCAGCGTAGATTGATTTTATGATGAAAACAATCGGCGTCCTTGCGCTCCAGGGTGGCGTGGACGAGCACATAAATGCGCTTCTTTCGGCATCGGAGAAGCTCCGTGTGCCGGTAAGGATAGCCGAGGTCCGCTCTTCCGAGGACATGGAAAGCCTGGACGGCCTTATCCTGCCTGGCGGCGAATCCACCGCAATCTCCCGGCTTATGCTGCGCGAGAACATATTCGAAAAGGCAAAAACCATCCGGAAAATAATGGGCACCTGCGCAGGCGCCGTTCTTCTTGCGAAAAAGGTGGAAGGCGCAACGCCCGGCCAGCGATTCCTCTCGCTCATGGATGTTTCGGTTGCAAGGAACGCCTACGGCTCGCAGCTTTCATCATTCGAGGCGGATTTCGACACCATACTCGGCAAGGTGCACGGCGTGTTCATCCGCGCCCCGAAGATGTCCGCGGCATCGAAAGCAGTCCAGTCAATGGCATTCCATGGGAATGACCTGGTGGCGGCCTACCAGACAACAGGCAACAGGCACTGCCTTGCGCTCACTTTCCACCCTGAGCTTACGACCACGAAGTTCCACGAGTTTTTCCTCAAGCTTTAGTTGCCTAGGCGCGGGAAACCCAATGCCTTCAGGCATTGGATGAAAGCG
>CAYWFJ010000048.1:1163-5488 GCA_964458205.1 Microcaldota archaeon | reverse complement strand
TCCTCAACGGCTCGGTCGCATTCTACAACGAGCACGATTCCAAAAAGGCGCTCCAGCTCCTCAAGCGCAAGCTCACCATAAAGACGCGGGTTCTTCGCGGGGGGGAATGGAAGACAATGGATGCGCGGGAGCTTGTCCCTGGCGACATGATAATAGCCGGCCTGGGGGACGTGGTGCCTGCGGATGCGAAGATAATTTCGGGAAGCGTGTCCGCTGACCAGGCGGCGCTCACGGGCGAATCGCTTCCGGTGGAGGCTCGCTGGGGCGAAGTGCTTTTCACAGGCTCGATAATCAAGCGCGGGGAGGCCCACTGCGTGGTGGTGAACACCGGCATGCGCACCTATTTCGGAAAAACAGTGGAGCTTGTGAACATCGCAAAGCCGAAATCCAAGACCGAGGAGATAATGTTCACCCTCTCCAAATACGTCACCTACATCGGCGCGGCGCTTTTCCTGGCAATACTGCTCTACGCGCTCTCACTGGATGTCAAGCCGGTCGTAATACTCACATTCGCCGTGCTTTTCATAGGGGGCGGCATACCCGCCGCGCTTCCGATGATGTTCACGATTTCGCAGGCAAAAGGCGCGACCGACCTGTCCAAGCGCAACATCCTGGTCACCAAGCTCGATTCCTTGGAAAGCGCAGCCTCGGTTGAAGTGCTCTGCCTTGACAAGACGGGCACAATAACAATGAACGAGCTTGAAGTGAGCGATTCAATATCCCTTTGCAAGCGTGGCCCGCAGGACATCCTTGCGCTTGCCGCGCTCGCATCAAGCGAAGGGAGCAAGGACGCAATCGACTCCGCAATCCTCCGCCATGCAAAGCAGAAAGGCGCCAGGCTCCCTGGCTGCACGCAGGTTTCCTACAAGCCGTTCGAGCCCGCCACCAAGCGGGCGGAAGGCGTAATCAAGGAGAAGGGGAAGAAATTCCTGGTGATGAAAGGCGCGCCGCAGACCATCCTCTCGCTTTGCAAAGGCGCCACCAAGAAGCAGAAAGACGGGCTTAACCGGAGCGTGGAGGCGCTCTCAAGGAAAGGGTGCCGCGCGCTTGCGGTCGCGTTCTCCGATTCCAGCAAGTTCGACAGGCTTACGCTTGCCGGGCTTATCGGCCTTGGCGACCCGCTGCGCCCCGATTCCGCCCAAACCATAGCCGCGCTCAGGGAAGCGGGCATCAAGCCAATCATGATAACCGGGGACAACATGGCAGTGGCCCGGGAAATAGCAAAACAGGCAGGCATAGGGGAGAGGATTGTCAGGATTTCGGACATAAAGAAACTTCCGGGCAGCCAGCAGGCGGAAACGGTCCTCTCCTGCGACGGGATTGCCGAGATTTACCCCGAAGACAAATTCTGGGTGGTCAAGCTTCTCCAGTCCCATGGCAAGACCGTCGGCATGACGGGCGATGGCGTGAACGACGCGCCCGCGCTCAAGCAGGCGGAGCTTGGCATCGCGGTGAGCAACGCGACCGATGTCGCAAAAGCCGCAGCCAGCATGGTTCTCACCGACCCCGGAACCAAGGACATACTTGAATCGGTGCGCGTGAGCCGCGAGGCTTTCCAGCGCATGCTCACCTGGACCTTGAAGAAAATCTCCCGCTCCATCCAGTTCATGCTCATACTGATGGTGGGCTTTGTCTATTTCCAGGACGTTGTAGTTTCCATCACCGGGCTTATCTACATGATGGTGATAAACGACTTTTTGACAATGACACTTGCGGTCGACAACTCCCGCGCCACCAAGAGCCCGAACAAGTGGGAGCTAAAAAGCATCACGCTTGCGTCTGTCTTCGTCGGCGCCTTCTTCTTCCTGATAGAGCTCCTGGTTTTCTTCTGGGGCATGGACCATTACGGCATGGCGCTCGGCAGCATCCAGACCCTCATGCTCCTCTCGCTCGTGTACACGGGGCAGCTTGGCATCTACATAATCCGCGAGCGCGGGCATTTCTGGCAGTCCTGGCCCCACAAATACGTTTCAATCACGCTGTGGTTTGCGATAGCGGCCATGACGCTTGCTGGAATTGCCGGCCTTGGAATGGTCGCCCTCCCTGCAAATGAGGCGCTTCTTACCTTCGCAATCTGCTTAGCGGCTATATTGCTGACCGATTTCCCCAAGCACTGGATTTACAGGAAGCTTGGCATCGGGGATTAGCCGGTCGTTTGGGTGGTGGCATGGCAAGCTTGAAGGAAACAAAGGACAGGCGCGCGAACGGCATTGCGGCAGGCCTTGGCGTGCTTGCCCTGGTGCTCATCTGCGGGGCGGTGCTCTGGAATTTCATAGGCGCATTTTTCATTGCGGTAGTGGGCTATGTTTTCCTCAACCCGCTCTACACAATGCTTAGGAAGCGCGGGCTTGGCAAAGTGGCTGCCGGCTGGGCCACTCTTGTTGTCGGGGCGATAGTGCTTGGGGCCCCTGCCTTCCTTGCGCTGAGCCTCATACTGCAGCAGACGCTGCTCCTCCTGAATTCCAGCACCCTCCAGCAGAGCATCGTTTCCTTGTCTTCCAACCTTTCCAATATCGATGCTTATCTTCCCGCCGGCATGCAGATGGACACCGGCAGGCTTAGCGCCGAGCTCACTTCCGCCTTTCTGCAGGCCGCGGGCTATGTAAAGAACGTGCTTTTGGGCTGGCTTGAGGGGATAGGCAGCATGGCGCTCGGGCTCCTCATAGTGGTGTTCACTTTCTATTACCTTCTCACCGCGGAAGGTTCGCTTGCCTCGGTAAGGGAGGTGCTCCCTTTCTCAAAGAGGAACACCGACATCCTCATCCGCGACTTTAGAAGCGTTCTTTATTCGTCCATCGTGGTGACCGGCATCATGGCGCTTGTGCAGGCGGTGCCCCTCACGCTCGTTTTCATGTATTTCAACGTGCCAGGGGCGGTTTTCTTAGGCTTCCTTGCGGCAATCCTAACCTGCGTCCCGTTCACCGGCATTCCGTTTGTCTGGATACCGGTTGCCGCGCTTGAGCTTCTCGGAGGGAACTACCCCGCAGGCTTGGGCATCACCGCCTCCGGGATAGTGATAGCCGCCATAGAGAACTTCCGCCCCATGCTCCAGAACAGGATAGGGGACATACACCCCCTGGTTGCGCTTCTCGGCGTGATAGTCGGCGTGGTCTATTTCGGCATACTCGGGCTTTTCATAGGGCCAATATTGCTCAGCTTCACGCTTCTCTGCGCGCGCATGTTCAAGGAGGAATATCTATAAACATTGGCGCCAAGAAAAGCTGGCTTTCGATTGCGGGCGTGCTTAATATGGGCGGAATTCTGCAGAAAAACCTAATCCAGCCCGCACAGGATTTCCTCAAGGACGACTTCAACAAATTCCTGCTGGTTGCCATACTTGCGGTCGGGGCGCTGGTCCTTGCCAACCCATTCGCAATCGGGGCATACGAGCAGAACCAGCAGGCATCAGTGAATTCTTCTTTCATCCATTTCTTCTACTATTCCGGCTGCCCGCACTGCCACGAGCAGATGGACAAGCTCAATCCGGTCCTTGAGGAAAAGTACGGCGTGCAGATAATCTCCCACGAAATCACCTCCCCTTCCGGGCGCGAGCTTTTCAAGAGGATATGCGGGGAGCGCGGGCTTGGGGAGAACACTCCGACCACTCTGGTCGGCAACCAGACATTCGTAGGCTACAATGAAAAAATCGGGGCCAAAATAGAGGCGGCGGTCTTGGAATGCGCCGAAAGCGGATGCAACGACCCGATAACCGGCGAGTTCTCGGTCTGCAAGCAAGAGGAACAGGACTTCACTTTCGACATCCCGTTCATGGGCAAAACCGACCTAAGGCAGATGTCGCTTCCTGCCCTCGCAGTGATACTCGGGCTGGTGGACGGCTTCAACCCCTGCGCAATGTGGGTTCTGGTCTACCTGATAGCCCTTGTGATGGAGCTGCAGGACCGCAAGAAAATCTGGCTCATAGTCGGCTCGTTCGTGCTCTCATCGGGCATCCTCTATTTCCTATTCATGACAGCCTGGCTCAACGCGTTCCTTTTCCTGGGATACGTCCGCATAGTCTCGGTGATAATCGGCATGGCCGCGCTTGGCGGGGGCATACTCGGGCTCAAGGAATACTGGCAAACGCGCGGCAAGCCGCTGGAGTGCAAGGTCGGGGATGCGGGCGACAAGAAGAAGATGATGGCCCATGCGCGTGAAATAGTCTCAAAGCCGCTCACCTGGGCGACATTTTTCGCAATCGTCGCGCTCGCTTTCGTGGTAAATTCAGTGGAGTTTGTCTGCTCCTCCGCAATACCCGCGGTTTTCACGCAGGTCCTTGCCATCAGCAGCCTTTCAACCCTCGAGTATTACGCATACATACTCCTCTA
>CAYWFJ010000048.1:0-1063 GCA_964458205.1 Microcaldota archaeon | reverse complement strand
ACGCGCACTATCCCGAGATAGCCCAGAGCCCAGAACACAATCAAGCCGAATAACCCGTGAAGCGCCAGCATCGCAGCGGACTTCACGACCTTGATTAGCACTGCGAATACCAAGAAGGAGAGCGCAAGCGCGATTATCAGCCCGATTCCCATGGTATCCTAATCGCGGGAAAGAAAATAAACTCTTGCTTCGCGCGCCCGCATGGGCACGGTTGCAAATCAGCCCGATAGCGCGCCGCAGAATGGGGCGTGCTTCATCAGGTGACTATGAACAGCATTGCGTAGGCTGCAAGCGTTGCAAGAGGTATGCCGTAAAGCGACCAGCGGTAGATTCTCTTCTCAAGATTCTCATCCCCTGCCTTCGCGTGCATCATCATCAAAATCGAGCTTAAGAGGCAAAGCACCAGGGACACATAGGTGGTAATCATGAACTTGTCCGCGAAGGTAAGATAGCCGACAGGCGGTATGCTGGAAGTCACATTGAGGTGGAACATGACCGCGGCTATCAGTGCGGAGGTGTTTATGCCTATCCTTGTCCAAAGCTTGTCCCTCTCCTCTATCAGCAAAGCAAGCAGGCCGACAATCACTATGAATACCACTGGCAGGAATGTTTTGAGTATTGCCGCCAGGAATATCCGCTTTATCCCTATGCTGAAGGTGAACCGAGAATAGGTTTCCTTGTAGGGGAGATAATCGTGGTCCTCCACGCTCCCGCTCCAGCCCGCAAGGTCCCATCCGACAAGCGTGACTGCGGGGTCTATGCCGCAGCTTTCGTTGTCCAGTGCATAAACCAGCCGGTCCTTGGTGTTTTTCTTGTCCTCAATCACTATCGGGAGCCCATGGCTGTCGAACGGATAGCCCTTCAGGTCGATGTTTTCTGAGAGCGAAGCCTGTATGCGGTAGAATTTCTGCCCAGGCTCATCAATGAGCTTTTCTATCGAGGTGGCCCTGCCGTTCATGAATTCGAAGTTCTCCGGGCTGCATTCGGCATCGCAGCGGAGGCTGAGGTAGAAATCAACCGTGTAGCTTCCAGAGCTCACATCGAACTTGCCGACATTCAGGGC
>CAYWFJ010000047.1:0-6100 GCA_964458205.1 Microcaldota archaeon | reverse complement strand
TGGCGGGCGCGACCGCCGTCGGAATAGGGAGCGCGGGCATACTCCGCGAGCGGGCGTTTGAGAAAATTGCGTCCGAAATGGAAACATTCATGAAGGAGAACGGCTACGCAAAAACAAGCCAGCTTGGGCTGGACGGGCGGGCATAGGCCCCCAAGGTGCAGCAATGCCACTTCCAACACGCGCAAAAATAACCGAATCGGCAAAGGAAAACGACATCGTCACCACGCTTCAGCTTGAGCCGGAGGCCGCGCTTCCATCCAATCCTTATCCCGGGCAATTCTTCATGCTTTGGCTCCCGGGCTTTGACGAGAAGCCCTACAGCGCAGCCGGCGTTTCGCCCATCTCAATATCGGTGGGCGCGCGCGGCCCATTCAGCAAAAGGCTTGCTGGATTGAAGAAGGGCGATTCGCTCTGGCTTCGCGGCCCGTATGGAAAAGGCTTTGAGCTTAAGGGCAAGAGGATACTTCTCATAGGCGGAGGCTACGGCTTTGCACCTCTCCGCTTCCTGGCATCGGAAGCAAAGAAGAAAGGCATATCCGCAACCGCGATCTGCGGCGCGCGAAGCGCAAGCCTTCTCATGAAGCCTGCCGCCTGCAAGACGGTATTCACCACCGACGACGGCTCGCAGGGCATGAAGGGGAATGTGCTCGCTGCCGCGGAAGAGCTTTTCAAGAAGGAAAAATTCGATGCCGTCTACACCTGCGGCCCAGAGCGGATGATGGGCTCGGTCGCAAGGCTTGCGAAGGAAAACGGCGCGGACTGCCAGCTTCTGCTGGAGCGCTACATGAAGTGCGGCATCGGGGTTTGCGGGCACTGCTGCTGCGGCGAGAAGCTGGTGTGCTTCGACGGGCCATGCTTCGGGCCCGAAATACTAAAAAACCCCGACTTCGGGAAATTCAGCCGCGACAAAACAGGAAAGAAGGTGCCGCTATGACTGCAAAAACCGCGCAGGCAGCCAGTGGCAAAACCGGGAAAAGGGTGCCGCTATGGAACCATGCGCAATGGAAAGGGGCTAATCGATGGCGCTTCTCATAAAAAACGGCAAAATAGTGGCGCCTGACGGGGTTTTCCAGGCGGATATCCTCATCCGGGGGGAAAGGATAGCGAGGATAGCGCCGGCAATCCGCATGCGCGGCGTGAAGGCGATAGACGCAACTGGCTTCCATATTTTCCCCGGCGCAATCGACCCGCACGTCCATTTCCGCGACCCGGAGGCTGTTGAAAAGGAGGATTTCTCCTCAGGCTCGGCATCCGCGCTTGCAGGAGGGGTTACCACCATCATGGACATGCCCAATTACCGCAACCCCTCCACCACCACCACCGCCGCTTACAGGCAAAAAACGAGGCTGGCGAAAAAAAAATCGCGCTGCGACTTCCTCCTCCGCTTCGGCGCATCGAACACCAACTTTTCGGCAGCCGCGCGCTCGGGCGCGCCTTCGCTGAAGCTGTTCCTTGCAGAAACCAAAAGCGAGCTTGACTGCGGGAAGCTTGCGGCAGCCCGCCACTTTGCGGCGTTCCCGAAGAACAGGCCGATTTGCATCCATGCCGAGGACAAGTCCCGCATCTTCTCCCGCCGCAGGCGCTTTTCCGCCCAGCAGGACGTACAGGACAAGCTCTCTGCGCAGCTTTCCACGAAATTCGCCCTCGCGCTCGCATCCAAGAATCACCGCCGGGTGCACCTTTGCCACCTCACGACCGCGAAAGAGGTTGCAATGTGCCGCAAGCACCCGAACGCCACTTATGAGGTTTCCCCGACGCACCTGTTCCTTTCCGAGGCCGACCTTCCCGAGCTTCGCGCGCTCTCGCGGGTGAACCCTCCTCTTCGCGACAGGACGGAGCAGAAGCTTCTCTGGCGCGCGCTTGGCAACGACACGATAATCGCATCCGACCACGCGCCGCATCTCGTATCCCACAAGCTTGAGGGCGCGCCCGGGTTCCCGGGGGTCGGCACCCTCCTTCCGCTCATGCTTGACTTCGCGCACCGCGGCAGGCTCACCCTTCCGCAGGTGGCGCAGATGTGCTCCTACAACGCATCGCAGGCATTCGGCCTGGCGAGAAAGGGGAGGATTGCGAAAGGCCTTGATGCTGATTTGGTGCTGGTGGACATGAAAAGCAAGTGGAGGATAACCGCTGAAAACCGCCTCTACAAGTGCGGCTGGACGCCTTTCGAGGGCAGGGAAGTGCACGGGAAAATAGTCTCCGTGCTCCTGCGCGGAAAGCTCGCCTATGACGGTGAAAGAGTCGTCTCAAAGCCCGGGAACGGGAAAGAGGCGGAATGGAAGCTGTAAGTTGATGCGTCGGCCTGCACCAAGCGGAAAAGGGCAGACTGGAAGCTGTAGCTGCGGGCTTGGAAAGCGGGAAAGAAGCGGAGTGGAAACCCTAATCGTAAAAATATGGGGCGCGCCAAGAAGCGGAAACATCAGGCGCCGCTCATCCGCCAGCGCAACAATCCTACTTGACCGTTATCCTTACCTGCGCCGTTGTCCCAATGCCGTAATCCGAAAGCGCGCGCACTTCGAAGAAATAGGTCCCTTCCTTCCCTATCTTCTCAAAGCCGACCGGGTTAATTATGAAAGCCGAGCTTTTCACCAGCTGCTTTTTGCCTGATGAGGAATCAACCTCAAGCACTATGTCGTGCCCGTTCGGGCCAAGTGCGATGCTTTTCACGTTCGCAGGGATTTCAATCTCTTCGACAACCCCCGCCGCGCCCCCAAGGTAGCCCACCGAGTCCGCTGCGCTTGCAAGCCTTTGCACGGCGAATTCCGCCTTTTGCACGGCAATGTCCTCTCCGGCGGTATTCGACCTGCCGTGTGCGTAGAAGAGGAGCGGCAGCAGCAGGAGCATCATCAGCCCCACAAGCGCGAGCATTTCCGTGCTCACCTGCCCTTTTGCCATTTCCGCCATCATGCATCGCCCCCTTCCTTCCCGCCGCTCATGAGGTTTTCGCTTCTGAAAGCCTCGCCAAGCCTGAGCTTCCGGTGCTTCTCATCGAGTATCGCAAGCATGAGGACTATGAAGAAAAGCGCCGCAAGGAGGATTATCAGCATCGGGTTGAAAACGAAGAACAAAAGCTGCCTGCTTTCCACCATGAAGCTGTCCGCAATGGCGCTCAGGTTGAATACCATGTGGATGCCTATCGCAATCGCCAGGCCGGGTATGAAAGCAAGCGCCGCGAACCTGCGCAGCTTGGCGACGTTCTTGGCATAGCCTATCATCGCGCCCAGGCTTGCGGTGAAGCAGCCGTGCGCAAGGGTGTTGAAAAACGAGCGGTACACCACCAGCATCACCCAGCCGGAAAGCCCCATATCAAAAGGATTCGCCTTGGATGCGAAGTAAAACCAGTTTTCCACGAACGCGAACCCCGCGCCGCACGTGAACCCGAGCAGCATGCCTGTCAGCATGTCGTTGTACTCATGGTGCCCCGCAACCACCAGCACGCCAAACCCCTTCAAGGACTCCTCCACTATGGGGGAAACAAGAAGGGTCACTATTATTGCGAAGGGAAGGATGTCGACCTCCAGGAAAGCCCCGGCTATGGCGGAGCTTAGCAAAAGGGAGAAGAATGCCACGAACATGCCCCAGCTGAACATGCCTGCAAAAAAGCGAAGAGGCTTGCCCTCCTCCCGCTTTGAGAAATACCACGCTGCGAAGAAATACAGGAACGGGACAAGGAATGCGCAGAGGCCTGAGAGCGCAACCACATGAAGCCCGCTGTCGAACCCCATTTTGGCCGAAACGCCGTCTATTATCAGGACTATGAATACCGCGACCCAGAAAAGCTCAACTATTATCATGCCGGGGTGTATCATCACGTCCGCAAGCTTCTCCCAAAAAGGCCTCCCTTCGGTCTGGGGGACAACCAGCGTCCCCATGGTGTATTCCGCGCCTTCTCCCTCGCCTTTCCGGCTGTATGCAGTTTTCGCTATTATGTATATGAGCGCCACCAGCAGCGATCCGATTGCCGGGATTGCCAAAAGAAGCGCGAGGGATATGCTGTCGTTTATCTGCCTCTCATAGCCCGACCAGTCCTCGGAAAGCTCGAAGAATTTGCCGTAAATCTCGCCCCCGTCCGCCCTCCCTGCGACAAGGTACCTTGTCTTTTTCTTCGTTTCCTTCTCGTATTCGACCACTATCTCGATGTTCATTTCGCCGGTTTTCCCGCCAGGCAGGGTGCCTAGGAGCTTCGGCCCGCTCCAGCCGTTCTCATCCTGTTTCATTAGATATAGCGGCATGCCGGTTTCTGACGGGTTTTCCGCAATCACCCTGACCAGTATCACCTGCGGGCTTGTGTTCAGGGCGGTGTTTTCCATGACCACCCTTGCGTTGAGCCCATAGGTGAAATCAAGGAGCCCTTCCGCGCCGCCTTCTGCCGCGTTCGCAAGCGGGGCGGCAAATGCCAGCAGGATTCCGAATGCCAAAAGCAGGTTTTTGAGGCAAAACATGGGGCTCCTCTTCATACCGGAATCGGGGCATAAAGCCCGATGTGCCGCATTATCCAGACGTATACCTTGTACCAGAGCTCGTTCCTCCGCTTGATGAGGTCCAAGAGCTCCTTGAACGCCTCCTTTTCCGCAGAGGCGAGCTTGCTTTCGGTTATCTTCACATGCTCCTTGCCGTCCACCACAGTCTTCTCCTCCTGCGAGCCTATCTGTTTGTTCGCCTGCTCATACCATGGCGGAAGCGAGGATTTCTTCTTCTTCACCGCGGCAATGAAATCGGAGGTATTGACCGCGCGCTGCTTCCCGGTCTTGAATGCGTCCCTCCACGGGATTGCCGCCGCCTCCTCCACAATCGCCTTGAGGTCGGCGGACGCATAGCCGATTGTCGCAAGCGCAAGCCTATTGTATGCTATGTTGCTGGCGGCAGGCACCTTTCTCACATGCAGCTTGAGTATCTCCGCCCTTGAGGTGAAGTCAGGCTCGGGTATGATTATCGCCTTGCCGAACCGCCCAGACCTCCTAAGCGCAGGGTCGACGTCCCAGGGGGCGTTGGTCGCGCCCACCACCAGCACGTTCGAGTTGTTCGATTCCACGCCGTCCATCTCGAAAAGCATCTGGTTGACTGCCATTTTCATGTGCGCATTGGACTGCGTCATGTCCTCGCGCCTTCCGCCCATCGCCTCCACTTCATCGAAGAAAACGATGCACGGGCTGTTTTTCCTCGCGGTCTCGAAAATGTTGTGTAGGTTCTTTTCGGTGTTGCCCACGTACATGTCCACGATGTCGGATATTTTCGCATTGATGAAGTTCGACTCGCATTCGCCCGCGGCCGCCTTCATGATGAACGTCTTTCCGCAGCCGGGCGGCCCGTAAAGGAGGATGCCGCCCCCCGCAAGCTTCCCGTACTGCCTTGCAAGGTCGGGCTTGAGAAGCGGGTAAACGATGGCCTCGTTTATCTCCATTTTCATCTTCTTCATGCCAGCGACTTCGGTGAATTTCATCTTCGGCCTTGAGAGGAGCTTGACCGCGTTTATCCCCTGGTTCTGCTGCTCGGTGCCGGTCGCCATCGCGCCGCCGCCCCCGCCGCTTGCCTTGCCCTTCGCGATTTCCCTGTGGTTTATAGCCTCGGTGAAATTCGGGTTGAGCTCGATTGCCTTGTCATAGTCTGTTATCGCCTTGTCCAGCTGGTTGAGGTAGTCGTATGCGAGCCCGCGGATATGGTATGCTTCCGAGAAGCTCGGGTTGAGGGCTATCACTTCGGTGAAGTCCTCGACCGCCTTTTCGTAGTCCTGCTGGCAGGCGTATGCAAGCCCCCTGTTGTAGAATGCCTTGAGGTATTTCGGGTTTATTGCAAGCGCGCGGTCGTAGTCCTTTATCGCCGAGACGAAATCCTGCTTGCGGTAATAGGCGTCGCCGCGGTTGTTGTATATGACCGGATTTTTAGGGTCAAGGTCCGCGGATTTCGCATAGTCCGCTATCGCCTTGTCGAAATTCTTGAGGTTGTAGTGGCACAGCCCGCGGTTGAAATAAGCTTCGGAGAAAGTCGGGTTGAGTATGATTGCGGTGTTGTAAGCCTCGATTGCCTTCTCGTAGTCGCCCTTCTCGTAGGCGGTATTGCCCTTGTGGTAATATGTCCTAGCGTCAGTCGCGCCTGGTTTTTC
>CAYWFJ010000046.1:0-6344 GCA_964458205.1 Microcaldota archaeon | reverse complement strand
CTTATCGCAGGCTCGGTGCCCGAGGGGCGGACGAGGAGCCATCCATCCGGAAAATCATAGCGCAGCCCGTCTATCTTCGAAAGCTTCGCTTCCGGGAAGGAAAGCCTTTTAGCAAGCGAACCCATCGCAGCGGATTTTTTCCCTTCATCGCACGGGTACTTCCTCCTTTCGATGGGATACTCATTCACTTCTTTTGCAAGAGCGGAGAGCTTCCCTTTGCGGCTGAACATCTCAGCCACGACAATCGCGGCAAGAAGCCCGTCAGCGCACGGGGTGGCTCCCGCAAACACGTATTCGCCGCACGGCTCTCCGCCGAATGCCGCATATTGCCCCTGCATTTCTTCGGCAACATGCAGGCTGCCGACCCGGGTTGTCGAAAGCGTCCCGCCAAGCCTTTCCACCGCCTCCCTCACGCAAAGGGACGCCTCGACCGTGGTGACTATTTTCCCGCCTTTTTTCCCGGAAAGGAAATGCCTGCAGAAAACCGCGAGCTGCGTGTCAAGCGGCAGCACCGCCCCGTTCTCGTCAATCGCAACCGCCCTGTCGCCGTCCCCGTCGAATGCAACCCCGAAATCACAGCATTTCTCCTTCACCATTTTCGATGCCGCAGAAAGGGTTTCGCGCTTCGGCTCAAGGTTCCGCACAAATTTCCCTGGCGAGTCGCAGTAAAGGGGCACAACTTCGCAGCCGGCTGCCAGAAGAAGGGCCGGGGCAAGGGAGCTTGCCGCGGCGTTTCCCGCATCCACCAGCACGCGGGGCCTCCTCTCCCTTATCGCGCCCGCATCCACCCTTGAAAGGAGGAAGAGGATGTATTCCAGCGAATAGTCCTTGAAGAGGCGCTGCCCCGCCTTGCCCCATTCAGCTTGCTTCCAGTTGCCGGCTGCAAGGGCAGCTTCAACCTCCGCTTCCTTTTCCCGCGAATGCTCCATCCCATCCGAAAAAAGCTTGATGCCGTTGTACTCAGGAGGGTTGTGCGACGCGGTTATCATCGCGCCGTCGCATTTTTCCTTCATGGCGGCATAGGCAAGGAGGGGCGTGGGCGCCATGCCGATGTCAATCACGTCCGCGCCCGCAAGCATTGCCCCTGAGGAGAGCGCCTCAAGAAGGACGGGCGACGTGCCGCGGGCATCGCGCGCAACCACCAATTTTTTCAAGCCTGCGCCTACTGCGTTGCCCACCCTCATGGCAAGTTCAGGAGCAACCCTCTTCCCGTAAATGCCCCTTATTCCAGATGTCCCGAAAAGCCCGGCAAGAGAATCGACCATGCATCCATTGTTGGAAAATAGCTTTTTAAACTCTCAATACCCGAATCCCTGCATGAGCCTTGACAGGATATCCGTTTCAGGCCCGCAGTCCTCTGCAGGCATACTCGGCGTTTCAGCCAACACCAATCTCGGGGGCATAAAGTTCAACCCAAAAGGCGTGGTGGTTTTCGCGGCAGCCTTCATAATCGTGGTGAAGATTGCGGGCGTCATCCTCACCGGAAGCTAGCCCTATCTGGCGGAAGCCCACTACTTCATCTGATTTCATACTTTCCCACACCTTTTTAATATCTTCCAGCAACATCCCATCATGCAATCGCAGTTCAAAGGCAGCCAGGTGAGGCTTGAGCCGCCAGTAAGGCGCAGCCCGCTCGGCATTCTCGAACCTGACCGGGAAAAGGCGCGCCAGCTTGGCGTCCGCTACCGCAGCTGGAAGACAATAGCCCCAAACTGGTTTGCAAACGCGGGCATAAACAGGCCATACTCCCAATTCATCTTAGGCGAGCCGATCCGGGTTTACAACAGGGCATTCGAGCTTTATGGGCAGGGGGACGTGCAGGGGATAATCGACCTTGCGGCATCCGAAACCGGAAAGGCCCGCGACGCGGTGAAATCGGTCTTCGGGCGCGGCTGCACCGTTCTTTTTGACACCAACGGCTCAAGCGTCATCTCCACAATCTCAAAAGGGCTCCGGGGGGAATGCATCCCGGCGCCGTTTGAAACGCTTACCTTCAGCAACCAGGGGCGCCTGGTCTACTCTGCGCTTGGGTTCGAGGCGAAAAGCGTGCTCCACTTCTCGCAGAATTTCGACCAGCCGCTCTGCCTTTTCGACCACCCCCCTTTCAAGAGCAAGCATCCCGCCAACGAGAACATCATCCCCCCCACAGTAAACGTAATCGACATATTTGACCGGAACCGCGGCTATAAAACCGACTCGGAGCTCGAAGGGGAGCTTCTGCAAACGCTGTCGTCCAACCCGGCGATACGCTTCGTTCTCCTTCTGCACGTTTCACGGACCGGGCGGATTTTCCCTGTCGCGGAAATGGCGGCGGCAATAAGGAAGGCAAGACCGGAAATAGCGGTGATGGTCGATGGCTGCCAGGCAATAGGCAGGATGCCATACCAATCCCTCAAAGAGGCATTCGATTCATGCGACGGCTACATATTCGTAGGGCACAAGGCTCTCGGCTCCATGATATCTGGCGCAGCCGCGCTCAAGCCAGGGATGGAGAAGCGGCTGTCAGGGGCGCTGAGGCATGACCTTCTTGAGCATTACCGCCTTTTTCAATTCGAAAGCGAAGAGCTTAACCGGCAGGTGCTCTCAAGGCTTGACGGGGGGTTCCACCGCCTAGTCTCGCTGCCCGAGCTGGTGTCATTGCGCCTTGCGCTTGGCTACAGTGTTGCGAACCTTGGCGCTGGCATGCAGGTGGCGGGGGAGTGCGCCTCGATGCTCCGCGGGTTCCTTTCGGGCTTCCCGGGCCTCTCGGTTTTGGGCGGAGGAAAAAGCCATGTTCCCGACATAGTCACGTTCATAAGCGAGCCAGAGGGGCTGGTCTTCCGGCTGAAGGAGTTTCTCCAACAGGGCCAAAAGCCCGTAATAATCGCCCCCCTCACCCCTCGTGGCGCGGCAAGGATTGCGATTGATCCGAAGCTTGAAAACCTGCAAGGCGCGCTTGAAGCCCTCAAGAAAAAGATAGGCGAGTTCTTCATGCAACACGGGGCTGATTGGATAGGCTAGCCGAGCGCCCTTCTTGCAGCCTTTCCGACTTTTGCGCAGTCCTTCTCGTCGCAGATGACCAGGACATCCATCCTCGCCGCCTGCGTTTTTTGGAGCGAGGCGACCAGCTCAGACTCGGAAGACAGCGGCTTCGCCTTGCCATCTTTCTCCAGCCGGACCCTTGTTTTTGCCGAAAGGTGCGGAACATCCAGGAGAACATCGCAGCCGCACAAGCCGGAAAGTTCGCCCTCAAGCTTCTCCTGGCTTGCCCCAATCTTTTGGAATGCGCGAAGAGGGAAGGAGTGCGCACGCTTGTAGAGCCTGCGCGCAATGATGTCCCTTGCGGTTTTTCCCCCTGTCTTTGATTTTGAGAGCGTGCCGAGCATTACGGCATCGGACATGCCGATTGCGTCGCAGGCGGAAAGCGTGCCGTCTAAAAGCGCGCAGGTTATGGACCGCTGGAGCATCCTCGAGGCAATCCTGACTGTCTTGTGGAGATACACTGTGGAGAACATCATGAAGCGCGCGACCAGGAGGCTTTCCGCGGCCTCCAGCCCCCGCTCCAAAAGCACAGGCTCCCCCTTCACAACAGATATCGACGAGCAAAGCCTGTCCGAATCGATGACGCCATAGGCAACCCCCGTATAATGCGAGTCGCGAAGAAGGTAGTCCATCCTGTCCGCTCCGATATCCGAGGTGATTATCCCCCCAAGCGGCCTCTTGTAGATGCCTGCGATTTCACTTTTGGAAAATTCCTCTGCGAGTATGTCCCCCAATTCCCCTTTCAATATCATCCGCTCGCCGATTTCCTCATGAGTGCCAAGCTTGCCGCGCAGGACCGCTTCCGCCTCGTGGGAGAAGGAAACGTGCCCGACGTCGTGAAGGAGCGCCGATGCGCGGATTTTCATGCGCGCCTCCGCCCCCACCCCGGCTTCGCGGCAGATTTTGTCCGCAAGGAAAAGCGTGCCGATTGAGTGCTCAAAGCGGGTATGGTTCGCCCCGGGATAGACCAGGTACGCCATGGCAAGCTGGCGGATTCCCCTCAGCCTCTGCATGGGCGAAGAGTCCATCAGCCTTTCCTCCAGGCCCGAAAGCTCGACCGTCCCATGGAGCGAATCTCGTATTTTTACCATCCAATCAACACAAATCCCGCATCCCATTTCCGCCCTGCGCTTTTTTGCGAATGGCTTTTTTTCCTAAGCCCTTACAAACTTCCCCCTCTGCCTCTCCATTGCTTCGCCGCTCTCGCAGAGGTGGGTGAGGATAGCGCGGCAGCCTTCCGGCGCCATCCCGATTTCCTTCCCGATTTCTTCTGCGCCCTTGGCGCTCTTTGAAAGGGCGGTTATGACCGGCGTCTCCCATTTTTCTGCAAAAGCCCGCGTTATCAGGTAATACCTTCCGTCAAACGCGCGCATCCCTCGTATCTCCCCAAGCCTTATCCTCTCAGCAAAGCTGCCCGCGAAATTCCTCGCGTCAGCCTCCCCCTCGAGCACCATCCAGCCATGGCTTCCAAGGTGCGCAGGCGAGGATGGCGGGATTCTTGCAGCAGGCTGCGCAGCCTGCCTTGCGCCTGCGGAAAGCTGCGCGCTTGCCTGCTTTTCCGCCCCAAGGTTCGGCTGCACTGCTGCCTGCGCCCCTTCGCGCACCTCGCGGAATGCGGCATCCGATATGTTGTACACTCCCTTCCCCTCATATTTGCCCTTGTGGAAAAAAACCACCAGCCCTTTTTTCATGAGCCCGTCCAAGATTCCCTTCTCATCGCCAGAAAGCTCCTTTCCGACCTCCTCGGGGGTGCGCTTCTCAAAGCGGACTGCCGCCAGCTTTTTCACGACCGCCTTTTCCCCATCGGTTAGCGCGCCTTTCCTCGCATATTTCACGCCTTCTATCATCCCGGCGGGAATGGCGATGAAAGCCCCGTCCCTGAGGGGGTATATCTCAAGCGATGACGCTTCCGCAATTTCGGCGGGCAGCACGCCTGAAAGAAGAACGCCCTCCTTTGCCTTCGAAACTGCAACTTCCAGGAAAACACCTTATTTGAACAGCCTTTTTTGCACGATTTTCCCGCCAGGGGACTTTTCGCAGAATATCGACGCCTCGAACCGCATTATCTTTACCGACGGGGATTTCCACATGTTTTGCGGGAGCCCCGCCTTTTCGCACAAATGCCCCAGGAATTCCGCCTCGTTCCAGTTCCATTCAATCGGGACTTGGGGCAGCAGGAGGCCGGACGAATAGCCGTATTCTATCATCAGCCCGTCCCGCCCGACCTTTATTTTTTTCGGGTATTCCTCCGGGTCCGATGCCCGCACAGCTTCCGGCGCGCTAAGGGCGCTTACCTCCACCGTAATTTTCTGGAGCTCCTCCTTTTCAAGAGGGGGGAACCGGGGGTCCTCGAATGCCGCATGGAGCGCGTTGTCGACAACTGAGGGGGCAAGCTCCTTTACGGGCAGGGGGTAGCCGATGCAGCCCCTAAGGTTGTGCGACGGGTACTCCTCAAGCGTCACAAAAACGCCGCGCTTCTCGGACAGGGCGCCGTCCTTCCTGTCGGGCGCAATCCTCTTGCCGTCAGCAAAATAGCCTTCGATTGCGCGCCTTGCGAGTGTGACGAGGTAAGTCCCGTGTTCAGAAGATAGGCTTGCCATTCTCCCACCAAATTCATTTGCCCGTTGGCTTTATATCTGTGCTTGGCGGCGAACCCAATTTTAACCTAAGCCGCGATTATTGCAGCATGGAATTCATCGATGAAATCCTGCGCGTCAGAAAGCCGCATGCCCGCCTCCTCGAATCCCTCAAGGAGCAGTATTCGGCAATAGCGTTCAAGTTCGGGTATTTCGAGGCGCAGTCCCCCTGCTGGCTTTACTTCATGCGCAAGGACGGCTCTGCCGCGGCGTTTGAGCTGCAGTTCGGCAACGTCCGCGAGTTCAAGTCCTCGCTTGAGCGGCTCAACAAGTCAGGCGCCTCGTTCTGCGTCTTTGTGACAAGCTCCCTTGCGCACACCATGCGCCTTGAGGAAATCCGCGGTCTTTTATACAAGAGCTTTGAGATAAAGAGGCAGAAGTTCGTGCTTTTGGACATCGAAAATAACCGGTTCCTCAAGGTGAATTTCGAGTGGGACGAGTTCGAGCGCGGCATGGATTCGAAGGCTCCTGCTGCCGGCGGAAAGCCCATTTTCCGCGAAGCGCGCCGCAAGAAGATTTACGGCCACAGGGGGGAGCACAAGGAGCAGGACTGACTTGGGCTTTTTTTATAAACACATTTTCCCATAAAATACAAAGATTTAAATAGGGTTCCTACCAGAAGAATGTCTGATGTTGGCATAAGGGGTGTATGAGGCGGTGTATCGCGATATGGGTTTCGTTGCGCAG
>CAYWFJ010000045.1:0-6755 GCA_964458205.1 Microcaldota archaeon | reverse complement strand
TGAATGTCGGGGTAGGCTACCTTTCGCTTTCGCGAGTTTCGGGAACGCTTTCGGGCGGCGAGGCGCAAAGGATACGGCTTGCAACGCAGATTGGCTCGAATCTGACCGGGGTTTTGTACGTGCTTGACGAGCCTTCAATAGGGCTCCACCAGCGCGACAATGCGAAGCTCATCGCGACCCTCAAAACGCTCCGGGACCTTGGCAACACGCTCATTGTGGTGGAGCATGACGAGGACACCATGCGAAGCGCCGATTTCATGGTGGATTTGGGGCCGGGCGCAGGGGTGCATGGCGGGCAGATAATGGCGATGGGCACGCCACAGGAAGTTGAAAAAAGCAAAAACTCGCTGACCGGCGCTTATCTTAGGAAGGAGATTTCCATCCCTACCCCGAAACTGAGGCGCGCTGCGCGAAAATGGCTTGCAATCCGCGGCGCGAGGGAAAACAACCTCAAGAACATCGATGTGCGGATTCCGCTGGGCGTCTTCACCTGCATAACAGGGGTGTCGGGCTCGGGCAAGTCAACCCTTGTGAACGAGATACTTTACAAGGCGCTTATGAAGCATTTCCACCAGTCGCGGGACGACCCTGGCAAGTTCACCCGGCTTGAAGGGCTGGAGAGCCTCACGGCGGTGATTGCGATAGACCAGTCGCCGATTGGCAGGACGCCGCGCTCCAATCCCGCGACTTACATTGGCGCATTCACCCCCATAAGGGAGCTTTTCGCAGGGGTGCCCGAGGCAAGGGCGCGCGGCTATGAGCCGGGGCAGTTCTCGTTCAATGTGCAAAAGGGCAGGTGCCAGGCGTGCGAAGGGGACGGGGTGAAGAGGATAGAGATGCAGTTCCTGCCCGACGTATACGTCACCTGCGAAGAATGCGATGGGAAACGGTATGACTCGGAAACGCTCCAGATAAAATACAAGGGGAAAAGCATACACGATGTCCTCTCGATGAGCGTGGATGAGGCGTGCAGGTTTTTCCAGAACATCCCCTCGATAAAAAACAAGCTGGAGACGATGAACGATGTGGGGCTTGGGTATATAACGCTCGGGCAGCCGGCGACCACGCTTTCAGGCGGCGAGGCGCAAAGGATTAAGCTTGCTGCTGAGCTTAGCAAGCGCGACACCGGCTCGACGTTCTACATACTTGATGAGCCGACCACCGGGCTCCATTTTGCGGATGTGTCAAAGCTTCTGGCGGTCCTCCAGAGGCTGGCGGACAAAGGAAACACCATCCTTGTCATCGAGCACAATTTGGATGTTGTGAAATCCGCGGACCATGTCATTGACCTGGGGCCTGAAGGGGGCGACGAGGGCGGGAAAATAATCGCGGAAGGGACGCCAGAGGAAGTCGCGAAGAATAAGGACAGCTATACTGGCGAATACCTGAAGAAGGCGCTTTGAGGCGGAATTGTTATTCCGCCATCTTCTTTTTCCGCAGCAGCCGATGGTAGGAAATCACGAAGCGGTGAGCCTCGTCGCGCGCGTGCTGGAGCACTTTGAGCGCGGGGGATGAGCGCGGGAGGCGGATGGGCTCGGCTGCGTCTGGCGAGTATATTTCCTCGAATTCCTTTGCAAGCGAAACGCACGGAATGGAAAGCTGCAGCTCGGAAAGCGCAGAAAGTGCGGAATTGAGCTGCCCTGCGCCGCCATCCACCACTATTAGGTCAGGCAGGGCTTCGCCACGGGACTTGAGCCCGTAATAGCGGCGGAAGACTATCTCGCGCATGGAGGCAAAGTCGTCCTGCCCTTCCACGCTTCGCGTCTTGAAACGGCGATAGCCGGACTTGTTCGGCTTGCCGTTCACAAACTGCACCATCGAGCCGACGTTGCTGCTGCCGAAAAGGTTGGAAACGTCGAAACATTCTATCACGCGCGGGAGCGCGGGAAGTGAAAGCTCGTGCTGAAGCCTGACTATCGCAGGGTCGGCATGCCCCCCTATTTCCAATAGAATATTCTTGCGGAGAAGCTCGAGAAGCTTTTTCTTGTCGCCTTTTTCCGGCACGATTATGCTCACAGGCCCTTTGCGCATGGCGGAAAGGTATTTTTCTAGTGCCAGCTTGGAAGACGGTTCGCTTGAAACGTAAATCCTTCGCGGAATGCCGCCTGCCTCGTAGAAGCGCGGGAGGAATTGCGCCAGGGGCCCATCGCCGAAAGCAGGCTCGAAATCGTATTTTCGCCTGTCGCGGATGACGCCGCCAATCTGCCGGAAAAGCTGGACATACGCCCTGCCTTCGTGCTCCGCAAGGCAGATGAAATCCTCATTCCCCTCCCCTGCGGACTCGAATTTCTGCCGCTCAAGAAGGGAAGAGAGGGAGCGGATGGAATTGCGGAGCTCGATTGCGCGCTCGAAGCGCTTTTCCGATGAGGCCTTTTTCATTTCACTTTCCATGCTATCGATTAATTCCTCGAGTTTTTTTCCGCCTGAAAGAGCCATCTTCAGCTTTTCCACCTGCCGCAGGTATTCCCGCCTGGAAATCAGCCCCGCGCAGACGCCGGTGCAAAAGCCGAGGTGGTATTGGAGGCAGGGCTTGCCTTGGTTCACCTTGCAGGTCCTGATTTTGAATATCTTTCGGAGAGTGGATGCGACAAGCGAGTATGCCGAGCCTGCCGTGAACGGTCCGTATGCCTTGCCGCCAGACGGGATTTTGCCGCCCCTGCCCTTGCGGACGAGAACCATTCGCGGGAATTCCTCATCCGTAATCAGGATATAGGTGAATTTCTCGCTGTCCTTGAGGTCGATGTTGTATTTCGGGTAGTGGCGCTTTATCATGCCGTTCTCAAGGAGCAGCGCCTCCGCCTCGTTATCCGTGACTACCCATTCAAGCGAATGTGATTTTGAAATCATGAGGCGCGTCTTGTCTGGCGCGTCAGATGAGAAGTAGCTTGAGAGGCGCGAGTGGAGGTCTTTTGCCTTGCCAATGTATTGGGGCGTGCCCTCGCTGGACCTGAAAGTGTAAACCCCGGGCAAATGGGGCGCGTTTTTTGCGGTTTCATGAAGAGATGCCATGCCAACCATCTGGATAGAAGGAGATAGTGAGTTGAGGAATATTAGAGGGGAATGGTACACCCGAAGGCTCCATTCCACCTCCCACGCCCCGTGAGGAGCACGCTCTATTTTCAGCTAAGGTTTATATAAGCGCCGAAATGGCAGGAAAGCCAGGCAGGAAGGAGGCGGAATTTCCAGGAAATGCGCATGAAAATGGCGCCGTGCAGGGCTTGGCGATAGCTATTTAAACACAATAGTTCATATATGGCAACATTAATTGATGATTATTGGTTAGAGAGGGTGATAGTGCATGAACAGCAAGCAAATTAATCCGGAAAAGCACCAGAGGATGGTTGACCGCCATAATTACCGGAAGGCGCACCCAGGCATATTTGCCAGGGCAAAGAAGTTCATTACGCCATATTATGAGTTGGAAGAATACCGGAACCGCAGCCCTTCGCCAATCAAAAAGGCTGCGCCATTCATCCCAATGCTTCTTATGGTAACCGTAATTTACGGCGCAATCCAGCTTGCCCATAGCCTTAGGGTAAACTCGAAAGAAAAGGCAATAGCCGCATATGTTGCCGCCACGCCAACCAAAATGGATGATGGCATAATCGGAAACAAAAAAGAGCTTGGGGGGCTTGCGCATGCGATGCTCAAGCTGAAACTGACCCCTGAAGAGGCAGGCACGCTCATAGGAATGCGGAACCGCCTGAATTGCACGGGCAACTTCATCTGGAACCCGATTGGCATTGAAAGGCTGGTTGAGACCCTCCGGTACCAGGCAAAGTTCATCAGCACAAGATACAGCGTCAATAGAGAATATATGGATGCGCTATTCCTCAAATGGGCCAGCGCCCCCGGCTTGGCGCCGGATGCGGCTCTAAGGCGCAATCGCGTCCATGAAGCAGTCGGCATGTTCAATGCCGCTGCAAGCGATGAACTGAAAATGAAAATAAAGGAGCATCCGCTCGACTGAGGGGCAAGCAGGGCCTTTTCACTCTTCTTTCAGCCTTAATATCGCTTCAGCGATATCCCCGTTCGTGTCGCGAAGCGCGTTTTGAGCCTCCTCCTTCCCGCAGCCCGCGCCTTCCATCACCATCCTTATGTCCTCTTCGGCGGCATCCTGCTCCTCGGTGACCTTCCCCATTATCTGGAATGACTTGCTGCCCTGCATCTCGATTTGTACCACTTGCGGCTCGTGGATGGTTATCCTGCCGCCATCTTTTAGCTCGATTGTGACCTTTGTCGCCTCAAGCTCGTCGCTCTTGATTCCCATCTGCTTCATCATCTTCTGCATGCTTTTCGGGTCCATCCCTGGCATCATCAAAATCACCTATTCTTTCAATATTAAATCCGCCTTGATCAGCTTGACCAGCTTTTCCACGATAACCTTTTCCATCTTCGCCCCGCGCGCGGCAGATTCGCCGCCGACCTTGCCCCAGTAGCCGCGGCTTGCAAAAACGCCTTTTGGCATGGGTATGACTTTCCCGAATGTGCCGCCGCACTTTTCCTGCCGGGACTTCATTTTCTTCCAGCCAGTAAGCGACATCACAAGGGACGCCTCGTTCTCGTCCGCGTGCCCGACCATGTCGCCAAGCTCTTTCATCTCCCACCAGGAGACGATGCATGCCTTGAAAGAAAGGTCGTCCGAGAGTTCATTGAGGACATGCCCTGCAATCGAGCCGTTCGAGCCGTGCCCGTTTAGGAAAAGTATCCGGTCAAAGCCGTTCCTCACAAGCTCGCGGGTGATGTCGCGGATGATTGCGGCGAATGTCCCTGATTTCAGGCTCATCGTGCCGGGCCAGGGGCGAAGGGTGTAGCAAAAGCCATATGGGATTGGCGGGAGCACGAGCGCGCCTGCCTTTTCCGCAGCCTTTTGCGCAAGCTTGTGCGGCACAATCGTGTCAGTCCAAAGGGGCAAATGCCCGCCGTGCGCCTCAAGCGCGCCCATCGGCACTATCACGATGGGCTTTTTCTTCGCCTTGGCTATCTTGCCCGCTTGCGCGCTTGTCAGCTCCCCGAAAAAAACAGGTTGTTTTGCCATTTGATTACCCTATCCCATTACCTTTGCATAAACCAGCCCGGATGCAAGCGAAGTCACCAGCCCCTGCACCAGCCAGGAAAACTGCAGGCCCGCAGGTATTGCGAGAAGCAGCGACATCGAGACAAACCCGGTCACGCTCACCATCGCGAAGATGAAAAGCCCGAACCGGAATCCGGTTTCAAGCGCGTTTTTTGCCTTGATGCTCCTGTGCACGAAAGTGAACGCGAGCGCGTAAAGAAGCCCGGTTGCGAACCCCAGCATGAGCGAAAGCAGGTAAAACTCCATGGGAGGCGGGCCCGCATCCGGCATCATCACCTTGCTCCAAATCTGCGCGTTCGCAGGGTCGGTGTAATAGCCCATGTCGAATGTGGCCCCGAAGAAATAGACGATTTGCGAGATTGCCGCGTATGCGCAGGCTGCAATTGAGGCTTTCTTCCAGTCCATATTCCCACCCGATTTTGCTTCGGAGGGGAGGAATAAAAACCAATCGGCGATAAGGGCGGCTGGAAAAAGGCGCCTGCCCGTGGAAGCCGGAGCTAAGCTAGGCAGATAAAACAAAAAAATAAGGAAGAACTGGCAGAAGGCGCGCTTTACGCCTTCTGCTCCTTCTGCGCGAAGTTCTCCTTTACCTCGCTCTTGCGGATTTCCACGCGCTTTAAGGGCCCGATTTTCTTTATCGAGTTGAAAATCTTCGCGGAAAGCTTGCCGAAGACCATCTCCTGCACCAGCGTGTTGAAGTCGGTGTTCTTCGCAATCGCTCGGACGGTCTCGGAAATCGCCTTCCTCACGTCAGCGCGCACCGCCTCGCTCACCCTCAGGCCGGAGACGCACATGGACTTTATGCGCAGCTGCACGCCGTCCTTCGTGGTGACATCGTCCACCTGGTTCATTATAGAGCGGCGGCGGCGCGCAAGCGTCCGGACGTAGCCGGGCGCAAGCTCGTGCCCGATGAAGATGGTGTGCGCGGACTTGCCGCGGACCTCCTTCACCCGGAAATAAAGCGCGCTGTATGCGGTCGACTGCGAGAAGCTGCCGGTAAGCTCGCCCAAGCCCACCTTCACCCGGCGGTCCATGAGGTTCGCCTCGTCGGACGAGACGAGCTGCCCCACTTCCTTGGAGTCGAATATCTCGGGCGCGACAATGGTGTACCAGCTTTTCATCTTCCACTTGTCGACTACCTTGGTTTTCTTTTCAGCCATAAGATCACTTCACCAACAGCGCGGCGGTCTCTGGGTCGTACTTCCAGTCAGCCGGCAGCCTTCCTGTCTTCGTGTAGTATTTGACGAGCCTTGCTATCTTCGACTCGACGTGTATGAGCTTGGTGCGGTTGTGCCTGTCCGAGCGGTTCGTCTTGAGGTGCTCGCGCATGTTCACCGCCCTCTTGATGAGGTTTATCATGTCCTCAGGATAGGCGATTTTGACCCCGCCGTCCAAAAGGACATTGCTCACCGACTTGTTGCACAGGTTCTGCACCGATGCGATTCCGTAGGTGTCGCGGAGTATCATCCCGATTTCGGTCGGGCCCTTCCCTTCCTTGCCCATCTTCACCACAAGATCCTCGACCTCGTGCGGGGCGTATTCGGTCCATTCCGGGACCGATTTGACTGCCGGGCGTTTCGAGCCGGACTTGCCCCTCTTTTTAGAGTGCATCCTTGCCATTCTATAACCTCCTTTGCATATGGAGAGCGCAATCTCTTGCACCAATCCGCCAAGAGGC
>CAYWFJ010000044.1:6849-7076 GCA_964458205.1 Microcaldota archaeon | reverse complement strand
GCGAAATATTCGTCCCCCTGCAAGTCATAGAAGAGCTCGAAATCCAAAAAAACAGCCTCAGGAAGGGGGACAGGGGCGCCCTCCTTGTGCCGCATAACAAATTCAGCGAGCTTGGCTGCCTTCTTCGCGACCATGAATGGCACGGCGGCAAGCTCTCCATGGAGCCGATTTCCCTCCATGATGAATACGTGCATGCGCTCCGCTCAACGCTAAAAGACCGCTCGTCC
>CAYWFJ010000044.1:0-6839 GCA_964458205.1 Microcaldota archaeon | reverse complement strand
CCCCAACAATTCCCGCATAGGCCACGACGATGCGGCAATACGCCACATGTCAGGAACGCTCTCCGGCCTTTATGACAGGGTAATAGTGATGAGCGAGGACTCGGATTTGCACCTGCTCCTTTCCGGGTGCGAAAACCTGGAGATCCGCTTCGAATCGATGATTCTCCACTCCACCCTCCAGAAATGACCGCGTGCGCGAAAGCGGCTGCTTCTTATTCCTTTTTCCTGTTTTATTCATCATGCAGATACTGGTCAAGCGGCGCGCCCTCCTCTCCGCGCTTTCCGGCGCGAAGGCGGCATACCCCAACGAATTCATCTGCCTTTTCACAGGCAGGCTCGAAAAAGGGGACATCATAATCGAGGAAACAATGATTCCGCCCGGCATAATGGTTTCTGAGGAAATGTCCTCGTTCTCCGATTGGATGATGCCTGTGTTGGAGGGTGTGATGGGCACTTTCCATTCGCATCCGAACAGCGTCCCTTCCCCGTCCAAGGCTGACAGGTGGCTTTTCTCAAAAAAAGGAGGGGTGCATTTCATAGCGGCAGAGCCTTATGCAATAAGGAATACGTTTGCCTACCTTGGGAACGGAAAAAGGGCGGAATTTGAGGTAATTGATTAGGTTCCCGCAAACGAAGCCAATTTGGGCGCTTATGCGCCGCTTTTCCGTTTCCACGCCGTCCGCGCGCGCACGGAAACTACCTTTTATAAACCTTTCTTTGCTTATTATGCCCACGTCCTGATTTGTTAGGTGTTCCCTTGTCCGAGCGAGAAACAACCATACACGAATTGATCCCCCCTCACAGGGTGCTGCCCAAGGAGGAAGGGGAGAAAATACTTGCCGAATTCAAGATTTCTCAGGCTAGGATACCGAAGATTCATCTCAAGGATGCCGCGCTTGTAGGAAAAGGCGCGAAGGCGGGCCAGATAGTCGAGATAAAGAGGCTGGACGGCTCGCTGAATTATCGCCTGATTGTGGACGAATAAGCCGCAAAAGGGTTTAGGCAAATTGCCAGGTGGGAATTATGCGAGGGGAATTGCTGAACGCGTATCTCAAGGACAACAGCCTGGTAAAGCAGCATCTTGATTCTTACAACAAGTTCATAGACAGCGGGCTCCAAAGCGTGGTGAACCGCGTTGGAACCATACAGCCATCCGTCGAAGGCTTCGAGCTCCGCTTCGGGCAAATCCGCCTTGACAAGCCCAAGATAATCGAGGCTGACGGCGCGCAGCGGAACATCATCCCCTCGGAAGCGCGCCTTCGCAACCTCACCTACGCTGCGCCCATCTTCTTGGAAATAATCCCTGTTTACAACGGGGTCGAGCGCACCATGTTCTCCGAAGTGTTCATAGGAGAGCTCCCTGTGATGGTCAAGTCCAAGCTCTGCTACCTCGACAACATGAGCGAGGAGGAATTGATAGAGGCAGGCGAGGACCCGGCGGATCCGGGCGGCTACTTCATAATAAACGGCAGCGAGCGCGTGCTCACCTCGATTGAGGACCTGGCGCCGAACCGGATAATGTGCACAAGGGAAAAGGACAAGCTATTGGTCACCGCAAAAGTATTCTCCACCCGCTTCGGCTTCCGCGCAAGGACGGCTGTTGAGCGCACCAACGAAGGGGTGATGCGCGTGGTTTTCCCTTCCTCTCCAAAAGACCTCTCGCTTACCACCACCCTCCGTGCGCTTGGCCTTGGGAAGACGGAAGACATACTCTCCACATTCTCAAACGACAGGAACATCCGGAACGACATCCTGTTGAACCTTGAGCTTGACAAGGCAAACAAGGTCGACGACAAGGAGACGGCGTTTGATTACCTCGGGCGCAAGGTAGCTCACGGGCAGGCCCAGGAATACCGCGAGAAGCGCGCTGAAACGCTCATAGACACCTATCTCCTCCCGCACATCGGGACTGCGCCGCAGGACCGCCTACGGAAGGCGCACTACCTTTGCAAGATGGCGGAGCACGCGGTCAAGGTCGCATTCAAGGAGATTCCGGAGGACGACAAGGACCATTATGCGAACAAGCGGATAAAGCTCGCAGGCGACCTGATGGAGGACCTTTTCCGCTACGCTTTCCAGTTCCTCGTGAAGGACGTCTCATACCAGGCAGGCCGCGCGGACGCAAGAGGCAGGCACCTCGCGGTGCAGACGCTCGTGCGCCCGGACGCGCTCTCCGACAGGGTGCGCTATGCGATGGCGACAGGCAACTGGATTGCGAAGCAGACGGGCGTTTCGCAGCTCCTTGACAGGACGAGCTTCCTCTCCTCAATGTCCCATCTTCGCAGGATAATATCGCCCCTCTCAAGGAAGCACCCGCATTTCATGGCGCGTGACTTGCACGGCACCCACTGGGGGAAGCTTTGCCCCAACGAGTCGCCGGAAGGCCCGTCATGCGCGCTGGTGAAGAACCTCGCGCTGGCATGCGAAGTCTCAATCGGCGAGGACGAGAAGAACCTTGAGGAGGCAATCAAGAAGCTCGGGGTAAAGCCCCTTGAATGAGTTTGCCCGCCTGGCGCTTGAAAATGAATGATTCTCACGCACGCCCCATATGGCTTTTGGAATTTGGTCGGTGATGTTTATGAAGCGGAAGAAAATGCGCAAAAAGAAGCACGCTGCGGCCGGAACCCCCGGGTCCCAGCCACGCACCAGCGTCTACCTCAACGGCAAGCTTGTCGGCATGCACGACTCCGGCGCCCAGCTGGTTTCCGAGCTGCGCGCAAGAAGGCGCTCGGCAAGCATCTCATCCGAAGTGAACTTCCACTACAACAGGAAGACCGACGACCTTTTCATCAACACCGACAGCGGCCGCGCGCGCCGCCCATATATAGTGGTGGAGAACGGGCAGAGCAGGCTGACGCCCGTGCTTCTCGAGCAGCTCAAGCGCAACGAGATATCATGGAGCGGGCTTGTGAAGCTCGGCGTGCTCGAGTACCTTGACGGCGAGGAGGAGGAAGGGATATATGCCGCGCTCAAGGAATCCGAAATCACCCCTGAGCATACCCACCTTGAAATCGACCCGGTCTCGATATTCGGCGTTACGGTGTCCGTGCTCCCGTTCCCGGAATACAACTCATCGCCAAGGATTACGATGGCGTGCGCCATGGCAAAGCAGTCGCTTGGCACATATTGCGTGAACTTCAACATGAGGAACGACTCGCGCGCTCACATACTCTATTACCCGCAGCAGCCCCTTGCCCAGACCCAGCCCTATAGGCTCATGGGCTTTGCGGACAGGGCCGCGGGGCAGAACTTCGTGGTCGCAATCACCAGTTCGTACGGCTACAACATCGGCGACGCGGTCGTCATGAACAAGAACGCGGTGGACCGCGGCCTTGGCCGCTCGGTGTTCTTCAAGTCGCACGAGACAGAGGAGCGCCGCTATCCTGGGGGGCAGAGGGACACGTTTGAAATCCCCATGCCGACCACCAGCGGCTACCGCGAGGAGAAGTCATACCGCTTCCTGGGCGAGGACGGCATAATCTCGCCGGAGTGCGAGGTAGGCCCGAAAGACGTCCTGGTCGGAAAGACCTCCCCCCCGCGTTTCCTTGAGGAAATCACGGTGTTCGGGATGATCGAGGAGAAGAAGCGCGAATCCTCCCTTGTACTCAAGTCCGGCGAAGGCGGCGTGGTCGATTCGGTGCTTCTCACCGATTCTCTCGCAGGCACCAAGCTGGTCAAGACTCGCGTGCGCTCCATTAAGATTCCCGAGGTCGGGGACAAGTTCGCAAGCAGGCACGGGCAAAAAGGGGTAATCGGGCTTCTCCGCCCGCAGGAGGACATGCCTTTCACCAAGGACGGCATAGTGCCTGACCTTATCATCAATCCGCACGCAATCCCCTCGCGTATGACTGTCGGGCACCTTCTTGAGATGCTGGGCGGCAAGGCTGCCTGCTATACCGGAAAACTCATGGACGCGACCGCGTTCACGGGCGACCGCGAGGAGGAAGTGCGGAAAACCATGAAGGAGAACGGGCTCCACGAGTTCGGCGAGGAGATACTTTACGACGGGCTCACAGGACAGGCGATAAAGACCACCATTTACGTTGGCGTAATCTACTACCAGAAGCTCCATCACCTGGTGTCAAACAAGATGCACGTGCGCTCAAGGGGGCCTGTGCAGCTTCTCACCCACCAGCCGACCGAAGGGCGCTCCCGCGAGGGAGGTCTCCGTTTCGGGGAGATGGAACGCGACTGCCTTATCGGCTACGGCGCAGCCATGCTCATAAAGGAGAGATTGCTTGATGAGAGCGACAAGACCGCGCTCCTCATCTGCGACTCGTGCGGCTCAATCGGGTTCCACGATTTCGTGAAGAACCGCGATGTCTGCCCGCTGTGCGGGGAGAACAACAAGCTCAACTACGTCGAGATGAGCTACGCGTTCAAGCTGCTCCTCGACGAGATAAAGGCGCTTGGGATTTTCCCGCGGCTGATGCTGCGCGACAAGGCTTAAGCGGAAGGCTCGGATGTATCGGATGAATGCGTTGATTGGTTTGAATTTGGTTTGAGTGGTGTTTTGTATGGGCATATTTGTTTCAAAAATGGTGGACAAGGCAAAATTCTCCCTCTTCTCCCCGGAGATGATACGGAAGATGTCCTCCGCGAAAATCACCGTGCCTGACACCTATAACGACGACTCCTACCCGATTGACGGCGGGCTGATGGACCTTCGCATGGGCGTCATCGACCCAGGGCTCAAGTGCAAGACCTGCGGCGGGACCATCCGCTCCTGCCCCGGGCACTTCGGCCACATCGAGCTTGTCCGCCCGGTCATCCACCCCGAATTCGCAAAGACGGTCCTGAAGGTGCTCCAGTCCACCTGCTCGAACTGCAAGCGCGCGCTTTTGACCGAGGAGCAGGTGCAGGTGCTCGAAAACTCGATAGACGCGGACAAGGACGCGGACGAATACTATTCAATAGTCAAGAAGATGGTGCGCGAGAACCACAGCCACTCAAAAAAGAAGGGCAAGGCGGGAAAGGGCAAGAAGGAGAAGGACGGCGGGGATGACGACGACTACATGCCGAAGTGCATCTACTGCGATTCCCCGGTCCCGGAAATACGCTACATCCGCCCGACAACGTTCAACAAGATATTCATAAAAAAGACCGGCAAGGGCGAGAACGCCGAGCGCCGCGAGGAAGTCTTCCAGATGCTCCCGACCGAGGTGCGCGACTGGCTCGCCTCGGTTTCGGACAAGGATTTGCGCATCCTGCGCTTCGACACACAGTATGCGCGCCCCGAATGGATGGTCATCACCGCGCTCATCGTCCCGTCGGTTTCGGTGCGCCCGTCAATCACGCTTGAGACAGGCGACCGCTCGGAGGACGACCTCACGCACAAGCTTGTCGACATCATGAGGATAAACCAGCGCCTGGAGGCGAACATCAACGCCGGCGCCCCGCAGCTCATCATAGAGGATCTTTGGGAGCTCGTGCAGTACCACGTGACCACATACTTCAACAACGAGACCTCGAACATACCGGCTGCGCGCCACCGCTCAGGAAGGCCGCTCAAGACGCTTAGCCAGCGCCTCAAGGGGAAGGAGGGGCGCTTCAGGTACAACCTTTCGGGAAAGCGCGTCAACTTCTCAGCCCGCACGGTGATTTCCCCTGACCCGAACATCTCGATTTCCGAGGTGGGCGTGCCGCAGTCGGTCGCGGAGGAGATGACCGTCCCTGTGAGGGTCACAAGCTGGAACATAGAGGAGTGCAGGAAATACGTCCTTTCCGACACCTACCCGAAGGCGGAATACGTGGTGCGCACCGACGGCAAGAGGATAAAGGTCGCGCCCACCGCGCGCGAGGAGATACTCGCCACGTTCGGCGCCGGCTACACAATCGAGCGCCAGATGATGGACGGGGACACGGTGCTCTTCAACAGGCAGCCTTCGCTGCACAGGATGTCCATAATGTGCCACTCGGTCAAGGTGCTTCCCGGGAAGACGTTCCGCCTCAACCCGGTGGTCTGCCCGCCTTACAACGCGGACTTTGACGGGGACGAGATGAACCTCCACGTCCTGCAGAACGAGGAGGCCAGGGTCGAAGCGGAAATGCTCATGAAGGTGCACAACCAGATAATCTCCCCCAGGCACGGGCATGCAATCATCCGCCCGCAGGAGGACTACGTCTCTGGCGCATACTACTTCACCAAGCAGACAACGGATTTCTCGAAGAGCGAGGCATGCCACCTTCTTGCGATGGCAGGCATCAGCCGCCTTCCGGAGCCTGACCGCGGCGAGCGCTTCTCAGGGAAGCTGATATTCTCGCTCCTCCTCCCCAAGGACCTTAGCATCGATGTCATGAGCAAGATGTGCAAGGTGAAAAACCCGAAGGACGACCCGGACTCGAGAATCGTGATAAAGAACGGGATAATGCTTTCAGGCGCGCTTCAGAGCCGCTCGTACGAGAACGAAATCCTCGAGCAGATATTCCACCAGCACGGCGCGGACGACGCGAGAAGGTTCGTGGACACCTCCACGCACATGCTCCTCGACGTCATATCTAAGCAGGGGCTCTCCGTGTCGCTGCAGAACTATTCGCTCTCGGCAGACATGCAAAAGAAGCTATTCGAGCTCCAGGACAGCATGAAGCGCGAGGTCGAGACCGCGATAATGCAGTACAAGAACAAGACGCTCGAGCGCTCGCCGGGCCTTTCGCTTCGCGAATCCTTGGAAGAGAGGATAATGCAGATAACTTCCCGCTCGAGGGAATCCGCAGGCACCATGGTGGAGCACTCGCTCGGCAATGAGAACACCGCGCTCATCATGGCGAAAATCGGCGTGAGGGGCTCGCTATTGAACGCAATCCAGATGTCGGCGATGCTCGGGCAGCAGGCGGTAAGG
>CAYWFJ010000043.1:0-7867 GCA_964458205.1 Microcaldota archaeon | reverse complement strand
GAGCCTAGCGGCATTCTGCTAGAAGCCCACGCCTTCAGGCGTGGGTAGTTCACGCCGTGCCGTCCTGCCGCAGGCTTTTTTCAAGCGTAGATTATGTCGTCAGATTTAGCTTTCGGCTGTTTTTTTCTCTCTTCCTGCGGCTGCTGCCGCTTTCCCGTTTCAGGCGGCTTTTGCAGCCCATTTCCCTGCCCCTGCGTTTCCTGCGCGCCTGCCTCTGCCGCCCCATTTCCGTTACCGGAAATCTTTTCCATCGCAACAACCTTTTCGCCGCCCTCAAGCTTCATGAGGCGCACGCCGCCGGTGTTCCTGCCAATCACGCTGATGTCCGCAACGAACATGCGGATTATCTTGCCGCCGGATGAGACAAGGAGCAGCTGGTCGGAATCCTTCACAGAGGCAATGCCGACCGCCGCGCCGTTCCTTCCGTGCGTCTTTATGCTTATCACGCCGGTGCCGCCCCTTGACTGCAGCCTGTACTCGGAAATCTCCGTCCTCTTGCCATATCCGTTCTCGGTGACGGTAAGGAGAGTTTCGCTCTCGTCAAGCGCCATCCCGGCGACCGAGTCGCCCTTTTTCAGCCTTATGCCGATGACGCCCTGCCCCGTCCTGCCCACTTCGCGCACCTCGGCCTCCTTGAAGCGTATCGCAAGCCCGTTTTGCGTCGCGATTATGATTTCGCGCTTCCCGTCGGTCTTCTTGGCGTCTATGAGCGCGTCGTTCTCCTTGAGGGTTATTGCGATTATGCCCCCCTTTCTCGGGCGCGAATAATCAGCCATGCTGCTCCGTTTCATTATGCCGTTCTTGGTGAGCATGACAAGGTATTCGTTCTCATCGAAGCTCCTTGTTTTCACCCACGCGCTTATCTTCTCGCCGGAAAGCTCAAGCAGGTTCACAATCGCCTTGCCCATCGCATACCTGCCGCCGGAAGGTATCCGGTAGACCTTGAGCCAATGCACATCGCCCTTGTCTGTGAAGAAAAGCAAATAGTCGTGCGTGGAGGCGAAGAGTATGTCCTTTATGCTGTCCTCCTCCTTCGTTTCGCTGCCGATGACGCCCTTCCCTCCCCTGCCTTGCGCCTTGTATTCCGAAATGGGCACGCGCTTTATGTAATCGTCCTGCGTTATGATGACTGCCACTTCCTCGTCCGCAATCAAATCCTCCAGCCCGACCCCGTCTTCGTCCCCTCCGTCGATTATCTGCGTGCGCCGCCCATCCCCGTATTTCTTCCGCACCTCTACCAGCTCGTTCCTTATTATGTCGTAAATCTTCCTCTCATCCGCAAGCACGCCCTCAAGGTACCCTATAGTTTTCCCAAGCTCGGCATTTTCTTCGTTGAGCTTGCCGGTCTCAAGCATGGAGAGCTTCCGTATCTTCATCTCAAGTATCGCTTCCGCCTGCTTTTGGCTAAGCGCGAACTCCGCCATGAGCGCCTCAAGCGGCACTTTCGCTGTCTTTACCGTCCTCACCACCGCATCGATTTTCGCAAGGGCGAGCAGCAACCCTTCCACGATGTGCTTGCGGTCCTTTGCAACCCCGAGCTCGAACGCCGAGCGCCTTTTGACTACCGCAAGGCGGTGGTTGAGGAACTCCCGCAGCAGGTCAAGAAGAGGCAGTGTTTTCGGCTCGTTGCCCACAAGCGCAAGGTTGTTTATCCCGAACGTGCCTTCAAGTGCGGTATGGGCATAAAGCTGGTTCAGCACGACGTCCGCATTCGCGTCCTTTTTCAGGTCGATATGCACGCGCATGCCCTCCCTGTCCGAGCGGTCGGCTATGTCCGAAATCCCGTCTATCCTCTTGTCCCTTGCAAGCTCCGCGACCGTTTTCACGAATTCCGCCTTGTTCACCTGGTAGGGAAGCTCGGTAATCACAATGTGCCTCTTCTTCTCGGCTTTTCCCGCTTCCATTATCTCCGCCTTGCCGCGGATGCGTATCGACCCGCGCCCGGTCGCATAAGCCTCCAGTATCCCCTTTCTGCCGAGTATGAACCCGCCTGTCGGGAAATCGGGCCCCTTCACAAGCGGCAGCATCCCGTCCAGCGTGATTTGCGGATTGTCTATCATGGCAACCAGCCCGTCCACCGCCTCGCAGAGGTTGTGGGGCGGCATGTTGGTCGCCATGCCGACCGCGATTCCCGATGACCCGTTCACAAGGAGGTTGGGCACGCGCGAGGGGAGCACGAGCGGCTCCTTGAGGGTGGCATCGAAGTTCGGGGTGAAATCCACCGTGTCCTTCTCGATGTCTGAAATCATCTCTTCCGCAAAACGGTTCAGCCGAGCTTCGGTGTACCTCATCGCAGCCGCCGAATCGCCGTCCACCGAGCCGAAGTTCCCCTGCCCTTCCACAAGCGGGTAGCGGAGGGAGAAATCCTGCGCCATCCTCACCATCGAATCGTAAATCGCAAAATCGCCGTGCGGGTGGTATTTGCCCAATGTCTCTCCGACCACCCTTGCGCTTTTCTTGTACGGCTTGTCATGCGTGTTAGAAAGCTCGTACATCGCAAAAAGAATTCTCCTGTGGACCGGCTTGAGCCCGTCGCGCACGTCCGGCAGGGCCCTGCCTACTATCACGCTCATCGCATAGTCGAGGTAGGAGGATTTCATTTCCTTCTCGACCGTGCGCGGCTCTATTTTCCCGTGCAGGTATCCCGCAGCCGCTTTTTCCTCAGCCATCAATATCACACAATCAAACGCGACAATCCCCGGTTCCACAAATGCATTCTGCCTTGCCAGTTATCTTTCATGCCCTTGTTTGCCTATCCGCCCAATCCCCAGCCTAAACATCCAGGTTCTTCACTTCCTTCGCGTGCATCTCGATAAACTCGCGCCGCGGCTCCACCGCGTCGCCCATCAGTATGGTGAATATCTCGTCCGCCTTCATCGCATCCTCCACAGTCACTTTCAGGAGCACGCGGTTTGCAGGGTCCATGGTGGTGCCCCAAAGCTGGTCCGGGTTCATCTCCCCAAGCCCCTTGTAGCGCTGCACCCCCGCCCCCTCGCCCATTTGCGCAAGAAGCCGGTCTTTCTCGGCATCCGAATACGCATAAGCCTCCGCCTTGCCTTTCTTGAGCTTGTAAAGCGGAGGCTGGGCGATGTACACCATCCCCTTGTCTATCAGGTCCCGCATGTAGCGGAAGAAAAGCGTTAGGAGGAGCGTGCGGATGTGCGCGCCGTCCACGTCCGCATCCGTCATTATGATTACCTTGTGGTAGCGCAGCTTGCCGATGTCGAAATCCACCCCAAAGCCGGTGCCAAGCGCGGAGATGAGCGTGCGGATGCCGTCGCTCCCAAGGATTTTTGTTATCTGCGCCTTCTCCACATTGAGTATTTTTCCACGAAGCGGGAGGATTGCCTGGTATTTCCTATCCCTTCCCTGCTTTGCCGAGCCGCCTGCCGAATCCCCCTCCACTATGTAGATTTCGCTTTTTGCAGGGTCCTCTTCCGAGCAGTCCGCAAGCTTCCCGGGAAGCACTCCGCCCTCAAGCGCGCCCTTCCTCCTTACAAGCTCGCGCGCCTTTTGCGCGGCTTCCCTCGCATGCGCTGCCGAGGTCGCCTTCTCGATAACTTTCCTCGCTTCGGCAGGATTCTCCTCGAAATATGTCTTGAGCCGCTCGTTAACTATGGACTCCACAATCCCCCGGATTTCGCTGTTGCCAAGCTTTGTCTTGGTCTGCCCTTCGAACTGCGGATGCGGAAGCTTCACCGAAAGGATTGCGGCAAGCCCCTCCTTCAAATCCTCGCCGGATATCTTCACCCCGTTGTCCTTTTTCTTTCCCGCATTCGCCTCGGCATAATCGTTGACGGTTCTTGTGAGCGCAGCGCGGAAGCCGACAAGGTGGAAGCCGCCCTCAATCGTGTTGATGTTGTTCGCAAACGTGTAGATGTTGTCCGCATACCCCTCGTTGTACTGCATGGCAAGCTCGACTGAGACGTCCCCTTCCTCCTTTTCAAGGTAAATGATTTTCGTTATCGGATTCTTGTTCTTGTTCACATGCTCGACAAAGGAGTTGATGCCGCCGTCGTACTTGTGCTCCTCGCATTCGCCGGTAAGCTCGTTTCGCACTATGATCTTCAGCCCCTTGTTGAGGAAGGCAAGCTCGCGCAGGCGGTTTGCGAGTATCTCGAACTTGAAGTCAATGGTGTTGAATACCGTCTTGTCCGGCTTGAAGCGCACAATCGTCCCCTTGCCTGGGGTCGGGCCTATCTCCCGCACGGGCGTGGCCGGCTTGCCCTGCTCGTACCTTTGCCTATAGTGCTTGCCGTCCCTTTTCACATCCACTTCCAGCCATTCCGAAAGCGCATTCACCACCGACACGCCCACGCCATGGAGGCCGCCGCTGACCTTGTATGTCTTGTTGTCGAACTTGCCGCCCGCGTGAAGCACGGTCATCACGACTTCGAGCGCGGATTTCTTGGTTTCCTCGTGCATTTCGACAGGTATGCCCCTGCCGTCATCCATAACCGTGATTACGCTGCCGTCCCCAAGCGAGACTTCTATCTGGCTGCAAAAGCCGGCCAATGCCTCGTCCACGCTGTTGTCCACCACTTCATAGACCAGGTGGTGGAGCCCGCGCTCGCCCGTGTCGCCAATGTACATTGCCGGGCGCTTCCTTACCGCTTCGAGCCCTTCGAGTATCTGTATGCTTTTTGCGGTGTATTCGCTAGCCTTCGGGGTGTCCTTCCGGTCCATCATTACCACTGAATCAGGGTCATTTCCAAGCGTGTTTTTTGCGCCCTATCATGGGGCATTTTTACGACGTAAATCGCACGCTATTTCTATGCAAAATCAGCTTTATTAAGCTATGCTTTTTCCGATAGCCCAAAATCCGCTTTTTTTCGGGCGCGGATACTCCTCATTCCTGCACGCGTTCAAGCGCATTTTCCTGCCATTCCCGTGTCCCAAAATCATAGAACTTTTTCATGATTTCATGCCGGATCTGCAAGAACGCATCCACAACTTCCGGGTCAAATCTCTTTCCTGCCTCGTGCGGAAGGATGCGCATTTCCTTTTCCAGGGGCACTGGCTTGCGGTAAGGACGGTCATCCTTGCTTGTTGCCGCATCCATCTCGTCTGCCAGCTTGATTATCCGCGCCTCAAGCGGTATTTCCTTGCCGCTAAGCTTCAGGGGGTATCCTTCGCCGTCATAGCGCTCATGGTGGGCCGCTATGATTTTTGCTATTGCGGAGAGGGCCGGATTGCTTCCGACTATCATTGCGCCGGCTTCCGGATGGCAGTTAATCTGCTTTTCCTGGTTAGGCGTCAAGTCGGGGGTATCTTGCAGGTGGAACCCGTCCATTGTCACCTTGCCGACATCGTGGAACATTGCGGCAAGCCACAGGAGTTTCATCCGCTCTTCCCCCAGCCCCATTTTCTTGCCGATTATCTCGGATATTTCCGCAACTCTCAGCGAATGGAGCGCTGTTGCGGAAAAAACGCCCCTTGCCCCATTCTCAAGAGCACCCATCACGGACGCAATCACTGCCGCAGACTTTGATTTGAGGCTCCCAAGAGTTTCTTTGCTTGGCTCAAGGAGGAAAAAGAACATCGACGCTTTCCTAAGAAGGCACGGGTCGAGTTCAATAAGCGAGCGGTTGGCGAATTCCGTTGTTTCTCCTGCCTGGCGCTTGCCTAAGGCAGTTTTCGCGCCTGCCGCTGCGCCGCCAACGCCAGCATCAGGGCTAGCATGCTTGAAATATATCTGCATTCCCTCGCCTCAGCCAATTGCAACCATCCGCATCTATTTTAATGATAAAACACTTTAAATAACATTCGTTAGGGCCAACCATCGCCCTTGCGCTGCCCAACCGTCATTTTGTCTTCCCTATTAGCTCGCCAAGGAAATCCTCAAGCGTCACCACGCCGATCATTTCATCTCTTTCGTCAGTCACTATCGCCACTTTCCTGCCCTGTTTTCTCAGCATCGCAAATGCGCTGTTGAGCTTCTCGTCCTTCCTTATCTTCACAGGCGCAAGAGTATATTGCCCGACGCACGAGCCAGGCTGCTCGAACGAGGCCTGCGAGAGCATCCTTATGCTGACCGTCCCTGCCACTTCCTTTTTCCGGGTCACCGGGAACCTGGTGTAGTTGCTGGAGAGAGCCTGCTTGAGGGCATCCTTCACGGTGGTTTCAGCAGTGAAGGACAGCACGCGCGCTTTCGGCGTCATGGCGTGCTCCACCGTCAAGTCGTTGAAAGCAAGCACGTTCTCAATCATGCTAAGCTCGCTTTCGCTTATGCTCTTGTGCTGGGCCCCAAGCCGCACAGCCGAGCGGACTTCCTCCTCCGTGAACCGCTCTATCCCGGTTGCCCTGGAATAGATGCCCGGAATCAGCATGTTTATCCTTTCAAAGAACACCACCAGCGGGTAGCAAACCTTGTAGGTCGCCTCAATCCAGGGGGCGAAAAGAAGCGCCATCTTCTCCCCGTATGTGGTGGCCGCGCTTTTCGGGGTGATGTCACCGAACGTGAGCAGGAGGAAGCTGGTTATGCCGACCGCTATCCCAAGGCCGGCTTCGCCGAACAGCGCCATAGACATCGCGGTTGCAACCGCGGAGGCTGCGACATTCGCCACATTGTTCCCTATCAGGAGGGATATCACGACCTTTCTCCGGTTTGCCCTAAGGCGCACAAGGCACTCCGCGCCAGGCGCCTTCCGCTCCATAAGCGAATGCAGCCTGACCGGGGAGATTGAGAGGAATGCGACTTCGCTTGCAGCAAAAAAAGCTGAAATGCCCACCAGCGCCCCGAGCAGCACACCTTGCAGTAACAGCTGTTCCATGCTCTTTTTTTCACGCAGGGGGCTTAAATTGGTTTGCCAGGGGCCTTGTGGCTATGCACCTTGTGCCATCTTGATTTCGGGCGCCACTTCCCCTGTTCCAGGTGTATCTCCTGCCTGCCCGACTCCGCTGCTGCCGGGCATTTTCCCTTAAGCGCCAAAAGCGCCTCTTTCATCCTGGCATCCAGGTCGATTCCAGTGAATTTCCTGTCATTGAGCGTAAGGATTGTTTTTTCAAGCTCGCGCCTTTCGCATTCATTATGGTATTCCGCCTTTTCAATCATCGCGGAAATCATCCCTGCAAGTTCCGGCGAATCGAGTTTTATGCAATAGATTATCCTGCGGAGCATGTCCCGCTCGGCCATTCTCTGCTGCTCGTTCTCGCCCTGCTTTCTGAACGGGCGCTCGCGCGAAGCCTGGCGGATAAACTTATATGCGGCTGCCTGCGCAAGGAGCCGCTCTCCCCTAAGGTATGCGCCAACAAGCTCTTCCGTGTAATGCTTTCCGTTTTCCTGGCGCAGCTTCCCGTATTCCTTTATCTCAAGCTCGATTGCCGCGCAGACCGCCTGCGCGCGCCCATCCCCGCGCATCGATTCGCGCCAGCTCTCGCTCCAGCTGTGGATCAGGTCCTGGAACGGCTGCGTCTGCCTCAGCCTGAATCCGCCTTCAAAAGGTGCAACGTATCCTGCGCCAGAAAGCCAGGCGTCTATTGCGGAATTTACCAGCTCGAGGAGCCTCATCCGGCTCCTATCCCCGTTCACGCACGCCCCGTCGTTTTCCATATGTTTCAAAATGTGGGTGGAAGGGCATATAAACCGGCTGGCGGCCGCCAAGCCGCCCCTCCACTGTCTGCGTTCTAAGAGAACCCGGTCTTAGTTGTCTTGCGGGACAGCCATCAGTCCTGTCTGTTTCACGAACAGCCAGTCGTTTCCCTGCCCTATTTGAGCTAAAGCTCAAATGGGTGCCAAAAGTGCTGCGGCACTTTTGACTGCAATCAATGCAAACTCAAGAGCACCCAGTAGTTTCCCCGCAATCAACACAGACTTGGCAAGAGCCGTTCTGCTTCACTTTCATCGAGCCGCACGCGAGGCACTGCG
>CAYWFJ010000042.1:0-7897 GCA_964458205.1 Microcaldota archaeon | reverse complement strand
TCTTGCTTCGAGAAGAACGGCGCAACATTGGTATCTCCGCGTCGCTTCCCCCCTCTCGGGGAGTCGCTTCCGCGGCCTTGCCCTTTCACGCTGCGCCAAATTGTAACCATTCAGTTTGAGGCTCTTTTAACAACCCTTTCGGGTTCCTTTTCAGCTTTCACTCGCGTTACTAATTCGCTATCGGTCTCAAGTTATATTTAGAGTTGGAGGTTAGTCCCCCCATTTTCATGCCCCATATCCAAGGAGCACTACTCGTATGGCTTCACTCCACTATCCTTAAACTACGGGGCTGTCACCCTCTATGGCGCGGCTTTTCAGCCGACCTCGAATCAGATAATGGATATTCCGCCCCACATCTACTGAACATTACTGTTCAGCATTCGGTACGCTCTGTTCGGCGTTAAATCACCTTTACTAGCCGAATCCCAATTGGTTTCTTTTCCACCCGTTACTAGAATGTTTTAATTCTCGGGGTATTTGCACCTCTCGGTGCGCCGCCCTACCTCCAGATCAAAGGATGCCTGCGCCTACCTGGAGAATTTCGCTGCTTGCCGCGGGGCCCTGTTGTACTTGAGCCAAGCCATCCACTGAATGGCGTAACATGCATATGTTTGAACTCTCTATTGTGAGTATCAGTCGCTCTCTTCGTACTCGTGAAATGCCTGCACGCTCCTCCGCCTTCATGGAAATCCGGCGGATTCAACGCTTGCCGACAAAATGGCACTCCCTTTCGGGAGAGCCGCGCTTCCCCAAAGAGGGGAACACGCCTCAAATCAATGAGCATGAACTTGTGAAATTCCCGCCAATCCCGCGCGCCCGAAAAATTCGGTGGCGGATATTAGGGGGATTTTTCTCCTTCAAATGGATTCATCGCATCCAGGCAAGAGCCCGGCGCTGATGTCGGCCCTGCCTTGGGCCGAAGTTGAGGGCTTATATAAGAAGGCATTGGTTTATAATCGTTTCTGAAAGGGGACACGGCTTGCCGGTTCAGGACACAGTTAGAGGGCATTTCCGAAGCCTTGCCTCTCGATGCATGCATGGTTCTGCCACGTCTATCCATCTGTAAAAACAGTTAAAAAGCCTTCGCAGCAGAAAGCGGCGTATGGCGCAAATCAAAGTCAATGGGAACCTGCAGATTACCCCTCATCGGCCGCAGAACGTCGTTGTCGCTTTTCGGGAGCTGGAGGGAATTCGGGTCAATTTTGAGCTTTATCATAGGAAATTCGCAAGCGCCCCAGCAACTGCCGAAGCCATGCAATGGATGCTTGCTGACTGCGGGCATTTGAAGAAAGACTACATAGCTGTTTTGCAGAAATGCGAAACCGCCCTTAAAACAGAAATGACGTCCATGTCCAAGACAAACCGCGCGTATTACGACCCTGTCCTTACATTCATCTCCCGTGCAAGCGACGCCCATACCATTATCCCGTTTGAAAAGTATGTTGGCGAATATCGGGCTTGCCTGGAATATGGGGTTGAGCATGCGGCTTTTGGCAGCAATAACCTGCTTCGCGGCTTTATAGAGGAAAGGATTGCGGAATCGATTGAAACTTGCAAAAGCTACCTCTCGCTTTTGTCAGGGAGCCTTGGGAGTTTTATTGAGCGGGTGGACCTTGCCTCGATGGCGCAGAGGATAGCGGATATACAGCGGGAGATTTCGATATTCGCCACAGGCCATATGGTTAGGGGCGACCTGAATGCCATCAATAGGAAAATCGACAATGCGACAGACAAGGTTGCAAAGCGAGGCGGCGATGAAGCTTCGCGAGAGAAATGGGTGCGCGAACACGCGAGGATTTTCAACGAATGGACATTGCCACTTATGGCAAGGCAGCGGAAACTCCACGAGAACGTGCATTTTGAATCGCGCACCCCGGGGGCAATCTATACCATTGGCCCGCTTGCGTATTTCCTTGTAGAGCAGGTAATCCGAAACGCATTCAAGGCTTCTTTTGCGGCTGCGCAGCAGCAAAAAATCAGAGGGAATGCGTATTTTTCAGAAATGTATGAAAAATGCTTGCCGCTGCTTCCAAAGCCGCGTGTTGACGTGGTTATTGAACGGGCAAGTGCGGACAAGGTCAAAATAACAATAGGAGATAACGGCATCGGCTTCCCGGTTAAAGGATTCCGGCGGGTGCTTTCAGGAAAAGGCTATCTTGGCGGGTTCTTGAACCTTGGCGTCAGCAACGGCGCCTCTGTCCGGCTGTTCCCGTTTGTATGCGACCTTATCCAGGCGGAGATGGTAATCTCAAGCGATGGCATTGGGAAAGGCTCCAAGTTCGAGATAATCCTGCCGGTTGACCTGGATGCGGTGAAGTATAACTGACTAAAAGCAAAGCGACTTAGCCCACCACGTCCCCGTACGCCTTGAGAAGCGAAAACACCTCTTTTGCAAGCGCGGGGTCGAGGTTGGTGCTGATGTTCGGGTTGAATATCGTCTTGTGAAGCGCTATCGCGGACGCCACGCGCACCTCGTCCGGCTCGCTTTCTGACGAAAGAAGGGACACGAGCGTTTTTACGAACTGCCCGCCTATCTTCTCGGAAACAAAGGTCGCCTCGCGCGCGTGGAGGTCGCGGCCGAACGACTCGAAGACCGCGCCCATCATGAAGATTATGTCGCTTCGCTCCTCGGTGCTTTCGGAGGGGTTTGCGATTTCCGAAACCACCCCGCCGAAAAATTCCCCTTCAAGGAGCATGTTCGATGCCGCGACAAGCGAGTAGAACTTGATCATCTTTTTCTGCGCGAAGCGGAAATGGAATTCCTTGCCGCCGTAATGCGCAAGCAATTCGTCAAGGAAGTCATCCTGGAGGTAGAATTGCAGCATGGCAAGGATGCGCACGTCGCGGCTCTTGCCGATTGCCATTGCCGCCTCCATCTGGCTTTTTTCATCGGACGAGAACAGGTCGCGGATGAGCTGCTTCTGCTCGGATGTCATGGTGATTTCGCCGGTGAGCTTCTTCACCTTTGAGACCAGGGTCATCTTCAGATTCCTGAGGTCCAGCCCGAATAGCATCATTTCGCCACCTATGAGAACAGCTTTTTCATGAAGGACATCATCCTGCCGCGAAGGGAGGAGAACCAGCCGAGCACCGTGCGCTGCGCCTGCCTGTTCTTGCTTATCGCCCCCTCGCGCTCCTTGAACTGCCCGGTTTGAAAAATGAACATGCCATGCACCGGGGCAAATTCGCGGATTAGCATTATAATCATGATAGAAGGGGCAGGCGCCAAAGCCTTGCAGGAAGAGGCTCGTTTGGGGGCGTTCCATAGGGGCCTGGCGGCGGAAGTGGTGCTAATCTTATAAGCCCTTCGCTGAAAATAGGGGATGCTCTAATTCTAGAGCCTATGAAGCTCCTTTCCCAACGGGTTAGGAACGAGGTGAAAATATGGCGAAAAGTTACGTGAAGTTTGAAACCCCGAAAGATGTCCAGTCAAAGGCGCTTGAGGCGATAACGGTCGCAGCCGACACCGGAAGGATACGGAAGGGCGCGAACGAGACCACCAAGGCGATTGAAGGCGGGAACGCCGCGCTCGTGGTCATCGCAGAGGACGTCGACCCGGAGGAAGTGGTGCTCCATCTCCCGATGATTTGCGGGGAGAAGAACGTCCCGTACTGCTATGTTCCGACAAAGAAGGAGCTTGGAGCGGCTGCGGGGCTTGGCGTCCAGTGCGCCGCAATCACGATTGAAAAGCCCGGGAATGCTGCTGAGCTTGTCAAGGGGATAGCCGAGAAAATCGGCAAGTCCGCGCCAAAGGCCGAGGCCAAGGCGGCCCCTGCGGAAGCGAAGCACGAGAAGCCGAAGGCTGAGGCCAAGGCGGCTCCGGCTGAGAAGGCGGCAGAGAAGCCAAAGGGCGAAAAAAAGCCGAGAGCGAAGAAGGAGAAGGCTGAGAAGCCGGCTCCGAAGAAGGAGTAAGCTCCTTCTTTTTCCATTTTCCAAGGTGTTTGAATGGCTATGAACGAAGCGACGCCCGTTGAAGTCGTGGAAGTGGTCGTGAAAACCGGCATCCACGGCGAGGTCTACCAGGTCATGTGCAAGGTGCTTGAAGGCAAGGACAGGGGGCGGGTTATCCGCCGCAATGTCAAAGGCCCGGTCAAGAAAGGGGACATAATGATGCTCCTTGAGACCGAGCGCGAGGCGAAGGAAATCAAGGCAAAGTGAGGTTGTTCTTATGTTCTGTACTTTCTGCAACAGGGAAATGCCGAAGGGCACCGGCGAAATCTACGTGCTCGACGATGGCACCACGCTGTCGTTCTGCTCGAGCAAATGCAAGAACAACCAGGTCGGGCTCAAGCGCGAGGGCAGGCTGGTGAAATGGACCAGCAAGACCCTCATCCTCTCATCCGAAAAAAAAGAGGTGAAAAAGGAGTCTGCGCTTGCAAAGGAGATAGAGAAGAAGCTCGCGGACAATAAGTCTGCCAAAAAGTAGTTCTTTTGTTTTTTCAAGGTTTTTTCTATAAGAGCCAGGGGTGGGAAAAATGGAAAGGACGCTCATCATCCTCAAGCCGGACTGCGTGCAGCGCGGGCTTTGCGGCGCTGTCCTTGCAAGGTTTGAGGAGAGGGGTTTTGCGATTGCCGGGATGAAAATGATCAGGCTCAGCCCTGCTCTTCTGCGCGAGCACTATGCGCACATCGCAGACAAGCCCTTTTTCCCAGGGATTGAGCGGTTCATGTCATCTTCCCCGGTTGTTGTGGCGGCCATCGAAGGGAAGGATGCCGTCGAATCGGTGCGCATGATGTGCGGCCCGACCAATGCGAGAAAGGCAGCCCCGGGCACCATACGGGGGGACTTCTCGCTCTCGATGCAGTGCAACATAATACATGCATCCGATTCTGTGGAGGCTGCGCACAAGGAAATCGCAAGGTTTTTCAAGGAAGACGAGCTGCATTCTTATTCGCGCGTGCTTGAAAACCTCACGTATTCTTCGGATGAAAAATAAGGCGCCCGGGATTCTCCTTTCCGGCTTATTTCGCACCGGGCATTACTGTTTTTTCTGCTGCTTTTTGAATACCAGCGAGAGCGCCAGGAGAAGGAAGAACATGCTTGCCGCGCCTATGCATACGTAAGATAGCGGGGAGCCGACGAGGCTGGCATCTGAAGATGATGCGGCGGTATCGGCGGGCTTTGCAGCCGGCTGGGCTTGCCCGCTCCTCGCGCCTGGCGCCAGGCTCGGCGGCGCGAATTGGGATATCATGCTGGGCGTTGCCGCGCGGTAAAAGCGGTAAGTGAACTTCCTTTCCTCGCCTTTTGAAATCGACTTGACATGCCAGGAGAATGAGAAACTCCCGCTTGAGTTCGAATTCATGCCGGCAGGGGGGGTGATGAAGACTATCTGGCTTGGCTGGGAAACCACCGACCTGGGCACGCTGTCCTCGATGGTGAAATCCGCAAGCGTTTGGTTCGGCCCGGGATGGCGAAAGGCAAGCGTGACCTCTGTCAGGTATTCCTCCGCGCCGCTTTCGCCCACATACCCGTAAACCCTGAACGACTTGGAAAATCCTCCCGCATACTCTGACGATGCCATGAAAACAGGCTGGCTTGGGACTGCTGCCACAGGCAGAATGGGTAAGAACAGCAGGAACAGTGCGAATGGGAATATTGTTTTTGCCATGCAAATGCGCCCCTAAGCAAGCAATAAAAACATCTTATTTATTTTTCTGACACAACTTGTTTAAAAAGCTTGCTGTCTGAAAAAACGGCATGGCGAATGGCGGATATGACGCGATAGTGGTTGGCGCAGGCCCATCCGGCTCCGCATGCGCGGCCCTTCTTGCAAGGAAAGGGGCAAAGGTGCTCCTTATGGACAAGTCCCGTTTCCCCAGGGACAAGGTGTGCGGGGATGCGATAGGCGGCAAGGCGCTCGGGGTGCTTTCCGAGCTCGGGCTGGTGGACGGGCTTAGGAAAATGGGGTTTGCCCGAAGCTCGGGGATAGTGTTCTCCTCGCCCGGCGGCGCCGAGGTGGAAATTCCGCTTTCCGATGCTGGCGAGATGGCCAGGGGGTTCGTCTGCAAGCGGCAGGAATTCGATTCGTTTCTCTTTTCGCTTGCCAAAAAGGAGTGCGAAACGCGCGAAGAAACCGAAGTTGTTGATTTGGCATTTGAAAATGGCAGGGTCGTTGGAGTCAAGGCAAAAGGCAAGAAAGGCGTGGAGTGCGAAATCCGCGCGAAAGTCGTGGTTGGCGCGGATGGCGCGAACTCGGTGGTCGCAAGAAAGGCGGGGCTTTTCAGGCTTGGCCAAAAGCACAGCTGCTCTGCCGTCCGCGCATATTACGATGGCGTTGGGGGGCTTCGGGGCAACGTGGAGGTCCATTTCCTGCCCGAATGCATGCCCGGCTATTTTTGGATCTTCCCGCTCTCAAAAACGGAGGCCAATGTGGGGGTCGGGATGCTTGTTTCCGATATTGTGAAAAACAGGGTGAATCTTGAGAGGGCGCTTGGGAAATGCATGGAAAACCCGAGGTTTCGCGGGAGGTTCGGCTCCGCGAGAATTAGGGGGGGAATCGGCGGGTGGACGCTGCCGCTGGCATCGGCTAAGAGAAGGTGCGCAGGCAACGGGCTTGTGCTTATCGGCGATGCAGCATCCCTCATAGACCCGTTTTCCGGGGAAGGGGTCGGAAACGGGATGAAAAGCGGGAAGATTGCCGCCGATGTCCTGGGAGCCGCGCTTATGGGGAAGGGCAGGGTGGAAAAGGAGGATTGCCTGCGCTATGAAAAGGCCCTTTGGAAGGAAATCGGCGCGGATGTCGGAACAAGCTACGCGATGCAGCGCCTTGGGAAATCGGGCTGGATTTTGGATTTGGTTGTAGGGAAGGCGAAGAAAAGCGCATGGGTGCAAAAGGAGCTTGGCTCCATGATTGCAAGCAGGGAGGCCAAACGCAAGGCGACCGACCCGCTTTTTTACCTGAAGATGCTCCTTGCGTAAAGCTGGCCCTGGGGGATTTTGGATTGCGGCTGCGCCCATCAGTCGTATTTGGCAAAAAGGAACTGGATTTTGCTTCCTTTCACCCTCAGAACGTTTTTTGGGGTGAACGCCCCGAAAGGCTGCCCGTCTATGAAAAGCTGCGCACGCTCGCCGCCTGAAATCCTGATTGTGCAGGTGGTGCCCTTCGGGAAAACCTTCGGGGAAAACAGGCGGCGGAACGGGGAGATTGCGACCGCCTGGTAGCGCGAGTCCGACGGTTCCATCTCCCTCCCCCCGCAGGAGTAGCAGTATGCTGGCGAGCCTGTGGGGGTGGAAAAAAGGACGCCGTCCGCGCGGAATGCGTAATGCCTTTTCCCGGAATGAAGATGGATGGAGAGGATGCGCGGCTGCGGGTTCCTTATCCCGATTTCGTTGAGCGCCAAGGGAAGGGGCATTCCATCCAGCCTGCCTTCGAGAAGAAGGCGCCGATCGAAGCGAAGGCGGGAAATTGCGCGGGAAAGGCGCAGCTTCCAGTTTGAAAAATCGGACTGGCATAGGAAGCTTGTCTTGCTGCCGATTGCAAAATATGGGATTCCGTAGTGCCTTTTCCCGAAAAGGACGGTGCCGTCCCCTCCCACGCTCACCACGAGCCCTGGCTTTCCTTTCGCGCCGCAGAGCCTTGCATTGTTGGAAATGAGGAAACGCCCTATTTCCGCCTTCATCTTTTTTGCCAGGGGCTTGCGCCTGTTCGCAATCACCAGCACGGACAACGTCTTTTCCATATGGATACCTATGCCTTGAATTTTTCGGTTATGACGCGGCGTGAGGGGAGCGACTGCGCACCCTTGCGGAGCACTTTTGCCGCTGCGGTTGCGTTAGCGAGCCGAACTGCCTCGTAAAGGGACTTTTTCTCGCTTATCCCCGCGATAAAGCCTGCGCAGAACGCGTCCCCTGCCCCGAGCGTGTCCATCGGCTTGACCTTAAACGGCGCCACGGAAA
>CAYWFJ010000041.1:0-7909 GCA_964458205.1 Microcaldota archaeon | reverse complement strand
TGGAGCGCCTTTTTGGAATCGTGCTCGTTGTAGAATGCGACCGAGCCGTTGAGGATGACGATGAACGCGAGCACCAACGCATCGAAGCGGTTGCCTATGAAATAGCACAGTATCGTCGCTATTTCCAAAAGCCACGGGATTGGCCCCCAGAAATGGGAAAGGAACTCCGAGAGCACGTTTTCCTTTTTCTCGGGCACCTCGTTGTAGCCGAATTGCCCTGCGCGCTTCCCCGCTTCCTTGGCAGAAAGCCCCTTGTCGCTGGAGCCAAGAGCCAGCAACGCTTCCTTGACAGGCATTTCCTTGAACTGCGAAGTGGATTTTGATTCCATGCGGACCCCTCGGAAGGCAATTCCCCTCCAAGATAAATAAAGCTTCTGCAGCGCAAAGCAGGCTGGATGAGAGTGGGGGGCTCCGCGCATATTTGGCGGCTGTTTTAAAATTCCATGCATTGTAATTGCAGCAGTGCTTTTATGGAACCGATGGAACGGCTTCTTTTCTGGCTCCTGGACGGGACGCGCGGCGGCCCGACAAGAATAGCGCTTCTTTCGATTCTCTCGAAAAGGCCCATGAACCTGCGGCAGCTCTCGATTGCAGCAGGGATTGACTACAAGACTGCCGAGCACCATGTCCAGCTCCTCATGAAGAATTCGGTGCTCGGCTGCATAGGCTCAGGGTACGGGAAGGCTTATTTCGTCACAGATGAAGCCAGGGGGCAGAGGAGATTTATTGAACTGACAAAGGGTGGTAACAATGGCGGCAAGAAAAAAGACTGAAAAAAGGAAGGCTGAAGCCGGCGTGCTTGCGGCGCTTTGGACGCTGGCGCTCATAACCGCAGCAGTTGCCCTTCTTGCGGCATCCTCGCTGCTGATTCCAGGGGTGGGCGAACAGGTGCGCGGCGGCAGGTTCGACCGTGCGCCGCCGCACGAGCGGGCAATATCCGAAAACGCGGTTGCGGCAATCGAGGACAACCTTGCCCTGCGCTATGGGTTCTCCGGGCTCAATGTCATACTGGTAATCTATCTTCTCTACCTTTATGTGAAGGACTACCTGACCATCAAGTCTGGATTCACCCTCGGGCTTGTCGCTTTCCTCTTTTCCTTCCTGCTCTACGCGCTCGCGTCGTTCCCGCTGATGCGCGTGGTGCTCGGGCCGTTGGGGATGGCGAGCATGCTCTCGTTCGTGCCCATGCTCTTCTCGGCATTGGGATTGCTCATATTCGCGAAGCTGAGCAATGAATGAAGCGGCATTTTGCCTTTTTTTACCGTTGCGGCAGCGGAGGCTGGGCGCGCAAAAATGCCCGCCTCGCCCTGCGCTTGCTCAGCTTGAATGATTTGGGCATCAATTGGGCGGCATTCCGGAAAATCGATTTATAAGAAGGCGGCAATCCTATCGCAGGTGATGGCGTGGATATGAAAATAACCGGATTGGCGGCAATCGCAATCTTGCTTGTCCTTATTGGAGGGTTGGCATTTGCGGCTCCGGGCTGGCGCGAAGGCTGCACGGATTTTGGCGCGATGAAGAGCAACTCCACAGGCGCTTTTGCGTTTGGCAATGGGCATATTGAACGCGGCTTTCGTGGCGGGGAGAATTGCACCTTTAACTGCAGCGGAGCAATGAATTGCAGCTTGCAGCAGCAAGGGGGCGAAGGCGCGGGCTTTGCGAGGGGCGGCTTTCGCGAAGGGAGGGAATTCGACAGGATGAACGGCTCAGCGAGGGCGAATGCCACCCAGGTTGAGGAATTCAAAACAGCCGTCATGAAGGGGGACTATGCTGCGGCAAAGCTGCTGGATGGCGAATACCATCTTGGCGGGCCGCTGTTTGGCATGCTGAATGAGACGACGTTTGTTGTCTATTCCCGGATATTCGGGCTTGAAAGCCAGCTTAGCGCGGCAGAATATGAAATGATGCAGGCGCTCGGGATGGAAAAAACGGCCCAGCAGGCACCCTGCGATTGGGAATCGCATGAGCTTGGCGGAAAGGATGCGCCAGGCCCACGTTTCGGGAGAATGCGCATGCATGCCGGGATGGACGTGGCCCGGGCGGAAAACTGAAGGTCGGAGAATCCAAACCAAACCCTCTGGGGGGAGGGCGCATAGGGCGCCCTTCCCCCACCAATAACCATCATTCAATTCGGGCAGGATTTGGGCATAAGGTAGGAAAATCGATTTATAAGCGGAAAGTGGAGCGGTTTGCATGCATGGGCTGAGCCTGAAGACCTTGCTGCTGCTGGCGATTGTGGCTTTTGCAATCGTGTGCGGCATCGCGCTCGCAGTTCTGAAATGATGTGAAGGGTGTGGCTGAATGGAATCCGTCCTGAAGCTTGAAAATGTCTCGAAATTATATGATGGCGCAACGCCATTCCTGGCGCTCGACAGGGTAAGCCTGGACATAGGGAAGGGGGAGCTTGTCTCGATAATGGGCCCGTCAGGAAGCGGCAAGAGCACGCTTCTGCACCTTTTGGGGTGCCTTGACCGCCCTACCTCGGGGGAGATATGCCTTGGCGGGAAGGCGATTTCAAGAATGAGCGATGACGAGGTTGCGGATGTGCGGCGCGACACCATAGGTTTTGTGTTCCAGGCTTTCAACCTCGCGCCCACGCTTTCGGTTTTCAAGAACGTGGAGCTCCCGCTGATGATTCGGGGCATGCCGAAAGCCGAGAGGCAGGAGCGGACAATCCGGAATCTTGGGGCGGTCGGGCTTCTTGACAAGAAGGACAGCATGCCCTCGCAGCTCTCAGGGGGGCAAAAGCAGAGGGTGGCAATCGCGCGGGCGCTTTCAAACGAGCCGAAGATAATACTTGCGGACGAGCCGACCGGCAACCTTGACTCGGTGACAAGCGAGGAAATCATAAAAACGATGTTCTCGCTCCAGAAAAACCAGGGGATAACCGTGATAATAGTCACGCACGACTCGAGCCTGGCTGCGCGGACTGCAAGGATAGTGGCTATAAAAGACGGGAAAATTGAGAAGGACAGCGGGAAAAAAGCGAAATAAGGGGGCGAAGAAGATGGGAAGGAACAATGGCATTTTCATTATGGCGGCAGTGCTGCTTTTGGCGTTCGGGCAGGCTTATGCCGAGCCGATACTGCAGATAAGCAACTACACAACCTCCCCCTCAAGCGTATACGCTGGAACGACGGGTTATGTGCAGCTGACCCTTTACAACTCTGGGGACTCGTCCGCAATATCGGTAAGCCCCCATTACAGGATGGACGGAGTAAGCACATCGACCACCATAGGGGACGTAGGCTCAAAATCCTCCGCGCAGGTGTCAGTGCCATTCAAGATAGGGCCTGATGCGGCGGGCACGATACAGCTTATTGGCATAGACGTATACTATACATATACAAGCGGGGGCGGCAGCGTTTCCAAGAAGACCGCGTTTTCGATACCGCTGACGGTACAGCAGTACTCGCCGCTTGTGGTGCGCACGCTTTCGGTGGACAAGACGCAGATATCCGCTGGCGAAACGCTCGCATTCGACCTGGGCATAACCAACGAAGGGGGCGTGGTGAACAACCTTGTGATAACCGTCCCGGACAATTCGACGTTTTACATAGACGGCTCCACCCAGAAAAGCGTGGGCAGCATCGGCGCCAATTCAACCATGAACGTGACGCTGGACCTTGTCTCCGGGACGGATACGCAAACTGGCACATACAGCATCCCGATAACATTCACATACCAGGACATGGCGAAGCAGCCGACCACCAAGACACTGAACATCGGGCCCATAAGCGTCCTTGACACCTCGGTGCAATACAGGCTTACTCTTGAGCCGAAGGAAACGGTCGAAATAGGCGCGGAAGTCCCGTTCACGCTTTCGCTCCTGAACAGGGGGACATACCCGATATCAGGCGTGGTTAAGATAGACGCAACATCGATATTCACGCCAATAGGGATGCAGAGGATTTACTTCGATTCGGTGCCTTCTGGGGAGACTGCCGTAAAGGAGATATACCTGGGCGTGGGCTCTTCGGCAAGCGCAGGGTATTACACGCTGCCCCTCACCCTTACGCCGAGCACTGGGAAGGAGCTTACCTACAACGTGGGGCTCATAGTGGAAGCCACCCCTGAAATAACCGTTACCCTGGAAACGAACGGCGCGGCGCCATCGGTGGAGGTCGCCAACACCGGAAATTCGCAGATAAGGAGCCTTTATGTGTCAATAACCCCCTCGGGCTCAACGACTGCGACCAAAAGCTTCATAGGCACGCTGGACGTGGATGATTCGGCATCTGTCCCGCTTGGAAGCGCTGCTGGCAGCGTGGCTGTCGAGCTGAGCTTCCGTGACAGCAGGAATGCGGAGCACAAGGTGGCAAAGACGCTCCAGTCGTCAGGCGGGAACTCCTCGTTTGTGCAGAACGGGTCAAGGGCAGGGGCACTCGGCGCAGGCAACGGCACTGCCGCGGCTGGCGCCCAGTTTAGCGGAAGGAACCGGAGCCCGCTCGGGATGCTTGCAGGGCCGGGAGGAAGCGCAGGCCCGGACATCATGACCCTGGCGATTGCGGGAATCGTGGTCCTGGCGGCGGTTGGCGGCGCGGGCTACTATGCCTATCGGAAATTCTGGAAAGGCAGGAAACCGCAGGGCGGACCGCAGGCAGGCCCGCTTTCAGGCATTTTGGGCAAGGTGAAGCCGAAATGAAAAAGGAAGCCGCTGAAAGGCAGCCGGTGCGCAAGAGTTCTGGCGCGATGAGCGACCTTGAGCTTGCCGAGCTTGCGATGAATTCTCTCCGCTACCGGAGCCTTCGCAGCTGGCTTGCCGTGCTTGGGATTGTGATAGGCGTAGCCTCTGTGATTTCGCTCATCTCCATAAGCGTTGGCATGAATTCGCAGATATCCTCGAGCCTAAGCGGGGTCGGGGCGAATATAATCACCATAAGCCCGGGCGGGTCAAGGGCGATGAGCATGGGGTTCGGGGGCGGCGGCGCTGGCGGCCCGCCAGGCGAATTCGGCTCAAGCGGGCTTGGCAGCAGCTCGGCAAGCGGCGTGATAACGTTTGACGAGGCGGAGAAACTCAAGGATGTCGCAGGCGTGGCAAAAATCGACGCGCAGGTTTCAGGCAGGAAAACCGTGTCCTATAAGAACAGGAACGTTTCGCTTAGCGTGATTGGCACCGACCCTGCGGCTTTCCCGGACAGCGTGGGGGGATCCATAATGGAAGGCAGGCCGCTTGGCGTGGGCGACACTTCCGCGGCAGTCATAGGCTATTCCGTTCAGGCCGAGTCTTTCGGGAACGAGAGCATGCTGAACAAGCAGATAAAGATACAAGGCTCGACTTTCCGGGTGGTGGGCGTTCTCAACCAGACGGGCACGTCGATTTCCGGCTCGTCGGACAGGAACGTGTACATAACGCAAAAGAGGGCGAAAAGCCTATTCAACCAAACCGGCAAGGTAAGCTCGATCATCGCGATAGCCAAAAACGGCACCGACCCTGACAGCGTGGCGGGCAACATAACCGCCAAGCTGCTTTCGATGCGCAGGCTCACGGCCGCAAAGCAGGATTTCACCGTGACCACTGCGACATCGATGCAGGCGACGATATCCAGCGTATCTAGCACGCTCGGGCTTTTCCTCGGGGGGATAGCATCCATTTCGCTCATAGTCGGAGGAATAGGGGTGGCAAACGCGATGTTCACCTCGGTGCTTGAGCAGACGAGGTACATCGGGCTCCTCAAGTCGCTTGGGGCAAGGAACGGCACCATACTCAAGCTTTTCATCTACGAATCGGCGATGGTCGGCATGGTGGGCGGGCTCATAGGGCTTGCGCTTTCATTCGTAGGCTCGGTGGCGCTCTCCTATTTCGGGCTGCCGTCAAAAATAACCATTGAGCTGGTGCTTTTGGGGCTCGGGTTCTCAGTCGTGGTGGGAATCGTCTCAGGGCTCCTGCCCGCGAGGAACGCGGCATCGGTTGCGCCGGTCGAGGCGCTAAGGTATGAATGAGGTGGGCGGATGAAGGTGCTTCTTACAGCCGCATTGGCTGTTGCATTGCTGTTTTGCGGCTGCGCGGCGCAGCAGCAGGATGAGGGGAACGCTGGCGAGGGCATCTGGCAGACCCAGCAGGAAGAGAAGGACAGTGCATCTTCTTTCAACGGCATGGGAAGCGGAGGCGCGCCTTCGCGCTTGTGGGACATGACAGGCAACCAAAGCGGGCGGGAGGATGGGGCGCAGCCCGATTTTGGGGGTATGCCGGACAACCGAAGCCGGATGGAAAACGGAACCGTGCCCAGGTTTGGGAACAGGACGGGGAACCGCAGCGGCATGCGCCCCAACGATTGGAACGGCACGCACGAATTCGGGCGAAGAATGCAGAATTAGGCCGGGATCTGGATAGCCCTGGCCGCCATTCCTTGCGGCATCGCCTATTAACAGTTTTCATCGATTAATCGGCATGGCAAACCCGTCTTACTCCCGCCTTGCAGGCGCGTCGCTTTTTTTTGGCGCGGCGCAGTTTCTCCTTTCTATGATTGCAGCCGAAGCGCTTTATCCCGGCTACAGCACCTCAAAAAACTACATAAGCGACCTTGGAGTGGGGCAGGCTGCGCTTCTTTTCAATTCATCGATAACCCTCTTTGGCCTCTGTGTCTTGGCAGGCGCATATTTCAAGGGCAAGGACATGGAAGCGGCCGAAACATGCGGGCAGGCGGATGGTGCCAGCGGCAAGGCATTCCCGGTTTTGCTTTCCATCGCAGGAATCGGCGCATGCGGCGTGGGGATTTTCCCGGAAACTGCAGGAGCGCTCCATCTTGCAAGCGCAGCAGCAGTATTTTTCTTCGGCGCGGCAAGCGCGCTTTACGCAGGAATAAGGACGGGGATGCCGCCCCCATTTTCCTGGTTTTCGATTGCGCTCGGGACGGTTTCGCTTGCAGCGCTTGCATCCACCTTATTGAAAGCTGACCTTTTCGGGCTGGGCTTGGGCGGGATGGAAAGGATGATAGCCTACCCGATAATCGCCTGGTGCCTTGCCTATTCCGGAATGCTATCGTCCAAAAGATGACCCGCATCGTCCGCCAAGCTGGAATCGGCTACCAGCCCAAAACATAGGCGAAAATAAGCGGCGCGACAATCGTGGCGTCGGACTCTATCATGAAGCGCGGGGTGTCCGGGTTGAGCTTGCCCCATGTTATCTTTTCATTCGGAACCGCCCCTGAATACGATCCGTAGCTTGTGGTGGAGTCTGAAATCTGGCAGAAATAGCCCCAGCTTGGGACGTCCTTTATCTTCGCATCCTGGTTGATGAGCGGCACCACGCAAATCGGGAAATCGCCTGAAATGCCCCCCCCTATTTGGAAGAAGCCTATTGATGATTTTTCCGATTCCTGCGAATACCACTCCACCAGCCGCTGCATGTACTCGAAACCGGTTTTCATTATCCCGATTCCCTTGAGGTTGCCCTTGATGTTCTCCGCCACAAATACGTTGCCTATGGTGGAATCCTCCCAGCCAGGCACGAAAATCGGGAGGTTTTTCTCCGCCGCGGCAAGCATCCAGCTGTCTTTCGGGTCGATTTGGTAGAATTGCTCAAGGTCGCCTGCGCGGATGATGTCGTAGAAGAATTCATGCGGGAATTTCCGCTCGCCTTTTTCCTGCGCAGCCTTCCAGTGCCTTATCACGATTTTTTCGAACTTGCGCATCGCCTTCTCCTCGGGGATGCATGTGTCTGTGACGCGGTTGAGGCCTGACTTGAAAAGGCGGAGCTCGTCTTGCGGGGTGAGGTCCTGGTAATTGGGCACCATCTCATAGTCATTGTGCGCGATGAGGTTGAACAGATCCTCCTCGAGGTTCGCGCCCGTGCAGGAAATCGCATGTATCTTGCCCTGCCGTATCATTTCGGCAAGCGTCTTCCCTATTTCGGCAGTGCTCATCGCGCCAGCCATCGCAAGAAACATCTTTCCCCCGGAGCCGATGT
>CAYWFJ010000040.1:0-7961 GCA_964458205.1 Microcaldota archaeon | reverse complement strand
ACAAGGGCATAAAGGCGGTCTACCGCAAAGTCGAGATAGCAAGCGCGCCTGAAGATATCGAGCACCCTATAGTGCGCGAGGCGCTCAAGCTCAACGACATCAGGAGCGGGATAGAGATTTTCACCATGGCCGACGCCCCGGGGAACACCGGTCTTGGCTCATCATCCGCATACTGCGTGGGGCTCCTGAATTGCCTTTATGCATACAAGCGCAAGCATGTCTCGCCGCAGGTTCTGGCTGAAGAGGCATGCCATATCGAGTTGGACGTGCTAAAAGAGCCGATTGGCAAGCAGGACCAGTATATCGCGGCATTCGGCGGCCTGACCCGGCTGGACATAGACAAGGGGGGCAAGGTCGCAGTTTCAGCGCCAATAATTTCGGAAAGCTCATTCGAGCAGCTTGAAAACAACCTATTGATGTTTTACACCGGCTTCCAGCGGTCCGCCTCGGACGTGCTGTCCGACCAGAACGAGGCCACAAAGAAGGACGAATCCGCCGTTGTCGAGAACCTGCACAAGATCAAGGAAATCGGCGCCAACATCATAAGCTCGCTTGAGGATGGCGATGTCGATGCAACCGGGCCCCTGTTCCATCAGCATTGGATGGCAAAGCGGAAGCTTTCGGGCAAGATTAGCAACCCCGCTATCGACGGGCTTTATGAAACCGGGATGCGGAACGGGGCGACAGGGGGCAAGCTGATAGGCGCTGGCGGCGGAGGGTTTATAGTGTTCTACTGCCCAAGCGGGAAAAGCAAGCTGCGCGAGGCCATGAAGGCGAAAAATGCGCCCGAATTCGCGTTCAAGTTCGACTTCGAGGGGAGCAAGACGATTTTCAATTCCTGATTGCGCTGCTGGCGGTTGCGATTCAAGAGGTGGATGCTATGAAAAACGGGAAGTACATCGAAGATTTTCTCTCGGAATCGAAGGAAGTCATCGACAAGATGCCCCGCGAAGATGTGGATAGGGCGGTGGAGCTTCTCTTCGATGCCTGGAAAAACGGCAACACGGTGTTCCTCATAGGCAACGGCGGCTCGGCTTCGACAGCGACACACATGGCTGCCGACCTGACAAAAAGCATCTCGGTCGATGGCAAGAAGCGCTTCCGCGCGATGGCGCTTGTGGACAACATACCAATGGTCTCGGCGCTCACAAACGACAATGGCTGGGAGAACATCTACACCGAGCAGCTTCTGGCATATTTCCGGCCTGGCGACCTGGTTGTGGCGTTTTCCGTCCACGGCGGCGCAGGCAAGGACAGGGCTGGCGCCTGGTCGCAGAATCTCCTCAAGGCGCTCCAATATGCAAAGGACAACGGCGGCAAGGCAATCGGCTTTGCGGGCTTTGACGGTGGCGCCATGAAACAGATGGCGGATGCCTGCGTGGTGGTGCCTGCAAACAGCACCCCCCAGGTGGAGGCGTTCCATGTGGTGCTCCACCACCTGATTGCGTTCTGCCTGAAGGAGAAAATAGCTGCTTCAAAATAGGTGCAAGATGGGACGAGCGGGAAAAAAATCCAGGCGCGCAGTCTTTCTCGACCGCGACGGGACGATAAACAGGCTGGTCTACTACGAGGATCACGGGGTGGTGGACAGCCCCTTTCTGCCCTCGCAGTTCGTTCTTCTCCCAGGGGCGGCAAAGGCGGTTGCAAAGCTTGGGAAAAAGGGCTTTTTGCTCATCCTTGCCTCAAACCAGCCGGGTGTTGCCAAGGGGAACATGACTGTGAAAAATTTCAATGCGATTGACCGCAAGCTCGACTCGCTTCTTGCGAAGGAAGGGGCAAGGCTTGACGCAAAATGCTATTGCATGCACCATCCAGGCGCAAAGCTTAGGGCTTTCCGGAAAAAATGCGCCTGCAGGAAGCCAAAACCGGGCATGCTTCTTGCCATGGCCAAGGCGCACGGGATAGACCTCCGGCGTTCCTATATGGTCGGGGACGGGATAAGCGACATGAAAGCCGGCCGAGCCGCAGGGTGCAAAACAGTATTCATCGGGGCATTCAAGCCCGAACTTTGGAAATATTTCAAAGGGGGGCGGAAGCCCGATGTCATTGCGAGGAGCCTTTTGGAGGCCGCGAGGAAAATCGGGCGATAACATGGCTGCAAAACCCCCCCTAGTTTCCGTGCTGCTCCCATTCTATGATGACGGGAGCCCCGAGCTAAGAAGCAAGTTCTCAGAGGCCTTGTCAAGCATACTTTCGCAGACCTTCAGGGATTTCGAGGTCGTCCTTGTGGTTTCAGGCAGAGGTGATTTTGCCAGGATGCAGAAAAAAAGGTCAAAGAAAATAAGGCTATTCTTTTTTGACCAGCCTCACTCAAACTATAGGAGAATCCCCCTATCTGAAAAGGTAAAAGGCATTGTTGCTGCATGGAACATGTGCCTAAAAAATGCGCGTGGCAAGCTCCTTGCTTTCCATGCGTATGATGACATTTCGTTTCCCGAAAGGCTCAAGACACAGGTGCTTTTCCTGAAACACCATCCTGAAATTGGCGTGCTCGGCTCAAGTATGGTCATGATTGATTCGTCTGGAAAGGAAATCGGGCTGCATAATGTGTTTGAGCGGGATTCAGATATACGAAGGCGCATGGTGCAGTTCAATCCTGTTCCGGCGCCAGCCGTGATGGCCAAGGCATCGGCGGTCAAAAAAGCAGGAGGATTCAATTCTGAGCAGATACCCGAAGATTTTGACCTATGGATAAGGGTGGCAAGATTCACCAAGTTCCATAATCTGCGAACCCCGCTTGTGAAATATCGTGTGCATGAAGGCGGAGGCGTTTCAATTTACCGCGTGCCGATTTTCTTGAATACCATGCGGCTGAAATTCAAGGCAGCCAGGCTTCTTCACATACCAATAGGGCTTCCAGATATTGCGGTCAGTCTGTTGCAGTTCATCTCGCTTTTCTTTCCGAACAATATCCGGCGTGTGTTTTTTGAGCACATACGGTCAAAATTTGTGATTGAGGGTTGATGCTTGGCAAGGCGGATTTTATGGGGTCTGTGCTGTTGATTGTCGGTGCCGGAGGGGGCTTGGGGTCTGCGGTGGCAATTCACCGCAAGGATTATTTTGACGAATTCTTGCTGTTGGGAAAAACACAGGCACCTCTTGAACGTCTCCGTTCAAAAATAGGCATTCGACCATCATCGGTCCATATCCATGTCGTGGATGTTTCGCAACCTTCTCAAGTTGAATCTGCGCTTGCCTCATTCACAAAACTGGATGGATTGGTCAATGCGGCAGGTGTGCTTGGCCCAGTCAAAAGATTCGGCGAAGAGAATTGGGAGGACTGGTTCCAGGCAATAAATGTCAATTTGATAGGCAATGCCGCGGTCTGCCATTACGCATTGCCACTTCTCAAGCAATCCAGGCGAGGCAAAATTGTAAATTTTGCCGGTGGCGGGGCAGCCAGGTTCCGAGTACATCACTCCGCATATGCCGCATCCAAGGCAGCAATAGTGCGCCTTACTGAAAACATTGCTCATGAGCACCCTGATCTTGATGCAAATGCGATTGCACCAGGCGCGCATAACACTGGAATCTGGAAAGGTGAGACCTATGACAAGCCGCCTGCGAAATGGGCTGACATGGGCCGCTTTTGCGAAACAGTTGCCTTCTTGCTCTCGGAAAAGTCAGACGGGATATCCGGGAAGTTCATACACATAAATGATGATTGGGGATCATTTGATTCAGGGATAACTGGATTGGACATGTATGCATTAAGAAGAGTTGAGCCAAAACGATAACAGGATGGTTCCATGAAATGGGGAATAATCGGCGCAGGGCTTATCGGGGGCAAGAGGGCGGACGCGCTCGCCTCCCTTGGCGAAACCGTCGTTTCGGTCGCAGACCTGGATGCGGTGCGTGCAGGCGAACTTGCCAAAAAATACGGCGCGTCATCCCATGGCGGCTGGAAGGAGGTCACCCGGGACAGCGCAATCAATGCGGTGGTGATATCGACCACCCATGACTCGCTTTCAAAAATAGCCGTTGACGCGCTTGCGCATGGCAAGCATGTGCTTGTCGAGAAGCCAGCCGGCAGGAATCCGGCAGAGGTGAAGGCGATTGCCGATGCTATGAGGAAGAGCGGAAAGAAGGTGTGCGTCGGCTTCAACCACCGTTTCCATCCTGCGATTCTGGAAGCAAGGAAGATTTGCGAGTCCGGAAGGTACGGCAAGCTACTTTACATGCGCGGGCGATACGGGCACGGGGGCCGGCCCGGCTATGAAAGGGAATGGCGCTTCAACCCAGAAATATCCGGCGGCGGCGAGCTAATAGACCAGGGCAGCCACCTAATAGACCTGTCAAGATTTTTCGCAGGCGCCAATATGCCGCTTGCCTATTCGAATTGCAAGAGTTACTTTTGGAATGCGCCTGCCGAGGACAACGGCTTTCTGGTCCTTGAAAGCAAGGCAGGGCAGGTCGCGTTCCTGCACGCGAGCTGCACCCAGTGGAAGAACCTGTTTTCATTCGAGCTTTTTTTCGAGCGCGCGCAGGTGAATGTGGATGGATTGGGGCGGAGCTATGGGACGGAAACGCTCACAATCTACAAGATGAAGCCCGAGATGGGCCCGCCTGATGTCGAAACAAGGAAGTTTGAAGGCGAGGATGGGAGCTGGAAAGCCGAAATAGCTGACTTTTTAGGAATGATTGGCGGCAAGCCGTCGCTTTGCGCAACCACGGAGGACGCGTTTGCATCAATTTCAACAATCGCGTCAGCTTACGGGAACAGGGCGCAAAAAGCGAAAAGAAAGGGAGGTCAGTAATCCCTTGCAGCTTCAGCTTCATCGACCCGCCCTTCCTTGTTGCCAACGAAAAGCGCGTCTTTCATCCTATAAATCTTCACCTCGCCGTTCTTGCTTTTGTACACCAGGTCAAAGCCCGGAAGGTTTTCGAGAACGAAACCCCGGTACAGGTTTGACTTGTAAAAGTCCGTGGTCGCATCTTCCATCGAGCTTGTCAAGCCCCCCTTCCCATCTGGCCAGACCGGCATTTCGTTGTATACTTTCTCAACAAGGTAATAGTCCTGCGCGTTTTCCACCGTCCTGACAAATCCCTTAGACAGGGCAAGGTCGCCATTTTCATCCTTTTGGTCAAGGAGGTAGGTGGCGGTTATCTTCTCGCCTGAGGCAATCGTCATATCCCCCACACAATAATCGGGTTTGGACTGGTCTATTCCGTTCTTTCCGACGCGATAGGCGTAAATGCCGCTGCGCTGCTGGCTGTCGGATATTATGCAGGTGTTTGAGGAAAGCTGCGCTTTGGGCACTATCAGCCGTTCCGGGCTGTGCGCAAATTCGCAGTCAGAGGTGCCAGGCGCCTGCGCAACCGAAGTTTCGCCTTCATGCGCGCAGCCAAGGTAGTTCAAAGCTCCGTACTTGCCGCCAAAGGTGGTGCCGCCAATAAGTTCAACATCAAAAAGAGCATACCTGCTGTCGAAATAGTTCATGGAATCTATCAGGTCCTGGGTCGAGCCTATTATGTAGTCATGGGCAACCCTTCCTATCATCCCCTTGGACCAGTGCTCATTCCTCAAGACGGTTTTCCTGTCGCCAAGATAATTCGTCCAATGGCCATAATCCCACCAGGAAGTAAGGCGGTCTGACCGGTTGAGGTTCCTGTTGACCCATTCCATGCTGTCCACCCAGTAGTCCGCAAGCCGGTTGCACCTGAAAGATGCCCCTGCTCTTGCCAGGTTTGCGGCTTCCTGGGACGCCGCATCGCTTTTTGCGAAAATCTCATCCGCTGTGAGCTGGGAAAACAGGCATATCTTGTAGTTGTATTGGCCGTTTATGCTGTCTGAGAAATTCCCATCATACCCCGCGGCGCAGATTTCGGCATCGACGCCCCCTTCGCGGGACCGTACCTCCTCGCAAAGCGCAGCCAGCCTGGGCATTGCGGCTTGCGGGTTGTCCTGGTATCTGGTTTCAAAAGACTTGGAAAGTATCATTGGCGCGTAACCGAATGGCAGATACGCTTGGCAGATGATAAGCAGGGCAATAAGCACGGCAAACGCCTGTCTTATTTCCGGAATCCATTTCTTGCCGTCTTTCATCCTGGCCGCAAGCCAAACCGCAAATTTTTCAAGCTCGGCTATCGCCACAGTTGCGGCTATCGCAGCGGTAATGCCTATGAAGAGGGAGTATTTTATCTTGTTTATCCCTATGTATGTTATCGGCAGGATCAAAAGAAGGAGCAGTATTGCGATTGACGGGGCATTCCTATCATCCTTTTCGCGGGCAAAATGGTTTGCCAGAAGCCCTGCCGTGCAGATTGCAAGGAAGAAGAACAGGAGAGAGTCGGACTTGTTCCCGGTCACCGTGTTCATCCCCAGCATAAGGTTGAAAAGCCGGTCTAAGGCTGCGAATGCCATGTCGCATGCCATCGAGAACGGCGCTGCGGCAACGCCTATTGCGCCATAAAACACATTCAACGCGTTTTCCTTCAGGCCAGCCGGCACAGCCACATTGTGGTTCGCAGGCACAAGCGCGAGGAAGCCCGCTTCGCCCTCGAAATCAGCTCCGGCCTCGTTCTGCTCGGCAATCGTCCGGTCAAGCGGAGCTTGGAATTCGGTGACTCCAAGATACTCCCCCGCCATGCCTTTTGCCATGTTGCCAACCGGATTGCTGATCAGAAGGGCCGCCAGCGCAAGGGCTGCCAGCCCAACAAGCACGGCTTTCCTCTGTTTCCCCGTAATCCGGGATGCGGATTGGCTGCCTGCTGCAAATGCCAGCAAAGCCGCGCAAACCATGGCAAGCGGCACCCCTGTCACGGCCAGCCTCAAGCCTTCAAGACCGTATCCAAATATCCTGTGCGCCAGCATGCCAAGCACAATGCCGCTTGCAATTATTGCGGATATTTGCGCGAATTTGTCGTTTCTGGCCCCCCTTGCGAAATAGTCCAGCGATTGGAGCGCGATGAAGCCCGCAAGCGGGATTGTGGCGACCGGCGCGTAGTTCGAGCCCACTGCGCATGCGAAAAGCGAGAGAGCGGACAGGCAGGCGACGCGCAGGTCGGATTTTTTGTATGCATACGCCGCAGTTCCAAGCGTCAGCATCACGGTGGCAATCCCGAACGGGACCGCCTCATTCACCCCTGCAGACATCTTGAATATCATTATGGGTGCGAAGCACAGGAGGGATGCGGCAAGAATCCCGTATCTCTTGCCGAAATACGGCGCAAAAAGGAGGTATATTCCGAATGCGGCCAGCGCTGCCGATATTGGCGGCAGCCAGTTTGCCGTAAGATAGAGCAGGTAATTGTTGTATTCCCCCCCTGCGGTATAAAGCGAATACCATTGCGCTTCCATGTACATCTTAAGCGAAGGATACAGCCGGTGCCCGGAGGTCTTGATTTCCGGCCACCAGGCGGTGTCGTCGGTCATCGGCACCTCCCCAAGTCGGATTATCTGCCCTGTGCCATAAATATAGAAATACGGATCAAGCTCGGAGTATATGGGGCTGTAGGTCTGTATCCTCAGCCAGAATGACAGGAAGAGCACAAGGATAAGAAGCGCGGAGGCTGCATGCTTTTTTGCAAACTCCATAGGGTCGCCTATGTCCGCCTTGATTTCTGGCATCTTGAATGAAAACGCCCCCTCGCGAAGCCCGTAGAAAAGCCCGGCAGCAGTTAGTGCCACAATGTTCATGAAAGAGAGGAACAGGCTGTATTTGAGCCCGGCGATATTCTCGAAAATGAGCAGGGCGGGGCTTGCGACCAGGCCTATGAAAAAACACAGCACGAGCTTTTCAAGCTTCGATAGCTCGCTCTTCCGAAGGAACGGGATCCCTATCGCAAGGCCGGGCAATAACGCTGAAACAAGTATGATGGTTGTGTAGTATATCGGATTGAACTCTATTGCAGACATGGCATCCCCCCTTAGGGCCGCCACTCGCCCTCCCAGACGATAAACCCAAAGCCCAACTGGCTTGGGGAGACAGCCGCAAAAGCGGCCGGAAACGGCAGTCGTT
>CAYWFJ010000039.1:0-7962 GCA_964458205.1 Microcaldota archaeon | reverse complement strand
AACGACTGCCGTTTCCGGCCGCTTTTGCGGCTGTCTCCCCAAGCCAGTTGGGCTTGGGGTTTATCGTCTGGGAGGGCGAGTGGCGGCCCTAAGGGGGATGCCATGTCTGCAATAGAGTTCAACCCGGTATACTACACAACCATCATACTCGCCTCAGCGTTATTGCCAGGCCTTGCGATAGGAATCCCGTTCCTCCGGAAGAGCGAGCTATCGAAGCTTGAAAAGCTCGTTCTGTGCTTTTTCATCGGGATGGTGGCAAGCCCGGCTCTGTTGATATTCGAAAACATCATCGGGCTCAAATACAGCCTGTTCCTCTCCTTCATGAACATCGTGGCGCTTACATCGGCAGGGCTGTTTTATGGGCTGCGCGAGGGCGCGTTTTCATTCAAGATGCCCGATATCAAGGCCGACATCGGCGACCCTTTTGAGTTTGCGAAAAAGCACGCGGCCTCCGCGCTTCTTATCCTTGTGCTTTTCCTGTCGTTCTGGCTGAGGATACAGACCTACAGCCCGATATACTCCGAGCTTGACCCTTATTTCTATATTTATGGCACTGGGCAGATAATCCGGCTTGGGGAGGTGCCGATGACCGATGACACCGCCTGGTGGCCGGAAATCAAGACCGCCGGGCATAGGCTATATCCCTCACTTAAAATGTACATGGAAGCGCAATGGTATTCGCTTTATACTGCCGGGGGGGAATACCAGAATTACCTCCTTTACCTGACCGCGAACTGGCTGCCGCCGATATCCGCGGCGCTTGCGGCATTCGGAATCTACCTCCTTTTTGCCCCATATTATGGAAAACGCTACGGGATTCTCGCCGCATCCCTGCTGTGCTTCGCCCCAATAATGATATTCAAGATGTCGGCAGGGGTCAATGAGGCGGTCCCGTTCGGGATAGCCACCGTTATGCTGACGCTTGGAACTGCGGCATATGCATACAAAAAATCAGACCTGCGCGTCGCTGCCCTGTCCGCGCTCTCGCTTTTCGCGTGCACGGTGGGCTCAAACTACGCGCCGGTTGTCACAATCCCGCTTGCAGGATTCGTTGCGCTCCAATCGCTGGACTATTTCGCAAGGGGGGCCAAAAACGACAAATTCGCGCAAATATCTGCAATAATTGCAAGCGGCATTGTACTTGGCATGCTGGTGCACAAGGTATTTGGATACGGTTTTGAAGGCTTAAGGCTGGCCATGTCAGGCGTGCCGCTTGCCATGATTTGCGCGGCTTCGCTGGCATTTGCAATAAGCAGCCAATCCGCATCCAGGATCACGAAAAAAGAAAGGAAAGCCGCGCTTGTTGGGCTGACTGCCCTTGCGATTGCGGTTCTTCTGGTCAGCAATCCAGTTGGCAATATGGCAAAAGGCATGGCGGGGGAGTACCTTGGAGTTACCGAATTCCAAGCTCCGCTTGACCGGACGATTGCCGAGCAGAATGAGGCTGGGGCTGATTTCGAAGGGGAAGCCGGCTTTCTCGCGCTCGTGCCATCAAGCCACGGCATAGCCGCGCCAAAAGACCTGAAGGAAACTGCATTGAACCTGTTTTATGGTGCAATGGGCGTTGCCGCAGCCCCATTTTCAATGGCATGCGACATGGCATTCGCAGCCTTGGACTGGCTTTTCAACCTTATGCTCGGGATGAACACGGTGACCGGGAACAAGTCCGACTCACTCCTGTTCTTCTTCCTTGCAATCTGCACGGCAGGGCTTCTGGCCAACCATTTTGCCCGCGAAAAAGAAGACAGGGATGCCCCGTCAATCGCAATATTGATTCTTCTTTTGATCCTGCCGATAACCTACATAGGGATAAACAAGATAAAATACTCCCTGTTCATAGGGATTACCGCTGCGATAGCCGCAACAGTGGCGATAGCCGAGCTTGAAAAATTTGCGGTCTGGCTTGCAGCCAGGATGAAAGACGGCAAGAAATGGATCCCGGAAATAAAACAGGCGTTTGCCGTGCTTATTGCCCTGCTTATCATCTGCCAGGCGTACATGCCATTCGGCTACGCCCCGATGATACTTTCAAAGTCCTTTGAAACCAGGTACCAGGACAACCCGCAAGCCGCAATGCCGCGGCTGGCTGCGCTTTGCGAGGAGATAAGGTCCCGCGAAGGGGGCATTGATACAGAAATCTGCGCCGCTGGGTATGACGGGAACTTCTCAGGCAGCATAAACGGCCAATACAACTACAAGATATGCCTGTTTTCCCAGCTCACATCTGATGAGATTTTCGCAAAAAGCGATGCCGCTTCCCAAGAGGCCGCAAACCTGGCAAGAGCAGGGGCATCTTTCAGGTGCAACCGGCTTGCGGACTACTGGGTGGACAGCATGGAATGGGTCAACAGGAACCTCAACCGGTCAGACCGCCTTACTTCCTGGTGGGATTATGGCCATTGGACGAATTATCTTGGCGACAGGAAAACCGTCTTGAGGAATGAGCACTGGTCCAAGGGGATGATAGGAAGGGTTGCCCATGACTACATAATAGGCTCGACCCAGGACCTGATAGATTCCATGAACTATTTCGACAGCAGGTATGCTCTTTTTGATGTTGAACTTATTGGCGGCACCACCTTTGGCGGCAAGTACGGAGCTTTGAACTACCTTGGCTGCGCGCATGAAGGCGAAACTTCGGTTGCGCAGGCGCCTGGCACCTCTGACTGCGAATTTGCGCACAGCCCGGAACGGCTGATAGTGCCCAAAGCGCAGCTTTCCTCAAACACCTGCATAATATCCGACAGCCAGCAGCGCAGCGGCATTTACGCCTATCGCGTCGGAAAGAACGGAATAGACCAGTCCAAACCCGATTATTGTGTGGGGGATATGACGATTGCCTCAGGCGAGAAGATAACCGCCACCTACCTCCTTGACCAAAAGGATGAAAATGGCGACCTTGCCCTGTCTAAGGGATTTGTCAGGACGGTGGAAAACGCGCAGGACTATTACCTTGTTGAGAAAGTATACAACGAAATGCCGGTCTGGCCAGATGGGAAGGGGGGCTTGACAAGCTCGATGGAAGATGCGACCACGGACTTTTACAAGTCAAACCTGTACCGGGGTTTCGTTCTCGAAAACCTTCCGGGCTTTGACCTGGTGTACAAAAGCAAGAACGGCGAGGTGAAGATTTATAGGATGAAAGACGCGCTTTTCGTTGGCAACAAGGAAGGGCGGGTCGATGAAGCTGAAGCTGCAAGGGATTACTGACCTCCCTTTCTTTTCGCTTTTTGCGCCCTGTTCCCGTAAGCTGACGCGATTGTTGAAATTGATGCAAACGCGTCCTCCGTGGTTGCGCAAAGCGACGGCTTGCCGCCAATCATTCCTAAAAAGTCAGCTATTTCGGCTTTCCAGCTCCCATCCTCGCCTTCAAACTTCCTTGTTTCGACATCAGGCGGGCCCATCTCGGGCTTCATCTTGTAGATTGTGAGCGTTTCCGTCCCATAGCTCCGCCCCAATCCATCCACATTCACCTGCGCGCGCTCGAAAAAAAGCTCGAATGAAAACAGGTTCTTCCACTGGGTGCAGCTCGCGTGCAGGAACGCGACCTGCCCTGCCTTGCTTTCAAGGACCAGAAAGCCGTTGTCCTCGGCAGGCGCATTCCAAAAGTAACTCTTGCAATTTGAATAGGCAAGGGGCATATTGGCGCCTGCAAAAAATCTTGACAGGTCGATTAGGTGGCTGCCCTGGTCTATTAACTCGCCGCCGCCGGATATTTCTGGGTTGAAGCGCCATTCCTTTTCATAGCCGGGCCGGCCCCCATGCCCGTATCGCCCGCGCATGTAAAGGAGCCTGCCGTATTTTTTGGATTCGCAGATTTTCTTGGCTTCCAGAATCGCAGGATGGAAACGGTGGTTGAAGCCGACACACGCCCTCTTTCCGCTCTTCCCCATAGCATCGGCAATCGCCTTCACCTCTGCCGGATTCCTGCCGGCTGGCTTCTCGACAAGCACGTGCTTGCCATGCTGCAGGGCATCCACCGCTATCTTCGAAAGCGAGTCGTGAGTGGTTGCGGCAACCACGGCATCGATTGCGCCATTGCGGGTGACCTCTTTCCAGTCGCCGCATGACGATGCCCCGTATTTTTCTGCAAGAACGCCTGCGCGCGCGGCATCCAGGTCGGCAACCGCAATGATTTTCTCTCCAAGCGAGGCAAGCGCATCCGCCCTCTTGCCCCCGATAAGCCCTGCGCCGATTATCCCCCATTCCATGAAAACCATCCTGCTAGCGTTTCGGCTCAACCCTTCTTAATGCATACATGTCCGAGCCGGTTAATGATGAATCGAAAGATCCCCAACTGTCGTTTATGTGTATGAACTTCCCGGATATGCCGTCTGATTTTTCAGAGAGAAGGAATGCGACGGTTTCGCAAAAGCGGCCCATGTCCGCCCATTTTGCAGGCGGCTTGTCGTGGGTTTCGCCTTTCCATATCTCGGTGTTGTGCGCGCCTGGCGCGATTGCATTCGCATCAAGCTCCGGATGCTCTAGCGCGATATTTTCCGTAAGGCGCACCACCGCCGCCTTGGATGCCGCGTATGCCGAGTGGCAGGCCCGGAATCCGGCCGCCCCGCCTCCGGCAAAATTGACAATCTTGCCCCGCCTGGAATTGCGGAGCTTTGGCAATGCGTAATGACAAACTATTGCGCTGCCAATAAGATTCACACTTATCGTGTCCAACCAGTCGGCCATGCTCTCTTCGCCAAACTTCTTGACTGGACCGAGAATGCCTGCCGCGTTAACAAGCCCGTCAAATTTCGTGAATGAGGAAAGCGCGGATTCGACGTCCTTGGGCTTTGAAACATCAGCAACCAAGACGTGCGCCTCTGATGGTTGGCTGCCCAGTCTCAAGCGGAGTGCTTCAAGAGATGGCCGAGTTTTCCCAAGCAATATGATTTCGTCGAAGCTATCCTTGCGGTGCATTGCCACTGCTGAGCCCAATCCGCCCCCTGCCCCAGTAATCAGCAACACACTGCCCATATCCAAAACCAACCTGTTTTTTCAATCTCCAATCACGAATTTTGACCTTATTCGTTCAAAAAGCACGCGCCTTATCCTGTTCGGGAAGAAAAGTGAGATGAACTGCAACAGACTAACTATAATATCAGAAAGCCTTATCGGTATGTGGAGAAGCTGGGACGCCTTGAGTTTCAGCCGCATGGTATTCAGGAAAAGCGGCAGACGATAAATTGAAACACCTCCACCATCGTGTACACAGTATTTCACAAGCGGGACACGTAGATTATGGAATTTGGTGAACTGTGCCACGCGTATCCACAAATCAAAATCCTCAGGTATCTGCTCGAAGCTGAATCCCCCTGCTTTTTTGACAACAGACGCTCGAACCATTACAGCCGGAGCTGGCACTGGATTGAACTGTACCATGCGCCTCCGTATGTCGGAATCGCGTTCAAATACATTATGCAGCCCGACTTCCTGCCCAGAAGAGTCAATCATAACCATGCTTGAGCCGAGCACTCCGATTTTTGGATGTTTTTCCATGAAAAGCACCTGTGTTTTGAGCCTTTCGGGAAGCGAAACATCGTCATACGCATGGAAAGCGAGGAACCTGCCACGCGCATTTTTTACACACATGTTCCATGCGGTGACAATGCCCTTCACTTTCTCAGAAAGAGGTATTTTTCTGTAGTTTGAGCGAGGCTGGTCGAAAAAGAACAGCCGTATTTTCCTTGACCTTTTTTTCTGCATCCGAGCAAACTCGTTTTTGCCTGAAACCACAAGCACCACTTCGAAATCGATGAAAGTCTGCGAAAGTATGCTTGACAAGGCCTCTGAGAACTTGCTTCTTAGCTCGGGGCTCCCGTCATCATAGAATGGGAGCAGCACGGAAACTAGGGGGGGTTTTGCAGCCATGTTATCGCCCGATTTTCCTCGCGGCCTCCAAAAGGCTCCTCGCAATGACATCGGGCTTCCGCCCCCCTTTGAAATATTTCCAAAGTTCGGGCTTGAATGCCCCGATGAATACTGTTTTGCACCCTGCGGCTCGGCCGGCTTTCATGTCGCTTATCCCGTCCCCGACCATATAGGAACGCCGGAGGTCTATCCCGTGCGCCTTGGCCATGGCAAGAAGCATGCCCGGTTTTGGCTTCCTGCAGGCGCATTTTTTCCGGAAAGCCCTAAGCTTTGCGCCTGGATGGTGCATGCAATAGCATTTTGCGTCAAGCCTTGCCCCTTCCTTCGCAAGAAGCGAGTCGAGCTTGCGGTCAATCGCATTGAAATTTTTCACAGTCATGTTCCCCTTGGCAACACCCGGCTGGTTTGAGGCAAGGATGAGCAAAAAGCCCTTTTTCCCAAGCTTTGCAACCGCCTTTGCCGCCCCTGGGAGAAGAACGAACTGCGAGGGCAGAAAGGGGCTGTCCACCACCCCGTGATCCTCGTAGTAGACCAGCCTGTTTATCGTCCCGTCGCGGTCGAGAAAGACTGCGCGCCTGGATTTTTTTCCCGCTCGTCCCATCTTGCACCTATTTTGAAGCAGCTATTTTCTCCTTCAGGCAGAACGCAATCAGGTGGTGGAGCACCACATGGAACGCCTCCACCTGGGGGGTGCTGTTTGCAGGCACCACCACGCAGGCATCCGCCATCTGTTTCATGGCGCCACCGTCAAAGCCCGCAAAGCCGATTGCCTTGCCGCCGTTGTCCTTTGCATATTGGAGCGCCTTGAGGAGATTCTGCGACCAGGCGCCAGCCCTGTCCTTGCCTGCGCCGCCGTGGACGGAAAACGCCACAACCAGGTCGCCAGGCCGGAAATATGCCAGAAGCTGCTCGGTGTAGATGTTCTCCCAGCCATTGTCGTTTGTGAGCGCCGAGACCATTGGTATGTTGTCCACAAGCGCCATCGCGCGGAAGCGCTTCTTGCCATCGACCGAGATGCTTTTTGTCAGGTCGGCAGCCATGTGTGTCGCTGTCGAAGCCGAGCCGCCGTTGCCTATGAGGAACACCGTGTTGCCGTTTTTCCAGGCATCGAAGAGAAGCTCCACCGCCCTATCCACATCTTCGCGGGGCATCTTGTCGATGACTTCCTTCGATTCCGAGAGAAAATCTTCGATGTACTTCCCGTTTTTCATAGCATCCACCTCTTGAATCGCAACCGCCAGCAGCGCAATCAGGAATTGAAAATCGTCTTGCTCCCCTCGAAGTCGAACTTGAACGCGAATTCGGGCGCATTTTTCGCCTTCATGGCCTCGCGCAGCTTGCTTTTCCCGCTTGGGCAGTAGAACACTATAAACCCTCCGCCGCCAGCGCCTATCAGCTTGCCCCCTGTCGCCCCGTTCCGCATCCCGGTTTCATAAAGCCCGTCGATAGCGGGGTTGCTAATCTTGCCCGAAAGCTTCCGCTTTGCCATCCAATGCTGATGGAACAGGGGCCCGGTTGCATCGACATCGCCATCCTCAAGCGAGCTTATGATGTTGGCGCCGATTTCCTTGATCTTGTGCAGGTTCTCGACAACGGCGGATTCGTCCTTCTTTGTGGCCTCGTTCTGGTCGGACAGCACGTCCGAGGCGGACCGCTGGAAGCCGGTGTAAAACATCAATAGGTTGTTTTCAAGCTGCTCGAATGAGCTTTCCGAGATTATTGGCGCTGAAACTGCAACCTTGCCCCCCTTGTCTATGTCCAGCCGGGTCAAGCCGCCGAATGCCGCGATATATTGGTCTTGCTTGCCAATCGGCTCCCTCAATATGTCCAACTCGATATGGCATGCTTCTTCAGCCAGAACCTGCGGCGAGACATGCTTGCGCTTATATGCATAAAGGCAATTCAGGAGCCCGACACAGTATGCGGATGATGAGCCAAGACCGGTGTTCCCTGGGGCGTCAGCCATGGTGAAAATCTCTATCCCGCTCCTAATGTCGTTGAGCTTGAGCGCCTCGCGCACTATCGGGTGCTCAATCTCTTCAGGCGCGCTTGCTATCTCGACTTTGCGGTAGACCGCCTTTATGCCCTTGT
>CAYWFJ010000038.1:0-8339 GCA_964458205.1 Microcaldota archaeon | reverse complement strand
GGGTGTTTCCCCTATCCTATGACCGCTGACAGGCTGGATATGAAGGCATCAATTGTTAATAATTGCCCTAAGCCAACAGTCCCATGAAAGCCCCGCGCCTGATGCGAATCGCGCTTTTCACCGACACCTACCTTCCGAACACAGACGGGGTCGTCTCATCCATACTCGCTTACCGGCAAGGCCTTCGGACGGCGGGGCACGAAATGCTCGTCTTTGCGCCAGACTCGCCGAAAGCGGTCCCCGAGGAAAATGTTCACCGCTATTCCGGAGTGGCGTTCCCCCCTTATCCCGACTACCGCTTGCCGATTTTCCCGGATATTCCCGCTGATTTCTTGAGAAGGAAAAAGGTGCAAATCATACACTCGAAGGCAATGGCCGCGATGGGGCTTGCCGCGCGCTCGCTTTCAAGAAAAGCGAATGTGCCCTCGCTTGCAAGCCTGGAGACCATGATACCTGAGGGCACCCATTATGTCATCCCGATAAAAAACAGCCTTGTCGAAGGGCTCGGGAGGAAAATCGGATGGTCGTACCTCAGATGGTTCTATTCCGGATTCGACCTGGTCACCTCCCCCTCGCGCCACACCCAGGGGGTGATGGCTGAGAACGGGATTGGGAGCCTGGTTTTGCCCTCCCCAATTGACACCGGAAGGTTCAAGCCGAATAGGAATGGCGATGAGGTGAAAAGGAGCCTTGGCATCGGAGGAAAGCGCGTGATTGCAAGCGTCGGGCGCGTGGTGGAGGAAAAGAACTACGGATTCCTCCTGAGTGCCGCGAAGGAAATGAGGGGCGACGATGCTGTTTTCATGATTGTGGGCAAGGGGCCTTATCTTGAGGCGCTTAAGAGGAAAGCCCTGGCAGATGGGCTGGGCGGGAAGTTCGTTTTCACAGGGTTTGTGCCTGGCGGCAGGCTTGTCGATTACTACAATGCCGCTGACTGTTTTGTCTTCCCCTCAAGGTTCGAAACGCAGGGGCTTGCCGCGCTTGAGGCCCTCTCCTGCGGGAAGGCGGCGTGCGTCATGGAGGGCACCCCGATGGCGGAAGTCGTCAATGCGAAAAACGGGCAGGTTTTCTCTGATGACCCGAAGGACTGCGCGGAAAAGCTCGCAAAGTGCCTTGCGGAAGGGGAACGGATGGCGCAGCACTGCCGGAAGTCGGCGCTCCCCTATTCAATCCCGTCCTGCACCAAGAGGCTCGCCTCCATCTACAGAAGGCTCCTCGAATAGAACCGGCGGAAAGCCACAAAACCTTATAAGCCCTGTCGAAGAATGGGTTAGCGCGGAAGTGAGACAATGGTCAATCCAAAACATTTTGCTTACGGCGCAGGTGCGCTCGGGTTTATCGGGGCCATGGGCTCGTTTGTCACAGGGGGGAACCAGATTGTCGGCGCCATTTGCGCGCTGATGTGCCTGCTTGGCGCAGGCAGCGCGGTGGCTTTCTACAAATTCGGCTACCTGCTGGTGCCGCTTCTCACCCAAAGGGGCAACATTGTGCAGATTATCGAGGGCGGATTCGAGATACCCCCGAGCAATGACGTGGTCCTCAAGAACGTTGGCGGGGTGTATTACGCATCGAAATACCTGGGCGTCAGGATTTACGAATCGGCATCCGAGAAGGGGATGGAGGAGAACATAGTCTACTCGGAATACTTCGAGAGGGCGATTTCCTCAGTCAAGCATGTGACAAAATTCGCCATACTGGTTTACATGAAGGACATCACGGAATACAGGAACCGGATTGAGACCAAGCACGCGGAGTCGCAGCTGCGCCTTGCGCGCGAGCGGGACAAGCCGGACCCGGACGTCTTGCGCCTCGACCGGTTCGAAAAGGAGGTCGCGATGTGGGAATCGCAGATAAACAAGCTCACGCGCGGCATAAAGCCCATGGGCCTTTGCTCGTATGTGATGACAACGGCGATAGGCGTAAGCAAGGAGTCCGCAATGGCCGGGGCAAATTCGCAGGCAAACGAGCTCAAGGCGACGATTTCAAACGCGCTCAACGTCCAGGTGGACGTCCTCTCCGGGGACGAGATGCTCCGGTGCTTCCAGTGGGAGGTTGCAATCCCCCCGACTCCAAGCGAGCTTGAGGAATCCCTGATGTAGGGGCAGGAAGGCGGTGTTGGACAATGGGCAGGCTGGTGCTATCGGAACTGGACAATGTGGATGTTGCGAAGCGCAACATATTCGTCCGCCCTCCGGAGCCCCCTGAAGAGTTCCTCATGGCGGACCCCACCAACTCAATATACATAGGCAGGACAAAGATATTCCACGTGCCTTTTTACTGGACCTACCAGCGGACGACCAACCCGCATATCTGCGTGGTGGGGATAACCGGCTCGGGCAAATCGTACTTCGTAAAAACGTTCCTCACCAGGGCATCGTTTGTCTGGGGCACCAACGCCTTCATAATAGACTGGGCGGGGGAATACAGGGACTGGGTCAAGCAGACCGGCGGCAAGGTGATTTCGCTTGGCAAGGGGGCGGCAATCAACCTCCTTGACACAGCAGGCATGAAGCCGAACGACAGGATAAAGCAGGTCATGAGGACGCTTGACATACTGACCGATGTCAGCAGGTACCCTGAGCAGAGGCGCCTGACCGAGCTTGCGATTGAGAAGGCATATGTTACCTCGAAGTTCAAGCTTGACTCCAAGCTCCAGGTGGACGGCCTGGGGAAGGTCCTGCGCCCGCCCACGCTCAAGGACGTGCAGAAAATCCTGGAGGACATGAGCGAATCCGGCTCGTATGAGTTCCCCGCCGAGCTTGAGAACGCGATATACCGCATAAGGCAGTTCACCAGGGAAGGGGAGGACTTTTTCGCGCAGCAGTCCACCATAGACCTGGAACGGCTCACCAAGGCCGGGCTTGTGGACCTGGACCTGTCCGGGCTCCCTGACGAGGTTTTCCGCGGCCTTGCCGCTCTTTCCATGCTGCAGTTCATAAAGGAGAAGATGCGGGAGGAGGGCTGGTCGTCCACAAAGGGGCTGCGGCTCCTGGTGGTGCTTGACGAGGCATGGAAAATCGCAAAGGATGAGAACTCGGATGCGGTCATGATTGTGCGGGAAGGCAGGAAATACCAGTTCGGGCTCATAGTTGCGTCCCAGAACCCGACTGACATATCCGAGGCGATATTCTCGAACGTGGGCACGACGTTCATACTGCGCGTGAAATTCGAGCGGTTCCTGGATTACCTGCAGACCACCCTGAACTTTTCCGACTACCTGCGCGAGGAGATTGCGAAGCTGGGCGTCGGGCAAGGCGCGGTCAACATGGCCTTCCAGACCACCGCCGATTTTTCCGAGACTTTCATGCTTGACAGGATAGACGGCGAGGAGCCCATGCAGGAGTTCTTCCTTGACCTTGAGAAGGTCCTCACAAGGGAGGAGATGTCGATGGAAGGCGCGCAGCGCATGGTCTCCTTCGAGAAGGACGAGCTGAAAAAGAAGCTCCGCATGTACGGGATGGGGGAGGAGCAGTCCGACGAGATAATATCGCTTTTCAGCAAGAAGGGGAGGCGGATGGAAATCGCATCGTTCGTGGTGCTCCTGTCCCGCTACGGCATTGCCCGGGCAAACGTCTCATCGTTCCTAAAGGAGCTTGGGCTTGACGACAATACCGCGGTATCAGTCCTTTCCAAGGCGGACGAGCTTGAGATAGAAATCGAGGGGGAAGACATAAGCGAATACATCCTGTCCCAGGCTGAGAGGCGGGAGGGCGGGCAGGAATAGGGGAGACCTATGGCGAAAACTCTTTTCTTTTCCAAGGAGGAGCTCATAAGCAGGCTCCACTCGTTCAGGCTGGAGGAGACGAAAGTGGCTGAGATAAGCGGCGTCTTCGACAAGAACAACCGGCACATAGACGTCATAACGTTTGTGATAATGATGGAGCGCTATGGGGTGCCGCGCTCGGAAATATCGTCCTTCCTCCACGACATAGGGGTGGAGGAAAGCGTCCTTATCAACGTATTCTCCAAGGCGGATTTTGTGCGCATCGGGATGGGCAACCGGGAGATAACGCAGGTAGTGCTTGCATGATTGGGGTGAAACTATGGCAAAGGTCTGCATTGTGTGCAAAGCCGAAGTTCAGGGGGGGCACCGGGTGGAGGACGACGCGGTCATCCGCGCCATAAGAAGCGCGAAGAGGAGATTCAACATCGCAAAGAACAACGACCTTGTGGTGTGCGCGGGGTGCCTTGAGGAATACCGGAAAAAGCGCGCGGCATACGAGCGCGACCTTGCGATACATGTGGTGATTGCGGCAATCGTCCTCCTTATGACGGTGGTGCTCCCGGTTTTCACTTCCGGCTTCTCGCTGATGGCGGTTGCCATGGGGGTGTTCCTTGCCGGGATGGTGATGGCGCTCTCGGTTTTCTCGCACTGGCCGAAGATAGCAGAGGCGCATGCCCCGGCTGCAAAAGCGGGCGCCAGGAAAACCCATGCGAAGACTCCGGCTGCGAAAAAGCACGGAAGGAAAAAGTAGGCGGGTGTTTGATTGGCTGACCCGAAAACCATCCAGGCAGGCGGGGCAAAACCGCCATCCGCAGCGCAGCAGGCGCAGCCCCAAGCCCCGACCACAGGTGGATTCAGGATACTTGCAAGAAGGGTCAAGGGCATTGACGAGCTTTCAAGGCATTTTTCGGAGCTTTCCTTCCTTGAGATGAGCATCGAGAAGGACTCGCTTCTTGCGCTCAATGTGGAATCGCGCGACCTGAAGAAGGACCCTGCGCTTTTTTCAATAATATATTTCAGGCAGAATGCGATAGAGGCGGTATACACCTGCCTTCCGACCATGAGCCCGAAAAAGAGGAGGCTCGGGGTGCTAAGGCACTTTCTGAACCTGCTCACCCTGGCGGAGGACTGCTATGAAATCGAGATGCGCCAGGTATACCAGGTCTTGGAAAAGGCGATTTCCGACATGACGGAATACGTATCCACGGATTATGACAAGCTGTTCTCCCTTTACGACAACCTCAAGACCGAAACTGCAACAGTCTCGAAAAAACTCAAGGACATGGCAGATGCGAACGCCAGCCTCTCAAAGGAGAACTACGAGCTCAAGAACCGGAACGATGAGCTTCTGCTCAAGGTAAAATCCCTTGAGACCCTCTCGGATTCCGTGCTTTCCCTAAAAATACAGGACTGGCTCTCCGAGCACAAGGGGGAGATAAACATCTCGGACTTCTCGAAGGTCTACAACGTCCCCGAGGCGCGCGTGGAGCAGATGCTCAACCGCCTGGTGACCGAAGGCTACCTGGAGACAAAAGGATAAGGGCAAGGACAGCACGGGGCTGGGATTCCAATGGCTGGCGGGAAGACGATAAAACCGATCGAAAAGCCCGGCGTGACGCCTCAGGCGCAGCCCGAAGCAGGGGGCATACTCAAAAGCAAAATCTCGAAGAGGGCATATGTGTTTGACACGCGCAGGAAGTATTCCGTTTCGAGGAGCTTCCTTGTGAAAAAAAAGCCCGAAACCCCGATGGAGGATGCCAAGGACCAGCTGTTGGCGCTGTTTTCGAACAAGAAGCGCGGGGAAGGCGCCAATAGCCAGGCTGACGCGCCTCAAAAAAAGCCCGGGCCGCAAGCCGCCGCAAGCAAGCCGAACAGCGGCACGTTCACAGTGCTGCTCACCGCGATAGCGGTCGTTTTCCTGTTCATAATCGGCGGGGCGATTTATGTCGCAATGCTCCTTGGCGCGGCAAGCGAGCAAGAAACACAGCCTCAAAACGCAGGCTCATTCGCCGGCGTGGCGGATTTTTCCATAAAACAGGCCGAGATGTTAAGCGTGCAGGGGGAAAGGGGCAGGCAGGCGTTTTTTCTTGTGGAGTATGCGTCAGAAAACCTGACTGCGCTGAATTTTTCCACAAAACTTCTGACCGGCCTGCCCACGACACAGGCATTCTTGCTCAACCACCCGCGGGAAGGGGATGACACCTACCCTGCCTTCAGGCAGGAACTCCTAAGGGGGCTCCCAGCCGCAGGAATCCCGGTCAACGAGATTGAAATAAGGGAACTTGGGGCAATGCCCGGCGGGGCGACGCTCATAGTCCCAACAGGCTATTTCCCCCAAGGGCTGCTTGACCCGGCAATAGGAATCGACTACAAGTCCCTCCTTTCGCGGGGGGCGAACATAATCTACATAGGGTATGAATTTGACAAGACCGCCCTTGGGGCGGACGGCCAGACTGTGAGCTCGCCAATCGGAAAAGGCGAGATTTCCTTTTCAAAGGGGAGCCCCCCCTCAACCGGCGGCTTCGGGCTTTTCGACCCGCAATACGCCGCCTACGCATCCGGAGGCGGGCTTTCGGGGGCAAATAGCCTTTATGGCTCGGTTTCGGCGATAAAATACGGGGAAGGCGCCATGCTCATCCTGCCCCAGACGATAGACGGGGGATGGCGGGGCAACGGCAAAGCAGCCGCAGATGACGTAATCCGGATAATAAAGGACGAGGGATGGATTGCCCCGGCCGCCCAGTCGAACACAAGCGTGGACATCAAGTCCGCCCCAGCAGGCAAGCTTTCGGTGTTTGCGCCCCCGTTTGCACTGGACTTTGCGCGCGTCGAGATGATAGCGACCATGGCGGACCAAAACGGCATGGAACAGCGGTCCATCAAAATATCCGATGTCGGGAAAAAACAGAAGGGGGAGCTTTATCCATACGACCAGAAAATCGCGCCATATTATGTTTCAGGGCAGAAAACCAGGCTCAACATGAAACTGAACGAGAACAGCACGGCGCAAGTGAAGCTGTATGTGCGGATATACCAGGATGGCGTTTTGGAACAGGATGAGGAGCTTGAGCTTGGGCTTACCAACCCTACAACCGAAAAGTCCAAGGATATTGCGGTAAACGTGCCCCCGGGCATACACGTGGTGCGGATAGAAGACAACGAGGGCAAGGTGTATGCGGCAACCAGGCTGGATGTCATCGGGCCTTCGATAGAGAGGGCGCCCAAGAAAGACAGCCTGGACTGGAAAGAGGGGAAATTCACGTTCCTCATCTCGGTAGGCGGCATCCCCGCGATGCCCCGCGAGCTTTCGATATCGATGGACGGGAAGGGTGAGCGGAGCTACACCCAGTCTTCGCTCACCAGGTCCGGCGAACAGTCTTTGGTTGACTATTCCTATCCCGGCCAGATAGCGCCCGGAGCGCACGAATTCAAATTCAAGTTCGGGGATTGGAGCGCCACGGTAAATGAGCAATACCGCCTCCAGAAACAGCCATGGGACAACCCGCTTGTGGTGATTTTGGGGCTGATGGCGATAGGGGTCATAGCGATAGGGGTGATTTTCAAGCGGAAAGAGGTGCTCCGATACGGGCTGGACATACCGGACTTCCCCCCTCTTGCAACCATCAAGATACCGATGAAGCGCGAAACGGTGCTTGGGGTTTTTGACAGCGTGAATGCGGCTTATTCCTGGCAGTGGATGCCGCTTAGGCCTGAGGAGATAAAAAACGGCTTCCGGCGCCTGACCTACAACGGGAAGCCGATACTGATAGGGGACTTCAACCTCGAAAGGGTGCTTGCCAAGCTGATAGACGAGGGGCTGGTGAAGGAGGAGATAGGCTATTTCGGCCTTTCGCAATGGGAAAACGCAAGCGGGCGCACCATACGCTACCTTGCAATCTACCGCGTGATGCGGAACGTGTTCGTGAACAACGCGGTGAAATTCACCAAGCTCGGCGCGGTTCCGGAATGCGACGTCAAGGCAGTGATGGGCAAGGAGGAGGTATATCTCCACATAATGGAAGACCCGTTCGGGAAAAAGGATGCGGGCCAGAAAGGCATTGAGCCTGGCGGCAGGCGGCTTGACGCCGAAAGCGTTGCCCACCGGGCGCTTGCAAGCGCGAAGAAAGGGACGAGCCTGATAATATTCGCAACCGAGGAGGAACGGGACGCGTTCTCAGACTCGCTGGTCTCCACCTCCAAGCTCGCGGTAGGGCTCAAGATGGAAATAAACAACGGGAACATACTCCTTCTCCCGGTGAAGAACGAGCTTTCATCCTACCTTCGCGGCATGTCGCGGTAGAAGGCAGGCGGAAGAATATCAATATAAATGCCGCAAGAGTTCATCTCCCAAAGGAGGCGCGCTTCTTATGAGGATTGCAATGCTCGGCTGGGAATTCCCCCCCTTCGTGTCCGGAGGGCTGGGGGTGCACTGCTTCGAGCTTACGCGCGCCCTTTGCAGCCGCGGGGTCGAAATAGACTTTTTCATGCCTGGCTGCGGGAAAAAGCCCCAGCCAAGCTGCCCGGGAATCCGGATAATCGATGTCGCAGAAACCACGCTTAAGCCATACCTGTTCGTGGCAAAGAGAGGGCAGAGCACAGGGTACGGGGACAACCT
>CAYWFJ010000037.1:0-8545 GCA_964458205.1 Microcaldota archaeon | reverse complement strand
AATCTTCTTCACAGTGAAGGGTTGGTAAGGAGAAGTAGGCCAGCGCCCAAAGGCGCTGGCAAGGCGACCAGATTTCTGTCAAGAGACAGAAACAAAAGACGGGCATTATCTCCGAATAGGTTTGCAGTGCGGTATATTTAAATGTTTCTATACATCCAAACACGCTTGGCAACAAGGTAATTTTTTGGCTGAAACAAAAAAGGAAAGCAAGGCGCCCGCTCCGCACGAGCGTCAGGCCGGAAGCCTGGCAATCAGCGAAATACCCCCTGGTTCGCAACCCGCACAGCCTGAAGCAGCGCCTGCGGGCGAAATGCCGCAAAAAAGCCAGGACAGCCGCCCAAGAACCGAAAAAGAGCAGGCACTCGACGCCCTTATCGCAAAAAGGCAAACCATAATCGAGCAGCTTAAGGCGAAAAATCCACTCGTCAACGATGCACGGAAGAAGGTCGCGGAGGCAATCCCGGCGGTGAGGGGCAAGGGCGCGGGCCAGGCAGGCGGGCTTTTCCGCGAGCTTGAGCGCCTCGAGTTCGAGATTTCAACGTCCGCATACACCCCGAAGAAGGAGAAAGAGCTTCTCAAGCGCCTTCGCGTGGTGAAAGCTGAGGTTTCCAAGCACAAGGAGCTTAACGAGGCAAGGGCCAAGCTTGATTCCGAGCGCGCGGCCCTGAACCTGCTCATATCCGGGATAAAATCGCTTGAGCACGAGCTTTTCGAGGTGCGCAAAGCCTGCGATTTGGCTTATGCCGAGGTTCTTGCGGAGCGGAAAAGCGCCTACGAATCCCGCCAGCACCGCCGCGAGGAGAAGGAGCACAAAAAGTTCGAGCAGCACGAGCATCGCGCCCGCTCCGAAAGGAATAAGCAGTACGACGAAGACATCGGCAAATACATGAAGGACTACGATGACACGGTGTCGATGGAGGAAATCTGCGTCTTTGAAAAGAAGGAGAAGGGCAAGAAAGACGAATAAGGGCGCCCCCTACCACTCGCCCGCAATCATGAATTTTGCCATCTCCAGATGGAACGCCGCCTCAACAGCAGCATTGTAAATCGGATTCTTGTCTGGAAGCGCATCCGAGAGGTTCACTTTTTCCCCGCCCCTGTATTTCCCCATGACAATTTCCGCCATCCTATCCCCGAATATCGACATGGGCAGCCGGTAGGCGATATCCTTCTTGAAATAGCTCAAGAAACTCCTTTTCCAGGCGGCATCGTAATCCGTGCCGTCAAGAAGGCAGTCCGCCGCCAGCTTCCCGCTCCGAAGCGCGTAGACTATTCCAAAGCCCATATACGGGTCCTGGAAGCCGGCAGCCTCGCCGGCATAATATCTCCCATCCGCAAAAGCGCTTTTTGGGAACCTCACTGCGCCCGCCCCGCCAAAAGATGCAATCTTCCGCTTGCCAGACACGAAATCCCGGATAATTTTGCGCCCAGCCATCGCTTTTGCGTGGATTGCGGCCAAATCCGGGATATGCCCCTTTGAAACGCACGTCACAAATTCGATTTCATCCTTGCTTATTGGCACAATATAGGAATACCATCCCTGGGGGGAATGCCTGTCGTCAAACATCACAAGATAGGTGTCGCGGGGGAAGTCGGTGTCCTCGAAAACGGTGCCAAGCGCGGCAGCATCTGGCGGATGCCGCATGCCGCTTGCAACTATCTTCACGTCTTTCTCCTTTGCCCGCGAGTTGAACTCGAATCCAACCCCGAGCTTCTCCGCCTCGCAATAAAGCGCATGCTCCAGCGACCCCTTTCCGCCGCGCACTACGAAAGGCATCGCGCCGCCGCCGCTTATATCAAGGGCAATCTCGCGCTTTCTTGTGCAGATTATCCCCTTTGAAAAGTAGCGGTAATCGATTTTGGAGCGTATTCCAAGCGACTCCATGAATTTCTCGGGGGGCTCGTTGACATGGCGAAGCCCTTGGAGGTTGGCATGGAACCTCATTCCGGGCGCTGCCCGCCTTTCGAATACTCGCGCGTTTTCCCCCAGTTTTGCAAGGTTGATGGCCGCGCAAAGTCCGGCTGGCCCCGCACCAAGAACACCAATCATGGCACCAACATCCCCTTTCGCCTTAGCCCTTCCCAATTCAGGCATTCCATCTTATGAAAGCAGGAGCTTCAGGTAGAACAGGGGCGAGCGGTATTCGGCCTTCGCCTTCTCGTTTGTGATGGTCCCTGCAATTACCTCCCGCGCCCGCTCGCTTGAGTTCGCCTTGTTTATCACGAAATTAAGCAGCCACTCCCGCCTGCCAAGCTTCTGCATGGTATAGCTGGTGGATAACTCGTTCCAGATTGCCGCCCACAGCCTTTCGGGGTAGCGTGACAGGAAACCCTCGCCCGTATCATTGGCGTCAAGCGCCTCGCAGGCCGCTTCCGCGGCAAGCTTCCCTGAAAGCATCGCATTCCCGATTCCTTCCCCTGAAAAAGGGTCGACAAGCCCGGCAGCATCGCCTGCAAGAAGCACATTGTCGGCGTGCACCTTCCTCTTCTTGGAGCCAAACGGCAGCGACCACGCCTTTACCGGGGAAAGAGCCTTCGCGCCCGCGAACCTTTCCGCGAAAAGGGGGTGCTTTCCGATTATCTCCTCCATCTCATGCTGCAGGCTGATGCCGTGCGCCTTCACATCCGACATCATCATGCCCACCCCTACGTTCGCAAGCCCGTTCTCAAGCGGGAATATCCAGAAGTAGCCCGGCATTATCGACTTCACAAAATGTATTTCGATGGTTCCGTCCATTCCACGAACTCCCGAGTAATATGCCCGGCAGGCAAGGCAGGTATGTTGCGGATCAACTTCCGCCCCGCGCACCTCCCGCGCGATTGCGGATGCGACGCCGTCCGCGCCAATGACCATCCTCCCCCTGTATTCGGCTTCCGAGCCGTCAGACATCCTGGCTCTCACGCCGCAGATTTTCCCCCCTTCGCGCACCACTCCGTCCACAGCGGCTCCTTCGATGGCGTCCGCGCCGCATTTCTGCGCGTTCTGCCAAAGAAGCCGGTCATACACGAACCGCCTGCAGACGTATCCTTTTTTTATCGCGTTTTCACTGCCCCCGAATTTTATCGCAAGTGACTTGCCATTGGGCGAGGAGAAGGTGAGCCCTGCCGTGGAGCCATGGTCCGCCCGGTCAAGCGCTTCGAGAAGGCCCAGCTCGCGGAGGATGGCTATGGATTTCCCTGAGATCCCATCCCCGCACGTCTTGTCGCGCGGCCATTTCTCCTTCTCCAAGATAAGCACTTTCTTGCCTTTTTTCGCAAGAAACGCGGCGGCTGTCGAGCCGCCAGGCCCGCCTCCGACGACTACGCAATCATAGAATATGTTTTCAGACATGCCACCACATCGCGCTTCCATATGGAAGGATTCAGCCTGCTGCCAAAATGGCTGCCAAAAAATAAAAACCATCCATAATCGGCTGCGCCGGCCTTGCGGCCATAATAAAAATTTTCCTTCCCCACTCCAAACCCGGTGCAAAAATGCCAAACAGCACGGTTTTCTCAGGGGTAAAAGTCACCCTCTTCGGGCACTCGAGCGTGATGCTTGAGGCGGACGGGCTGACATTTTACATAGACCCATTCATACTGCCGCAAGGCGCAAGGCCCGCAGATGCAATTTTCTACACGCACGGGCACCATGACCACTGCGCCCCGGCTCCCAAGATAACGTCGAACAGCACCGTTCTTGTCGGAAGCGGCAGCTGCAGGCTGCCGGTGCGCGTCATTGAAATCGGCTCATCGGAAATAGTGGGGGGAGTGGGGGTCGAGGCGGTGGATGCCTACAACATAGGCAAGCCATTCCACCCCAAGGGCGCAGGCGCAGGCTACATATTCCACTTCAAAACCGCGAGAGTGTATGTCGCGGGCGACACCGACGCCATACCTGAGATGAAGCGCTTCAAGTGCGACATCGCAATCCTGCCCATAGGCGGGACGTTCACAATGGATGCAAGCGAGGCGGCGGATGCGCTTGCCGCAATCATGCCGAAGGTGGCAATACCCTACCATTACAACTATCTTTCGGATACAAACGCAAACCCCGCAGAATTCCGGGAGATGGCCTGGCAGAAAACAGGCGGGAAAGTGGATGTGCGCATACTTTTGCCCTGACTGCCTTCTTTTAAAGCATTTCCCCATAGATTATAACAACTGATTGCAATGGCAGCGCAAGCAACCGCAAATAAAACCTCCCAGCCCGGGCAAGCGGAAGCCCTGCCAGGGCAGAAAACCAGCCTTGCGAAGCGCCGCCTCTTCCCGAAAAGCATATGCAGCCGGCTCCAGCCCAGCCTTCGCCCATTGGCGATTCCCCATTTCAAGCTGGGCATTTGCAAAATCCGCCTTGAGGATTTCAGCGGGGCCAGGCGGCATTTCCTTGCCGAAGTCAGGCGCAGCCCGGAAAGCGGGGAAGCGCATTTTCATCTCGGCTACTGCGAAGGGAGGCTGGGAAATCCGGCAGCAGCACTTGAAAATTTCGAAAAGGCGCAATCGCTCGGCTTAGGCGGGCCCGGCATCCGTTTCAATCTCGGCTTCTCATCGCTCTTGGCCGGGCAGTGCCTCCGCGCTGTCGAGGAATTCTCCCGTGCAATAAACAGGGGCGAGAGCCTGCAGCTTGCGCTGCTATACCGCGGCTTTGCATACGCGGAGCTTGCCCGCCCTTACGCGCTCCGGCATCTTGATGACATGCGCGCGCATCGGAAAACCGGCGCAAGCAACGCATTCCACTCCCATTTTTATTGCGGAATGGCGCTGAAGAGCGTGCAGGCCCTCAGGGGGGGCGAGGCGGGCCCGCTTTCTCCCGAAATGCGCGAAAAGGTCGCCCGCTTGGCGGTCTTCATCTGCGACAATGCCGCAGGCGGCGATTCGAGGCGGGCAGAACGGGAAAGGGAGATTGAGGCTGCGCGCATCGCACTTCTTTGACCTCAGCCGAAACCGATAATAATTCTCGCAGGGTATTTTTCACATGGGGTGTTCCGGGAGGCACCTTGCGCTGCTTCTTTTCATCTGCCCTATCCTGTTTTCTGCAGACGCGTCATTCTCCGGCTGCGTGCGCGCGCAGCCGCTATACCGTTTCTGGGAAAGCCCGTCTTATTTTGCGTCCAATCCATATGTAAGCAACATGCACTTTGCGCGCTTCTATTCCTATTCATTCGACAACTCTTCCCAAGGCATGGGTCTCGGGGGCATTGTCTTTGCCGACGCAAACAGCACGCTTCCATCTGCGGGCACCGGCCCGAAGGCAGAGTTCGCAAAGGCGGCATCCCTGCTATCCTCAGCTTCAGCCGCGCGTTTCCAGGCGTCATCTGCAATTGACAGTGCGCATGCCCTCTCACTGTCCTCGCAAGATGCCGCATCCTCTCTTTTAAGCTCGGGGGAAGTGGGGCTCCTCTGGTTCCCAAACCCGCTCTCGCTGCTCTCCTCGCTGCCGGTTTTCCTGAGGCTTCCGGCAATAATCGCTTATATCTCCGAGTACCCGGCGGTTTACCGCGCATCGCTCTCTTACTCTGCAGACGCATACGATTCCGCAAATGCGGCGATTGCCGAGCTTGCAAGGAAAGCGGATGAAAAGCGCGCGGCGCTTCTGCACTCCGGGGCGGGCATGCCCTCTTATTCAGGAAAGGCGAAGCAGGCGCTTTTTTCAGCGGATTCCCTCCTGGCGCAAGGCGCCCCCTTCTGCGCCTCATCATCCCGTGCGTCCGCAATCCAGGCCCATTTCCTTTCAAGCCCCGGCCTGCCGGATTTTTCATCAGTTGGGTTTGCAGGCTACCTTTCAGGTGCCGTAGGGAACGGCGAAAATTCGACCGTGTCAGAACTGGCGCGCATATGCATCTTGCTTGAGGCGGCAGAAGCCCAAATGCGCATGGAATACCAGACAGAGGATGCGTTGGCAGCAGCCAGCATCAGCGAGCTTTCAGAAAGGCTGTCTGCCCTTCAGGCAGAAAGGCTGGACCTGATAGGCGATACGCCGGGCATCGTTTCGCAAGACGGCAAAAACAGCTATGCGGTCTCAGGCGCGTCCTTTTCCGGCATCCAAGGAGGGCTTCGGCAAGGGCGGGCGCGCCTTTCGGAGTCGAAAAGCCTGCTCTCATCCGCGGCAGCGCTCAAAGCGTCAGAGGGCGCCGATGGCTATCTTGCAGGCGCCATTTCCCGTGCGCATGCTTCCTGGCAGACATCGCAAACCGCCCTCCTTTCTCTTGAAACGGTTTCGGATGATGCGCATGCTGCCGTGGAGGCTCAGAAAAGGGCGGCGGAGGCCGCAGTATTTTCGGCCGAACTGAATGCCGGCGCCCCGCCATCCGGCATCCATGGTTCGCAGGCCCTTTTCAAGGCAGGGCAGCTCCTGGAACAGGCAAAAGCGGAATTCTCATCCGCTGGGGCCGCCCCCACACTCGGCGCAAAATTCGCGTCATACCAGAAAGCGGCCCAGCTTGCCTCCGCAGCCATCTCCGCACTCGAGGGCAAGGCATCTCTTCCACTTATGGACGGGGCGAGGCAGGCGCTCTTTGCGCTTGAGTCGGCAATCGAGGCCGGGGAAAAAGACGGCCTTCAATTGAGCTATGAAAAAGGCAAGCTTGCCGAATACAGACAGCTTCTCCTTTCCGACCCCTCTCCCGATGCGATATTGGCGGTATCCGAAGCGGCAAAACAGGATTCCAGAAACGTGCGCCTGGCCCTTTTGCACGAGTATCCTGGCATCGGGGCCGATTACGCCCGCTTGGCTTTTCTTGCCGCGGAGCTTCGTTCCAAGGACCAGTCCGCCCTCCCAGGATTTGATTCGCTTGCGCAGTATTTCGATGCCGCAGGGGAACTTGACTCGGAGTCCGCGGCAGGGCACATGAAGGAAATCCGCCTCAAGCTCGCATCGCTTTTTGCCCAGGCCCAGCAAGAGCTTCCGGCTTATTTCTCATGGCTTCTCTCGAAAAACGCACGCGTGCTTGAAACATCGTCCCCCCCAATTCTCGGCAGGCCGCAGGATTATTCCGCCACGATTTCCACCGCCAACCCCGGTCCCCTTTCCTACAACGGGCGCCTTGCATTCGGGGCAAGGACATCCGTGCCGCTCTATTCTTCCGAGCTGACAGGCGGCGATCCGCTGTCAGACGCATATCCTGAAGGGGAAAGCACCAGGATTTCACTTGAAGGCGTGGCGGCATGGCAGCCATTCGCCTTCCAGTTCTCAAAACAGCACGCCCCTGCGCAGGTGGCATCGTCCCTTGACGAGTGCGGTCTTGCATCCGAGGCAGAGGCCTGGATAAGCCGCAAGATTGCGTTTTTCGCCCCGCGCAAGCTGGTTTCGCTTGGCATTGAGGAAAAAGTGCCTGAAGGGGCGATGGGCGGGCAAGCCTGGTTTTTGGGGGCGCAATATGCGCTGCAATCCTGCTTTTCAGGAACACAAGCCGAACCTGCCCTCTGCGGCAGCATCGCCGAAGTCCCACAGGGGAAAAATGAGCTGGGCGTTTCATTCCCTGTTGCAAGGCCATTTTCCATTTCTTCAGAATCGCGCTCGTTTGCAACCCAGGGCGGCACCACGCTTGTCACCTATGAAATCTCCATTGCCAACATTTCCTTGGACTGCGGCTCGGCGCTTGTCGAGCTTTCCGAGCCTTATTCCAACATCTCAGGTTTCGCGCCTGCGGCTTTCGGGGCATACAAGATATCACAGGCAAAAACAATCCCTCTTGTCGGGCAAACCCGCCTCAGTTTCGAGCTCTCGCCCATTCGGAAAGGTTCCTCCGTCCGGGTTCAAATCTCATACCATATGGGCGATTTGCGCTCTGCGCTTCTGGAAGGGCTCTCACAGGCGCAGCTGCAGGTGGGCTTCCACAACAGCAGCGAGAACGCCGCGCTTCTCGAACAGGCGCAATCGTTTTTCCAGCAGAACAGGACATCGGAGGCGCTCATCGCCCTCTCGCAGCTGCAGGACCGGCTGCGCACGGAAAATTACCAATCGCTCGACAGGTCTTTCTTCGAGGAAGAAAACGCATCGGCTGATGAAAAAGCCGAGTCGTTCTCATTGGCGATAAGCCTGCTTGCAGCGTCAAACTCAACAATTCCTGCGGGCGAGCTCTCCTCGCTCCGTCTCGAGCTTTGCCAATCCCGCGATACGGCATCCGCGCATGCCAGAGTTGGCGACTACGGCAAAGCGCTTGCCGCCATTCGCAAGGCGGCGGCAAAAGCCAATCTTGACCTTGCAGAGCTTTCCTGGAAGGCATCAGAAAAGGCAGCATCAGATTACGCAAAGGCAAGAAAAGCGCTTTCACAGTCCCCCCCTCTGCTGGCCGAGCTTGAGGCGGCGGCAAACAAAATCTCGGTCGCGCAGAGGCTCTATGCGGAAGGGGAAACGCTCGATTCCTTTGTTGCTTCCTCGCTTGCCTCTGGCGCAATCTCCCGCGTCCTTGATTCAGCATCAGTCGAAAGCGAGGGCGAACTGGAATCTGCAAAAGCGACACGGCTTGCATTCGCGCAGGCAAAACAGGACGCGGACGCGCTTTTCCAGGACTACTCCGCGCAATATTCTGTCTTGAGCGGACAGAGCAAAAAGTCCATGCCCTCC
>CAYWFJ010000036.1:0-8868 GCA_964458205.1 Microcaldota archaeon | reverse complement strand
GGTTAAAAAGCTGATTTCCCAAAACCACCCATATGGCAATACGAAAAGCGGTTGTTTTGGCTGCAGGCGAGGGGAAGCGCCTCCGCCCCCTTACGAACACGCGCCCCAAGTGCATGATTCAGCTTGCGGGAAAGCCCATACTCCAGCATGTGCTTGAGAACCTTAAAGCTGCGGGCGTGAACGATTCGGCAGTAGTGGTGAAATACAAGAAAGAGGAGATAATTTCCTACTTTGAAAAAAACCCGATTCCGGGAATGAAACTCTCATTCATAGAGCAGGATGACCGCTACGGAACCGCCGCGGCATTCGGGAACGCGGAGGGGTTTGCCACCGAGACTTTCTTCGGTGTCGCGGGGGACATCATCACGGACGCATCTGCGCTGGTTGCGCTTGGCAAAAATGCCGAGGGGGAAGTGAGCGCCGCGCTCCATGCAGTTGAGGATGCGCGCGAATACGGGACTGCGATAATAACAGATGGGAAAATCGCCTCATTTGAGGAAAAGGCCGCAAAGCCGGCAAGCAACCTGGCAAACTGCTCGCTTTACGTCTTCGAGCCGGGCATCTTTAAGAAGATAGCCGGATTGAAAAAATCCCCGCGCGGCGAATATGAGATAACCGACCTCCTCAAGGGCGCAACCGCGGTTGAAATAGACGGATTCTGGCTGGACATGGGCATGCCCTGGCAGCTTTTCTCGGCAAACGAGTACCTCCTATCCAAGCTGCCCGACCACAAGGACAAGGTGGAGAACTGCACCGTGCGCGGGAAGATATACATGGCGAGGGGCGCGGAAATACACGACTCGGTGATTGAGGGGAACGTATACATAGGGGAGGGGAGCTACGTTGGGCCGCATGCTTATATCAGGGGCACCACATCCATAGGGAAAAACTGCGGGATAGGCGACTCGACCACCATAAAAAACAGCATAATATTCGACCATGTGAACGCCAAGCACTTGACATATATCGGCGACTCGATTGTGGGCTCGAACTGCAATTTCGGGGCTGCAACACAGGTTGCGAACTACCGCTTTGACGCGGGCAACATAAAGGCGGTTGTGAACGACGTCGTCATCGACACGAAAAGGAACAAGCTTGGCGCGATAATAGGGGACAATGTGAAAATGGGCGTGCTCACGTCTGTGATGCCGGGCAAGATGATAGGCGACTCCTGCTGGGTTGACGCAGGGATAGTGGTGAAGGAGAATGTGGAGAGGCAGACGCACCTTGTTTTGCACCAGGCGCTGACGAAAAGGAAGATAGGCGAGAAGGAACTTGGATGAGAGTGTCGTTTTGCCATCAAAAAAGCTCATCGTGGGAATCGACCCTGGGAGCACCATCGGGGTCGCGCTTCTTGATTTGAGCGGAAGGAAAGTCGCCTGCCTTTCATTTGAAGGAGGGGGGATAGCCGAGGCGTCAAGGGTGATTGAAAGGCACGGCACGCCCTCGCTTGCAGCATGCGACGTCACGCCTCCGCCGGACATGGCGGTGAAGCTCGCTTCCTACTTCTCATGCAGGCTGTTCGTGCCAGGCAGGCAAATCAGGGAGGAGGAAAAGCGCGCAGTCGCATCGGGCGCAGGGGTCAGGAACAACCACGAACGCGACGCCTATTGCGCCGCGGTTTATGCATTCCGCGCAAGCGCGAACAAGCTCCGCCAGATTGACGCGCTTTCGGATGTTTCTTTCGAGGACAAGGACAGGCTCAAGCACCTCCTTTTGAAAGGCTACCGCCTGCAGGACGCGTTTTTGGAAATCGCTGCGGAAGGGAAAGAAGAGCCAGTTGGAATTGGGGAGAAGCCGGTTGCAAGGGCGCCTGTGCCCTCGCTTGATGCGCTGCAGAGAAGGGTCTCATCGCTTGCGCGCGAGAATGCCAACCTGCGCTTGATGATTGAAAGGGTAGAGGAGGAGAAAAACGCGCTTGTGTGGAGGCTGCGCCTCCTGGAGAACGGCGTGCGGCAGCGCGTGCTTCGCGATGCTGAAGTAAGACGGCTGGGATTCCGGGTGAAGGTGCTTCTTGAGAGGCGCGGAAAAAGGAAAGGAGGGCAGGAGAATCGCGGGCAAACCGAAAAACAGCCGGGGCAGCATAATAAAACTCCTGAAAGGCAGCAGCAGGCAAAAAACGGGGCCAGGCAGCCGGCCGGGCAAGCGCGCCTTTCGCAAGAAGAGGCTGGTTTAAATAATTTGGGCGAAGAATTGGATTTGGAGAAACTGGTGGCAGAATACCGGAAAGGAAGGGCATAATCACAAAGGGGTGCGTGGATGGAGGAGGGACTCGAGCAGATTGCAGACACCGCAACGCCAAGCGCTGGAACCGTGGCCCAAGGCGCGGCACAAACAGCGCCGCCTGCCGAGAGGACGGACGGCAATGTGATATATATCGGGAAGAAAAGCGTGATGGGCTATGTGCTCGCGGTCGTGACGCAGTTCAACAACGGGGCGCCCGAAGTGTTCATCAAGGCGAGGGGGAAGGCGATTTCCCGCGCTGTCGATGTCGAGGAGATTGTGCGCAACCGGTTCCTCCCGGAAGTGAAGCTGGGCGGGATAGACGTCCACACCCAGGAAATGGATTCGGAGGACGGGACGAAGACAAAAGTTTCGGTAATTGAGATAAAGCTTGCAAAGTAGGGAAGTTTGCCCTTCTCCGCTATCTGCCCACCCCCGAGGTGGCAGCGATGGAAACCCCGTTTTCAGATGCAGAAGTGCGCTCTGGCGAGCTTTGCGAAGGGAGCAAAAGGAAGATTGCCGAGGGGAAGCTCTCGGCGCTTGACTTCGAGGTCGCGCAGATCCTTCTCAAGATAAACGAGCGCTACAACATCTCAAACGCATCATTCTACCGCGCGCTTGACCTGGGAAAGGCCGTGCTTATCATGACCAGGGGGGAAGCGGGCTTCCTTATCGGGAAAAACGGGAAAATAGTCTCCGAATTGTCGGCTGCGCTTGGAAGGAAAGTGCGCATTGTTGAGATGAAAGGGGATGTGAAGAAATCGGTCTCGGACGTGATAATGCCCGCGAGGCTCCTTGGGATAAACCAGATATTCCGGAACGGGAAGGAGATGACGAAGGTGCGCCTGGCAAAGCATGACCTTATGCACCTGCCAATCGACCTCACCTCGCTTGAGCGCGCGCTCCAATCCCTGATGGAATGCGAGGTGCAGCTGGCCATTGAATGACGGGGCTCCATGATTAGGGATATAAGCTATTGCGCATGAAAAAATGTCGGTGTTTTTTGTGTTCCGTACATGCTACGTCTCAGAGGCAAAGGGGAAAATCGGCGATGAAGTGGCAATCGCCGGCTGGGTGCACGAGGTGCGCGACTTGGGCAAGCTCAAGTTTGTGCAGTTAAGGGACCGGACCGGGATAATCCAGATCACTGCGAAAGCAGGGCGCGAGCCAGATGCTGCCCTTGCAGCCATGAGCGTCCCCAAGGAAACGGTGGTTTCTGTCAAGGGCAAGGTGGTTGAAAGCAAGCTGGCGGGCGCAGGCTGCGAGCTCATACCTTCCGAATTCACCGTGCTCAACGAAATAACGGCAAAGGTGCCTTTTGAAGTGACCGGAAAGGTGCCAGCGGAGCTTGACGTGCGCCTTGATTTCCGCTATGTGGACCTGAGGCAGGCGGCAACGTCAGCGATATTCAAGATACGGGGCACGGTTGCGAACGCGTTCCGCGAATATGCCCGCTCGCAGGGGTGCGTGGAGATTCACCCGCCGACCATAGTGGAAGCCGCAACCGAAGGCGGTGCGGATGTTTTCAGGGTGCAGTATTTCGAGAAGGAAGCCTACCTTGTGCAGTCGCCGCAGCTCTACAAGCAATTGGCGGTGATTGGCGGCATGGACAAGGTATTCATGACGGTCCCCGTATTCCGCGCTGAGAAGCACAACACGCTAACGCACCTTAATGAAGCGCTGCAGATGGATGTCGAGATTGGCTTCGCGACGCCCGAGGACGCGATTGGCATGCTGGAAGGAAGCGTGCTCCACATCCTCTCATCGGTGAAAAAGGAATGCGAAGGTGAGCTTCGCGCCCTTGGAAGGGAGCTTGCGGTGCCATCCTCCATACCGCGCCACACCTACACCGAGCTTGTGGAAAAACTCAACGCGAACGGCGTTCCGCACAAGTGGGGCGATGATTTTACGAGAGAGACTGAGGCGAAACTTGCGGAAATGCTCGGCTATTCCACTTACTTCATCACGAAATGGCCCACGGAGTGCCGCGCATTCTACTCCATGCCATCTGAAGAGGACCCGAAAATATGCAATGCTTACGACCTGAACTACGAGGGATTGGAGGTTTCCTCTGGCGCACAGAGGATTCACAGGCCGGAAATACTCATAAAGCAGCTTCAGGAAAGGGGGCTGAACCCGTCCGACTTCGAATTCTACATAAACGCCTTCCGGGTGGGCGCGCCCCCGCACGCGGGATGGTCGATAGGGCTTGACCGGCTGACCATGAAAATATGCGGCCTTCACAACATCCGCGAAGCCGTGATGTTCCCGCGCGACCGCGTGCGGCTGAAGCCCTAGCTTTAGGGAAACCGCACCCTTTAAAAAATAATACTATAACATAAATTACCACTTAGAAAAAGAGAGGCTAATGTGATTGATATGGCTGAGCTTAGCGCAAAACAGATCGCATTCAAAGGGAAGCTGGAGAGCTTCGGGAACGCATACGAAGCAAAGGAAACCGCAAGCGGGAGGTTCTTCCACCGCATGCTCCATCCGGTGCTTTACGGGGCATATGTCGAGGGAAGGATAGCGAAGCTTGAGCGGACGCAGAGGGAAAACAAGCTTATCGCAATCCTCCACAGCGTCATAGACGAGCACCGGCTGATGGGCAGCATAGTCAGGCACAGGCTGCTTAACACATGCGGGGGAGTCAAGACCGCGCTTGAAGTCGCCGGCAGCCTGCCCCCTGAAGAAACAGAGACCCTGGAAGAGATGTTGCGCCTTGCAGAGGACTCGAACCAGCAAAGCATCATGCTCATCAGGATGCTTGCAAAATGGGACAGCGCGGGGCATGGCACGCAAAGGGATGAGAAAATCGAAGTGCGGGTGTCCGCAGGAAGAGTGCTTTCCGCGCTTGAAGGGAATGCGAAGCAGAAAGGGATAACCCTTGAGAATGGCATTCCGGATGGAATTGCGGCTTTCGCGGACCGCATGATGTTTGAGGATGTGATTTGGAACCTTGCCTTCAATGCCATAAAGTTCACCGAAGAGGGCGGCACGGTGTCGTTAAGGGCGTTTGAGGATGGAAAATGCCTGCATATGGCCGTTGCCGACAACGGAGTGGGCATGAGCAAGAAGCGCGCAGGCGAGATTTTCAAGATAAACAACGGAGGATCCACCCGCGGAACCGCCGGAGAAGCCGGGAACGGGCTGGGGCTCTCGGTCGTCCAGAAGGTAATCAAGCGCCACGGCGGGGAGATATGGGCTGAAAGCGAGCTTGGCAAGGGGACGGCGTTCCACTTCACGCTTCCCCTCCCGCCCAAAAAAGAGGAATGATGGGCAGGCTGGAGAGAAGCTATATAAACCCTTTCCTTTATAGTAAGGCTCGCGATTTTTGTCCGCTGGCAAGGCGCGGACAAATGAAGTTTTCGATGCGATTTTCGCACACCGAAGCTTATCATCCCTTAGAAGGGGTGCGCACCGCCCTGCATAAGATGGGAACGCGATATTTTCACGTTCGACGCACGCTTTAAGGAAACTACAAGGAAAGAGCGATTAGAGTGCTTACCGCTGATTTAACTATCAGCCAATGAATGCGGACAGGATATTTCTATGACTCCAGTTGATCCTGCTGGAGGGCACTGCTATCAGAGTACGCCTAAGCCATGCAAATCTGCCCGGCGGCTTCGCCGGACGGTGTACGGCTCAGTAACATGTAGTCAATCTGCCCTCAGGACGGGAATACCCTCGGGAAACTGAGGTTAAATCCCGATGCCCCATCTGTGCTGGAATGCTTGATGGGGAAAAAACGCGGCGAATCGTAGCCGTTAGTGCCTGAGGATGAGACTGCACCTGATCAGGTAGTTGGTGAGGTAACGGCTCACCAAGCCGATAATCAGTAGGGGCAATGGGAGTTGGCGCCCCGAGAAGGGCACTGAGACAAGGGCCCTAGTCCTACGGGATGCAGCAGGCGCGAAACCTTTACAATGCGCGAAAGCGTGATAGGGGAACTCTGAGTGGCAGCCGGCTTTTGCCGACTGTCTTTTGGCAACCTCAAAACGGTTGCAGAATAAGTTCTGGGTAAGACCAGTGCCAGCCGCCATGTGCTTTGTTGCACATTGCACACGGTACGCGGTAATACTGGCAGAACGAGTGGTGTCCACGAATATTGGGTCTAAAGAGACCGTAGCTGGTCTGTTAAGTCCACTGTGAAATCTTGGGGCTCAACCTCAAGGCGTGCAGTGGATACTGGCAGGCTTGAGAGCGGGGGAGGTCAGGGGTACTTACGGGGTATGGGTAAAATCAGTTGATCCTGTAAGGACCACCAGTGGCGAAGGCGCCTGACCAAAACGCGTCTGACAGTGAGGGTCGAAGGCTAGGAGAACGAATCGGATTAGATACCCGAGTAGCCCTAGCAGTAAATTATGCAGACTGTGGTGTTACCGTTGCTTCGGGCAACGGTAGTGCTGTAGCGTAGGTGTTAAGTCTGCCACCTGGGGAGTACGGCCGCAAGGTTGAAACTTAAAGGAATTGGCGGGGGAGCACCACAAGGGGTGGATGCTGCGGTTCAATTGGATACAACGCCAGGAATATTACCAGGGGAGACGGCAGGATGATAGCCAGACTGAAGATCTTGCTTGACGAGCCGAGAGGTGCTGCATGGCCATCGTCAGCTCGTGGTGCGATATCGCGGATGCGAACAACATCCGAGTGTCGTGTCTGCGATGCACAAACTGTCTCGTTAAGTCGAGTAACGAGCGAGACCCTCGCGTACAGTTGCCAATTTCCCCTCCGGGGGAGATGCACCCTGTACGGACTGCCCGCGTTAAGTGGGAGGAAGGAGAGGGCGACGGTAGGTCAGTATGGCCTGAATCTCACTGGGCTACACGTGGCATACAATGGACAAGACAATGGGCTGCAACCCCGAAAGGGGAAGCGAATCTCACAAACTTGTCCCAAGTTCGGATTGGGGGCTGAAACTCGCCCCCATGAAGCTGGAATCCCTAGTAATCGCTTGTCATCATCGAGCGGTGAATACGTCCCCGCTCCTTGCACACACCGCCCGTCAAGTCACCCAAGCGAGTTTTTGGTGAGGCAGCGCTTCTTGGCGCTGTCGAACCAGAGGTTCGTGAGGGGGGCTAAGTCGTAACAAGGTATCCGTAGGGGAACCTGCGGATAGATCACCTCCAACAAATATCTTACGCGAAAGCGTTAGGTAAATCGATTTGGAATTCTGTCTTCGGACAGGAAAACAGGTTGATTGGAGACTCCTAGAAGTTGAGTGTCGCAAGGTGAAGGGCTTTGATTACTCTTTCCTGATTTATTCCTTAAAGCGCGCATTTTACTTTTCTTAGCGGAAGCCTTGGCGCTTCTGCATATGCTTATTCCCTAGCGGAAGCGCTGAATCATGCTTGATTTCAGGCATCTAAAACCCGCCCTCGACTTTTTATTCCCATCCATGCTATTCTCACCCATGAGATTCACCATGTCGCCATCCCGCGCATACATCCTGGGCTTGTGGAAAGGCAGGAAGACTGCCGAAGGCATCGGGGTGGAAGGAAGAGGGGAGCTTTGCGAGATATTCCTCAAAGCATGCATGGACGAGGGTTTTGCAACTGCGGACAAGGTAAAATCCACCGAAGATGAGCGCGGCTCGCGCTGCTATTTCTACAACACCGCGCTTCGGAAGTGGCTGCAGGACGAGATGGGCAAGCGAGAGGAGAGATTGCGCTTCAAAAACGAGTTTGCCGCAAATTATTTCGCAGGCGTATTCGACTCGCGCGGAGGCTGGCGGGACTCTGTCAAAGGGGAGGTAATCCCATACCTGATGGGCGACAGGATTGACGAAATAGTGCTTCTTAGGCTTGGCTTTCGCGCGAAAAAAGAATCTGGGAAGCTTGCAATCATCTCGGAAGACTTCTACGGCTGGATAATGCCATACTTGAAACTGATGAAAAAACCGCTTTAAGCGGGCATCTGCCTATCTTACGAGCATCACTTTGCTCTTGTTCTTGACAACCAGCACCACTTCGTTTGTTTCCACCAGGAAATCGGCAAGAACGCCCTTGAGGGCAACGAGGTCCCTTTGGGCAATTCCTGCCGCGCGCTCCTGAGGCATAATGACCGGCACTTCCCTCTTGCCATCCGTTATCACCAGCTTGGAAAACGGCTTCCTTCTTGCGCCATACCCGACAGTTGAGACCGAAACCACTTCCATCTCGTCAAACGAGAGGTTCTTCATCCCGGGCTTGATGCCCGAAAGCGCCGCAAAGCCCTCCTCCTTCACGCGGTCTTCCGCCATCTTGAATGCCATCTCCACGTCCTTCTTGAAATTTGAGATTACCCTCCCGCTCCCGCGCCGAAGCTCGGCTTTGCCCATCCCGGGGGTCGACGCTATCCGATAGGCGTAGTCATAATGCCTGCCGTGGCTCCCTTCCTCGTCTGAATCGGAAGCTTCCTCCTCTTCTGGCTCCATATCGATGCGCGAGGAAGAGGAGCCGGCATCCACCAAATCGTCCTCTTCCGCATGAACCGAGTATTCCGGCCTTGGCGCCTCCCTTTTCTGCCCGAAGGGGAAATTCGCGGCGTTCTCGCGCGGAATAGCCTCCTTTTCCTGAAGCTGCGCTGATTCTGAGGGCTGCTGCGCCGGTGCCTGCTGGGGGGATGGCGGGTGCCCGAGGTGCTCCAATCCACGCATGGGGGCAA
>CAYWFJ010000035.1:0-9110 GCA_964458205.1 Microcaldota archaeon | reverse complement strand
AATCCTTGTTTTTGGCCTTGTTTCGCCCGTATTTGCTCTCGGCTGCAACCCGGGCACAAGCGAGTGCGTGGACGCCTCAACTTTCCGCACCTGCACCGAAAACGCCATATGGGGCGAGCCGGTTTCCTGCCTTGCGGGGCAGGCTTGCGCCAACGGAATCTGCGAGATGAAGCTTGGCTGCAATCCGGGCGAGCGCGAGTGCATCGATTCATCCTCTTACCATGTATGCGGCGAGCACGCCATTTGGAACCCGGCGCAGCCGTGCTTGAGCTACCAGTCATGCGATATGGGCAGGTGCCTCCCTGAGCCGCAGTGCAGCCAGTACCAACAGACCCGCTGCTCGCCTTCGGACCAGAACGAGATACAAGTGTGCAATTCGCAATACCAATGGGAAGATTTCCGCTCCTGCGACTACGGATGCAGCGGCGGCTATTGCCGCGCCTGCAGGCCCGGGAACACCCGGTGCTCGGACAGCTACCGTTACCAGACCTGCAATTCGGACGGGCAATGGGGCTCGGACAGCTTCTGCGGGAACAACATGATCTGCGACGGGGGGAGCTGCAGGGTTTCGCCATTCGTGCAGTGCAGCAGCATCGGCTCGCTCCGCTGTTCATCAAGCAACCAAAACGTGCTCCAGCGCTGCGGTGAGAACTACCAGTGGGCGGACTTTTCGTTCTGCCAGATGGGCTGCTTCTCGGGCGCGTGCCGCGTGTGCAGCACCGGCGACACCAAATGCCAGGACTCGCAGACTTACCTGAAATGCACCGACAAGGGGCAGTGGGGGCTTGCAACTTCCTGCCCGTCAGGCTACTTCTGCTTCGCCGGCTCCTGCCAGGTGCCGACTGGCAGCCAGTGCTCAACAGCCGGGCAGAAGCGCTGCTCGCCTACAAACTCCAACATGCTTCAGGCATGCGGGGACAATTTCGTCTATCAGGATTACATGACCTGCCCGAACGGATGCGTGAACGGGCTTTGCGCTGACTGCAGGATAGGGACTTCGGTCTGCTCGGGCGCGAACACCTACCGCGTCTGCGCAGGCGGGCAGCTGTCAAACGAGAAAACATGCGCGCCAGGATACACCTGCGACAATGGCGCGTGCGTGGCAACCCCCCAGTGCACAGAGGGGCAGCGCAACTGCATATCCGACAGCATCTATTCCTGCACAGGCGGGCAATGGCAGCTCCTTTTCCACTGCCCGTTCGACACTGACTGCAAGGAATCGTCAGGAACGGCATACTGCGAGCAGGAGGCTCGGCAAAACCAGTCGCAGCAGGCGCCCATCCAGCCAGTCCCGCAGCCGCAGAATGCGGGCGGCAGCTCGCCACTCGGCGACCTTGGGGGGGTATTCCTTGCGACAACCGTCCTATTGGGCGGAGTTGCGGCATACCTGTACACTAGGAAAAAATGAGGCAGAGATGGCATTCGCATGAAAAAAGGCTATGAGCCGGCAAATGAGGTGGAATCATGGGCAAAAGAATCGCAATATTCGCATTCGCGGCAGCGCTTATGCTGCTGTTCGGCTGCATCACAAGCCAGCCGAAAGAATCCGTCCTTCCGCCCATCGGCCCCGCAAGGATATCCGGGCAAGGGCAGATGCCGGGAGGCGACCGCGATTCCCATGGCTGCATCCCCTCCGCAGGCTATTCCTGGTGCGAGGAGAAGGGAAAATGCATCCGGAGCTGGGAAGAGAACTGCACCGATGAAACCATCAAGCAGATAGTTGGAAACGACCGCGACTCGCACGGCTGCATCGGTTCTGCAGGCTATGTATGGTGCGAGGAAAAGCAGAAGTGCCTTCGGATTTGGGAGGAGAATTGCAGCACGTTTGACCCGATGCCCATGCCTGGCAGCGACCGGGACTCGCATGGCTGCATAGGCTCGGCGGGATATGCATGGTGCCCTGAAAAGGAAAAGTGCCTTCGGATTTGGGAGGAAGACTGCCCATCGGTGACATCCGCGGCGCTTGAAGAGTATGCAAAGGCATTCTGCAACCAGCCCAACGTGGCGAACGTCTATGTCTGCGGCGAATATGTGCGGGTGGCAAGCTCGCTACTCGGCGGCGGCTCGAAATTCTACCGGCTTGGCTACTATGGCGACCCGATCAGCTGCCCGGTGGTTTCGCCCGATTCCATGAGCGAGGAGTGCAGGCTCCTCATGCTCGGCAACAACTGCGTGGAAAACAAGGTCGACTGCAGCACGGGTTTTGTGCCTGCCGCGATAACCGACCTCAAAGACGACCCGAGCTTCGTGGGAGCGCAGCTTACCTGGTCCAAGCCCGATGAAAATGCGGTCAATTACGCGGTTTACCGCACGGACGCCAACCTTGATCTGGCGGCACTCTCGCTTATGACGACCACCGGGCAGACCAGGTTTGACGATGTTTTTGACGGGGGCAACAACACGTTCGCCTATTTCGTGCGGGCGCGCAACGCGGACGGCGCCGAGTCTGCAATCTCGAACATCGTTTACGTGAAGCAGCTCTCGACCGCAACGCAGCCCTCTCCAGGGCAGATTAATTGACGCCCTCCCTTCCTTTCTCTTTTCCAAAAGCCGCTGGCCGCGGGGCATTCTCCTTTTTTCTCTTTTCAAATACTGCTTAGCCATGCTGGGCGGCATTTCCAGTCCCAAAAATCAACTATAATAGCTGCCCGAACAATCCGGCTTCACCGCTTTCAAGCGCGCTTTTCTTCGCATTGGCATAATTCCCGTTTTTTAGGAACCTTTCGCATTCTCCCTTGCAGCCCGCGAATATCAGGACGGGCATATGCGAATCATCCATATCAAGCATAATCCTGAACCTGTCTGCCCTGTCTATGCCTATGCGCACAACCGTGTGCCCTTTGCTTATGCAGCCCGTCTCCTGCCTTGTGTGCTGGGGGTGGCGCTGGCTTGCCAGGTTATACGTGAGGGTGCCTGCGTTCTCAATATAGATTTCCGAAAGGCTCTCAAGCATCTGGCGCGCATTTTCCATCATGTTCGGGTACTTTCCAGCAAAATCCTGCATAATCCGGGTTTTTTCAATCTCGCCGATGAACGCGCCGATTTTCTCGCCTTTGGAGAGGATGGCTGGCTCAGATTCAGGCGTAACTGCGCGGAACCCTTTTTTTTGCAGCGTGCCATCAGAATCGCCCCGCATATCTTCTTTTGGCGAATTTAGCGCATGCGCCTTCCTTTTCCTTGCCTTTTCATCCGCAATCGAGGAAATTCGCATGCTCTCTGCCTTTATCGCTTTGAGCGCAGCCAGTGCAGCGGCTTCCTGCTCGTCGATTTCGCTCATTTTTTGCGCAAGGCGGCCGTCCTCGGGATTCTCTGAAAAGCGCAGTTCCGCCTTATTTCTCTTGGCAAGAAGGTCCCCCATCCTGCCGCAATTGCCCATGAACCAGGCTATCATGTCAAATTGCTTCTCAGCTGCCGCCCTTTCGCGGGAAATGACGCCTGCGTAACCTTCAAGTACCTGGAGCTCGGCCTCGATAGGCTCAAGGTTCGCTTTTGCCGCTGAAAGCAACGATGCGACCATCCCTCCGGCATCCTTGTCCTCAGCCCTAAGCTTGCTGCGGGGTATTTTTGAGATCGCCTTCTCTAGCTTTTTCGCATCTTCGATTGATTTTGTGAGCAGTGAGTATTCCTCGTCCGATTTGATGTAGCTGATGGTCGCGTTTAATGCCCGGTGCGAATCCGCCTCATATTGGCTCAGCTTCCCCCTGCAAAGCTCCAGGAAAGACTGGGGGAAAAGATCTTTGTGCGCCCTGCCGAACTGCGCCCATTCCTCCTGTGTTTCCCCTATCAGCTGTCCGCATACCTCCTGCCCGGCATCGCACCAGTGCTCCTTCATCAGAAAATAGGCAGGGCTTTCCCTGAGCGTCTCAAACATGAGCTCGAAGTTGACGTGGAGCTTTTTCTGGGCTACACCCATTTTCTCAAGGCGCTTGCGCTCCTCGTAGCAGCGCCTTATCTCGGCAGTCGCAGCCTCGAAATCCCGCATCCTTTTTCTTATCCCCTTCTCAAGGGAAGCGATTTCGCTTTCACAATTGGCAAGCTCGCGTTCCATCTGCGCGATTGCCGCCTTTTCTGCGCACATCTCCTTTGAAATGGCTCCTTTGGCAGCCCTGAGTCCGGCAAGTTCGTTTTCCAATGCCCATTCTGCAGCCATAAGCAGGCTTGCCTGCGCGCTGTTGCGGTGCTCACGCCATGCCTGCCGCTCCTCCGAGCTGCCACTCTCAAGAAGGCATTCCCTGAATTTAGAAATCTGGCTTGCGCTGACAAAAGCCGCCACTTTTGGGCGCCCGCCTTCCATTACAATTGCCTTGTATACCTTCGGCTGAGTGCCATTTTCCATGCTATTGCATTATCCCGAAGGGTTTATAATACTGTTTCTTTTGGTGGTTGAATGTATATTTGTATCTGCCAATATGGCGCGTTTAATGGCGGGCAAGGCTATCCTTTTTAAGCGAAGAGCAGGAAATCCCTTCATGGGGCTTTCCCTAAAGGCGCTTGCATTTTTCATCCTCATTTCCCTTGCCGCAGGCGCAATAGGCGGCTTTTTCACCGCATCGGCGATTCCCGATTGGTACGCAGGGCTTGCAAAGCCGGATTTTTCCCCGCCCAATTGGATTTTCGGCCCGGTCTGGACGCTTTTGTACATCCTCATGGGCATTGCAGCCTATCTTATTTGGGAAAAGGGCATGGCGAAGAGAAAAGTGAAAGGGGCGCTTGACCTCTTCTTCGGCCAGCTCACGCTGAATCTCGCCTGGTCGATAATTTTCTTCGGGCTCCGCTCGCCCCTGTTCGCATTCGCCTGCATCGTTTTTCTCTGGATTGCAATCGCGCTCACCATGCGAAGCTTCCATGCAATCGACAGGCGCGCAGCCTATCTCCTGGCGCCATATATCCTATGGGTGAGCTTCGCAGCCATCCTTAATCTTGCAATAGTCTCTCTCAACCCCTAGCCGCTTTTCTTTCCCTTAAAGAGCCCGAGCACAGTTTCGAGCATGCCGGGGCGTTTTCCTGCGCAATCGCCTTTTGCAGCCGCCTTGCCGTCCAGGATGTCAGTCATTTCCGCAAGCTCTCTGATGGCGCGCTCAAGCCCGGGCTTGCCAGCATCGCCCGCCCCCATCCTCTTTTTTTCGATTTGCTTAAGCTTCGACCATTCCCGCTCATCCTCTTCCGCAGTGCCTTTTGCATCCGAAAGCCCGTCTCTTGCGCGCCTTGCGGCGTTCGAATGCCTCAAAAGATACTCCAATGCCGGCGAGCCTTCGGAAATGTCGTCAAAATACCTCCCGTTGCGCAGGAACATGATTTCTGTGAGCAATTCCCTCTGCCCAGAAATCTCCTGCCTGAATCCCGCCAAGTCAATGCCAAGATGGCGGAGCTTCTGTTCGCTTTCGCCAATCATGCCCAAAAGTTCTGCTGCGGTTTTGCCGTCAAGCCCGGATTTGCGGAGAAAGGCATCAAGCGCTTCGCATTCCTGCCTGCCTGGCATCGGGAGCCCAAGGCTCAAAAGCTCCCCTGCCCTTTCGCTTGCGATAAGCGCGCATAGCGGCATGGACGAGAGGGCGCGCGCGCATTCCTCCCTCGCCTGCGAAAGCGCCTCGCGGCTCTTCATCCGCTTCTCATGCCTTCCCGCCTTTTCCAAGTCGGGCTCGCCTTGCGCATCCAGCCATTCCAAATCCGAAAGCTGGGCCGTGAGGAGCCGGGCAGACCGCTCAATTTGTGCCCTTTTCTTGGAAAGCAGCCCTCCGATTTCCCCCAGCCGGTCCCCCATTTCAAGAAACCCGTAGAATTCTTCCGCCTCGCGCTCAGCCTTCTCGACATCCTGCGAGCGGAGAAGCTTGATTATAGCCACCATTTTCCTGCCTTGCTCAAGCGGTATGTGCCCCTGCTCGAATTCAGCCACCACTTTTTGCTCAAAGTTCCTCAGGTCCTTTGCTTTGCGCCTGATTTTTCTTGAGAACTTGATTTTCGACTCGAATGCCGCCCGCTCCATCTCGCTTCTCTTGCTTTTCACCTCCCGGATGTTCTCGATGATGTCGGAAAGGTCGGCGCAGTCCTCAAGAAGGAAGCTGAACTGGCGGCCTCCGACTGCGGCAAGTTTCGCCTCAATCTCACTTTTCTCGCGCACCAAACGCGCGATTTCCGCTTTTTCGGCTGCATCCGGAACCTCAATCTGCATAACAGGCACCCCGCAATTCCAGCCTAATCCGTTCCATGCATCTTTCCCGCGAACCCTGCAATTTCCCTGGCTATTGCTGACGGCGGAAGCGCCTTTGCGCGCATGCCTATCCCAGACGGCAGAAGCGATGCATATTTTTCGAACCGGTCGTCAAGAAGGAGCCCGTAGCACCAGTCGGTTTCACTTCTTATCCCCCTGCCAAGCGCCTGCACCGAGCGGATAATCGCAGGATAAATCGAGGCATAAAGGTCCGCGGTATGCCTGCTTTTGAATTTCAGCCCAAGGTAATCCTCGTAAGCGGAATGCTGCCCGTCGCTTTTCGGATGGGGAAAGCCGGCGGCAATTATGAGCTTGAAGGGATTCCCCTTGAAATCCACCCCTTCCGAAAAAGAGCCGCCGATGACCGCGTGGAACATCACTGCGCCCTTCTCCACGCCGCGCTCCAGCCTCTCCTTCCTCTCGCCCGCCTTGCCAGTCGAAAGCCGCGTTTCCGACTCGTGCAAAAATTCCGAAAGGTCAAGAGATTTTTGCACCATTGCCATATAGTCGTATGACGGGTAGAAGACCGCAACCGAGTGCGGCAGGCATGCGCGCGACGATTCCGCAATCACCCGTGCCATCATTCCCACGCTTCCGCCCAATCCCCGCTCGCTGAACCTTGACGAGGCGGCGGCGCATATGGCTATAGGATGGCGGCTTTGGGGGAAAGCGCTCGCATAGGCTGACTCTTCCGGGCGCAAAACCCGCGTTTCATCGATTCCCAGCAAGTCGACAAGCGCGCGTTTTCCGATAAGCGTCCCGCTCATCAGCACAGCGGAATGCAATGCCGAGAAAACACCCGAGGAGATTTCAGCCGGGTCATAAAGCACGCACTGGAGGGCGAAATTGCCATCGCCCCCATTTTTTGCGAATAGCCCGCTTGATTTGCGGCCTTCCGCGACCGCCGACGCGGATTTGAGGAAAACTGCAAGCTCGTCCATCTTTTCCACGCCTTCCGCGGTGAAATCCTCCCGCATGCCTCCTTTCGCAACCGCATCGCGGAGGAATTGTGAAGCCCTCCCCAGCTCATCCGCAATCCCCTTCCCATTCGCCCCAAGCGTGCTTTTTGCATAATGGTCGCTCCTGAAAATCGCAGTTGCGCCGCCTGAAATAGGAACTTCCGCGCCCTCCTTCCCCAAAAGCGCAATTTCCTCTATCAGCACGGAGAGCGTGCCCTTGATGTAGTCATGCGGCGCGGAAAACGACTCGGCAAGCGGCTCATCCTTCATCTTTCTCGCAAGCCTTCTTGCAGCAGCGATGCCCAAAAGCGCAAGGCGGCAGCTTTCCTGGCCGATTTTCGGGCTGTTCATCTCGCGCACCGCATCCGGCAGGTTGTGCGCCTCGTCTATTATCACGTCGAGCCTGTCAAGCGCCATACCTGCATTCTGCAGGAACACGCCCCTCACCCCTTCGTCAAACAAATAACGGTAGTCCGCGATTACCACGTCCGCTTTCGCCATCGCCCCAAGCGCGGTGAAATGCGGGCAGGATGCCTTCTGCGCGCAAAAAGCATTGGCATCAGCCGCGCCCATTCCGCCCTCAAGAAGCCCGGCTATCGCCTCCTCTTTCGGGCGCGAATAGCTGCAGAACGACCGGGAGAGCTCGCAGCGTAGCGCGCCTGTTTCCGCCTTGTTCCTCATCCTGTGTATGCACATCCTTTCCTTGCCTATCTTGTCGATTGCGAGCGCTTTTTGCATGCCGAACCTGAGCCTTCCAAGCTCCGCAGCCCTTTTGGAATTTATTTTCCGCATCTCCTCCATTGCCTGCAGATGGTGCGAGCTTCGGTTGGTGATGAAGAGCACCTTTCTTCCTGCCGGAATGGCCGACTCCAGCACGGCGGAAAGCGCCGCGGCGGTTTTCCCTATGCCTGTCGGCGCATTCGCAAGAAGCACCATCCCCCCTTCTGCCGCCTCTTTCGCATCCAGGTAAAACTCGCGCTGCCCCTCTCGCATGGCAGCCATCGGAAAAAGCGAGCCGGAAGGATTGCCCTCGGCTTCGCTTCCGTTCGGAATACCAGGTATCATTGCCATTTTTGCTCACGCTTTCTTCCCAGGCTTCCCTATCCCGTAAATCTCCTCGGCAAGCAGAAGGACGTCATGCACGTCCCCTTCCAGGTAGCTCTCAAACGCCGGGTCGTTGCCTTTCCACATTTCGTATATCCTCATTCCCTTGCCCATCTGCCTGTCTTTTTCCCCAGCAGGCGCATCCTTTCCTGCGCCCGCAGCCGCGTTGCTCTCCGCCAGCCCCTTCCGCCTCATCAGCTTCGCACCCTCGAATCTTTTGTGCGAAACAATAAACGAAAGCGAGCGGTATTTTGCAGTGCACGAGTCATGCCTTGCGATTTCAAAGCGGAGCGGGTGCATCATGTCGAGCACGAACGCGCGCGTCATCGCGTCCTTGAGCGCCCAGTATTCGCGGGGGAATACCGGCTTTTCCCCTTCCTTGCACGCAGCCTTCGCCCGCCCGTCGTACCATTTTATCTTGAGGGAGAGAAGCGGATAGTCGTAGCCTGCGATATTGTAGCCAAGAAGCAAAAGCGGGCGAACGCCGTAAAGCCAGCGCGCGGCTTCGTTTAGAAGCTCGGCTTCCGCGCCATCCGAGTCGTCCTTGAGGCGCAAGGTGCGCGTTTCCACTTTCTCCCCAATCCGCCTTGCAAACCCGATTCCCAGCAGCCTCTCGCCAGAAAGGAAGTCCTCCCTTTTCATTATCTTGGTCTCAAGGTCGACTGAAACCGCGCGGTGCCACTGCCCGGCATTGCAGACAGCGTCAACCGTCGCCTTGGCAAGCTCGTCGTAATCAAACATCGCTCCCATGCCCAGCAATCGGCGGGAAAGAATAAGATAATATCCTGGCAGGGAAGATTTCCAATCCCCTGCCCTTTTTATGTTTTCCCGCCGTTCCA
>CAYWFJ010000034.1:0-9159 GCA_964458205.1 Microcaldota archaeon | reverse complement strand
TCGGCTTGATGCCCTTTCCTCCGACCCCTCCGCCAGCCATGGCGATTATGCAGCCTCCGCGCTGCTTTTTCATTATGGGGAGAACTGCGCGCACTGCAAATGCGGTGCCGCACAGGTTTATCCTCACCGCCTGTTCCCATTCTGCAGCCCCGTTGCCTTCCAGCCTGCCGATTGGCCCGTAAACGCCCGCGCAGGCGACCAGCACGTCTATGCGCCCGAATTTTTTCGCAATGCCAGCAAACGCGCTGTCCACAGCAGCATGGTCGCTCACGTCAAGCGCGAAGCCGAAGCAGTCTACCCCGCTTTCGCGAAGCTCGGCGGCAGCCTTGTCAACATCAGGCTTGGTGCGGGCGCAGATTGCCACCATATACCCTGCCTTCCCGAATGCTGTTGCCATTGCCTTGCCTATGCCCTGGCTTCCGCCAGTCACAACCGCGACTTTCTTGACAGCTTCAGCCATAGGTAACCCCCACTCCAAAGTAACGCATTTCCTTGCCCAGCTTTTCCGGCGAAAGCAGGTTGCGCGCGTCGATTATCACGGGCTGCCTCATCCTGCGCCCAAGAGCGGAATAATCAAGCGACTTGAACTGCTCCCAAGCAGTGGTTATGACTATCGCATCCGCGCCATCGGCAGCCTCTTCAGGGGAGGCGCACACTGCAACGTATGGATGCGATTCGACTTGTGACTTTATCACCGGGTCAAAAGCGCGTATTTGCGCCCCCGAGGGCTTCAGGGAGCCTATCACCTCAAGCGCAAGCGAGCGGCGCAATGTGTCTGTGCCGGGCTTGTATGTGAGCCCGAAGAAAGCCACCATGTTTTCCCCCGAAAGCGAACCTAGCGCCATGGATAGTTTTTTCTGGACATACCCCATCCGGGCCCGATTGGCATTGTAGGCTGAATCAAGCAAGAGCGTGCTTACCCCTCTTTCCTTGCCAATAGCCCGGAGTATTTGCAAATCCCGCGCGAGTGTTCCGCCCCCAAAACCAAGCCCTGGCGCGAGTGGTGCATATGGGCTTACCTTTCTCTCTTTGCGAAGTGCCGCCATCACTTGAATGGCATTGGCGCCTGTTTTTTCGCACAAGTCTGAAATCTCACCTGAAAATGAAATCATAAGCGCGAGATAGGAATTGGTTGCGTGCTTCACCATTTCGGCGCTTTCCAGACCCATATACATCCGTTCGCCCGGAATCCCTGAAAAAACTTTTTCCAGCACAGGTTCAAGCCCTGTACTGGATACTCCGAACACTATCCTTTGGGGATTCGTGAACGCCTCGATTGCCTCGCCAAGCCGCAGATTTTCTGGGATGTAGCAGAAATCGACATTTTTCCCGGCATTTGAAATCTTTGCATGCAGGCGCCTGCAAGTGCCGATAGGAACTTGGCTTGAGACTATGACCATCTGCCCATCGCGCATGTAAGGGGTTGCATTTTCGAGTGTTTTCTCGACTAAAGAGAGATCCACGCAGTCATTTTCGTCAACAGGCGTATCAAATGCCACATAAACTATGTCTGAGTGCGCTATGGTGTCTTCAAGATTTGAGGAGAATTTCAACAAGCCACGAGAGGCCGCCCCTGTGATTGCTTCGGCAAGACCTGGCTCGAAAAGCGGAGGCTTGCCTGTTTTTAGGCCATTGACAACCTTTGGATTGGGATCATAACCTACCACCTGATGTTTGCCTGCCAAGCAAGCAGCAGTCACGCACCCCAAGTGCCATAGACCAATAATTGAGATATTAGCCATATCTTTTCCCACCAAACCGCCAATGCTTCTTCCCTTGTCTTGATTCATAAAGATTATATGTGTTGGGCATAAGAATAACCTCGGAAGGTGTTTTCATGAAGATATTCGCAGATACTTCGAAGATAGACGACATTCGCGAGTTTGCATCCTGGGGCGTGATTGACGGAGTCACCACCAACCCGAAGATAATCGCAAGCGACGGCAATGACCTTGAGCCCACCATAAAGGAGATATGCAAAATCCAGCCAGGGCCCGTTTCAGTCGAAGTGACAACAAACGACTATGCCGGGATGGTGAAGGAAGCGGAGCATTATGCCTCGTGGGCAAAGAACATCGTGATAAAGGTGCCCATCATCCCAAGCGGGCTTAAGGCCGTAAAGGCGCTTTCCGCGAAGGGGATAAGGACAAACGCCACCTGCGCGATGTCATACAACCAGGCCGTGCTTGCGGCAAAGGCGGGCGCAACATACGTGTCGCTTTTCTACGGGAGGATTGGCGACCTTGGCTTTGACCCCTACATAGTCATCAAGGACACCGCGGACACGTATGCGAAAGGGGGCTGCAAGGCGGAGATAATCTCCGGCTCCATCCGCTCGCTTCTTGATGTGAACCGCTCCATGCAGGCAGGCGCGCACATAGTGACCGTGCCGCCCAAGTTCCTGCGCCAGATGGTCGACAACCCGATGACCACAAAGACGGTTGATGAATTCCTGGATGCGTGGAAAGGCATAAAGAAAAAGTAGTGTTACGATAGGCAATCCATCACGCCCGTGTTGGATTGCTATTCGGCACATGAAGGAGGAATCTTAATGATACGCTGGTGCAACCCAGTCATTGACAAGGAGATGGCAGATGCCGCAGCCTATTCGCTTGTGAACGAAAAGCTAATCATGGGCGAGTCGGTATTCAAATTTGAGGAAGAATTTGCCAGATATTGCGGAGCAAAACACGCCATCTCGGTTTCATCCGGCACAAATGCGCTGTTTTTCACATTCCTTGCACTAGGCATAAAGGGAAAACAGATAGGGACCGCGGCAAGCTCCTTCATCGCTTCGGCAAACTCAATTGTACAGGCGGGCGGGAAGCCGGTGTTCTACGACATAAATAATGAGCATACCTTGGATCCTGCCGCGCTTTCGAATGATGGGAGTGTTTCCGGGCTGCTGCCCGTCCATCTTTACGGGCACCCGTGCAAAATGGACGAAATCCTGGAATATGCCAACAATCAAGGCATTCCAGTGATAGAGGACGCCTGCCAAGCACATGGCGCAATTTACAAAAAGAAGCGCTGTGGCGCAATCGGCACAGCGGGGTGTTTTTCGTTCTATTCCACAAAGAACATGACGGTAGGTGGAGATGGGGGGATGATAATCACAGATGACGACAAGCTCGCAAGCGAAATCGAAAAGCTTCGCAACTGCGGCAGGAAAACATTTTATGAGCATGACGTGATAGGCTATACTTCGCGGCTAAATACTGCGAACGCCGCGATAGGGCGCATACAGCTGCGCCGACTTGACGGATGGAACGAGAAAAGACGCGAACTCGCAAGCGAATATTTTAAGCATCTCAACGGGACAGATATTGGACTCCCGCCGGAGGAGACGAAGGATGTGAAACCCGCATTTCACCTGTTCTCAATAAAACACAAGAGGCGGGATATGCTTAAGGAATTCCTCAAGCAGAAAGGAGTTGAAACCGGAACGAACTACCCTGTTTCCCTCCCTCTCCAGCCAGTATACCGTGAAATGCTCGGGCACAAGGAAGGGGATTTCCCGAAAAGCGAGGAGCTCTCCGCGCAAGTGCTCTGCCTGCCAATGCATGTCAACCTCAAGCATGATGAGGTGAAGGAAGTATGCGATGCAATAATGGAATTCGAGGCAAAAAATGGCTGATGAACTTAATGTCGCAGTGATTGGCGCAGGTTACTGGGGAAAGAAGCACATTGACGAATTTTCCAGGCTGAAAAACGCAAACCTTGCAGCAGTTTCTGACCTTTTGGAGGCCAACCGCGAGCACTGCAAAAAGAATTACGGGGTAAGAACTGTCTCGAACTACCAAGAAATACTTAAGGACAAGTCGATAGACGCAGTATCCATCTGCACCAATAACGAAACACACTATCAGGTGGCGAAGGAAGCGCTTCTCGCAGGCAAGCACGTCCTGGTGGAAAAGCCGCTGACGATGGAAACCCGGACCTCCCAGGAACTTGTCGAGCTTGGGAAAAAGCATGGCAGGGTGCTTTGCGTTGGGCACCTTTTCCGCTTCAACAACGCAGTACGAAAGCTACGTGAACTCCATCAGAACGGATTTTTCGGGAAGCTTTATTTCATTAAGATACAGTGGACTAACCACAATGGTCCAGTGCCTGGAAGGACTGTACTCATGGACCTTGGGCCCCATGCTTTTGACATACCGAACTTCATCACCGGATGGTGGCCGAAAAAGAGCGTTTATTTCGGCTCGCAGTTCAGAAGAGGCAAACTTGAAGAGACAACGTTCGTCGAATCTGACTATGGGAATGGGTTTTATCTTTACGGTGAGCTTTCATGGCTGCTGCCAGAAAAGAAAAGGGAGGTGTTTGTGGTTGGCGAGAAGGCGTGCGCCCGCGCAGATGTGATATCGCAGAGAGTGATTGCACAGGAAGTCGTAAACGACGAAGCCAATCGAGAGGGCAAGCTCAAGGAAGTCTATGAAATTCCGCTGATACCGAACAACGCACTTGCGGAAGAGCTTGAAAGCTACGTAAACGATTGCAGCGCCGGGAATGTTGAAGGTGCGGTAAACTCGGGCGAAATCGGGACGCGGGCGCTGGAGGCGCTGCTTTCCTGCAGGAAAATATAGGTGGTTCCACATGGGAGATTTCCAGAAAATTACTAATTGCAAGATAGACCAAAGCGCAAAGATTCACAATTTCGTTGACCTTTATGACTGCAAGATAGGCAAGAACACCAAAGTGGACTCATTCACCTACATAGAAGGAGGGGCGGTAATTGGAGACGATTGCAAAATACGCACCCACGTGTTTATCCCCTCCGGAGTTACAATTGGCAATCGCGTGTTCATAGCATCAGGGGTAAAGTTTACCAACGACAAATACCCCAAAGTGTCCGGAAAATCGAAGTTAGAGCGGATTGTAGTCGAAGATGACGTGGCAATAGGCGCGAATGCCACCATATTGCCCGGAATAAGAATAGGCCAGGGGTCGCTTATTGGGGCAGGCGCAATTGTTATCAGCGACGTGCCCAAAAATTCAGTTCTTATGACAAAGGCAGACAACATAATTAAGCAATACAAAAGGCAGTAGGTGTTTCATTGGAAAGGATAACGCTCATGGCTGTTTTTTACAACGAAGAGGAAAAGCTCCCAGGCTACTTCCGCAACGTAGAGGGGCTGTTTGACGAGATACTGGTAGTGGATTGCGGAAGCACAGACCAGACTGCCCAGATATGCAAGGAGAACGGTGCAAAAGTCTTCAAAAGCAATGTCCGGTACTTTGAAAACAATGTCAACACGCTCATTGATGCCGCAAAGGATGGCTGGGTGTTCATACTTGATGCAGATGAACGTCTCTCGCCTGAGATTAAAGGCGAAATACGCAGGGCGGTGAATGAAAACACGGGCTGCGCCGCATTTGGCATAAACAGGCGTGAATACTTGTTTAGCCGCTTTGCAAAGTCTGGCAGGCTGAACCTGGTCCCGAATGTGCGGCTTCTCCGCAAGGGAAAATTCACTTATCCACCAGAACCCCACTCCACTCCGAAAATCCAAGGCAGGACTGGCCTTATCCAAAAAGGCTTCATCCTGCATTATAACTTAGTAAGCATGCCGTTTTTCCTGCAGAAGCTTACACGTTATCTACTGGATATGCCTGTAGAATATGCAAAGGCAGGCAATGACAAGCGGGTGAATATTGGCGAACGGAACCAGAGAATATATTCGATTTTCGGCAAGCACGGCATCCGCCGGCTCCTGCTGTTCCCCCCTGTGCAGGTTCTGAATTACCTTTTCCGGCATCGCTTCATTTTAGATGGGATGAATGGTTTTGCATACTCGCTCGGCATGGGGATGTATGCTTTCTTTGAAGAAGCAATCTGGCAGGACATTGAACTGAGAAAGAAAGGCAAGAACCTTGACTGGCGAAATGAATACCCTGAAAAGTAGTGCTTGAAGATGATACTTTACTTTGACAACTACATAACAAGCCAAGCGCTTAACGCAGGGCTTGCTCATTGGGCAGAGAGGGTGCGCAAAGGCAAGGCTGAAATTTATCGCATGCCCTCTAAACTTGACATCAGCCTCTATTCGCTTGCAAGCTACGCAGTGCTTAACTGGTCTGCAGTCATCGTGAAATACTCAATAGAAGATATAGAAAAGACAGAATACTTTGAAGCGGAAGTGAAAAAACTCTTCCCGAAAGCTATAATCATTAGAGGCAGAAGCGACAACGTAGAAAAATTCAAAGCATCCGCGAAGCTTTTGCGTAAACTAAATGATGAATGGATTTTCTACGCAGGTAACAATGACTATCCATTCATTGCACCCGACACGAAAACGCTTGCTGCGTGTTTCAAGAAAGCCAAAGAACACAAAAAAAATCACAAATTCGTCTCGATTTATCTTGCGCAGGTGTTCGAGGGGCTAGGCGCGGGAGATAAAAAAACCATCAGACATGACACACGCTGGTGCGTGATTGATGAAAATGAACATTGCGTTTCCGCGCTTGTAAAAGGCGGTTATTTTGACGCCATACAGATACTAACTATTGACTTGTTCGAGCACTGGTTTTTCAGCAGGAACTTATCAAAAAAAAAGGTACGCATCTTCCGTTCTGATCCTCTTGAAAACCTGGTGGACGTGCCTGCGCAAATCGTGGTGGTGCCAAAAAGTGACCTTTGCTCGCACTTTGATGGGTATTCACATCTAGTGATACACGGCTACGAAAATCCTGATTCGCTTCTGCCTCCGCTTTTCATTCCACCTGGCTTTTTTGAGGGAAAAATCAAAATAGCATACGGCTATGATGATTACCGCGAAGGTTGGATCAATATAAACCCATCAAAGAAAAATTTTAGCTTCATCGAAAATAACGGGGCAGACATGAAAATTCCAATCGACTACCTACCCCTTTTTTGGAAAAATAGGGTAGAAAAAATAGATATCAATCCAAATGCAGATATGGAGAGACTTGAAAAAGATTACAAACGTCACCTGCAAAAAATACAGGATTATTGGAGATCTACTCCTATGAAAAAAGCAAAAATGGCAATTATGAAGCCGATTTGGATTCTAACAAATGGGCTTCCCATTTGGGCAGTGCGACTTCAGAGCTGGTGCAACAACCCTGATGCTCTCGGGAAAATTCTCGACGAGCGCGACCGCGGGGTCGAAGGCAGGCTCAAATCAGGCGCGAAAAGGCTCATCTATTCCGCAATCACGCGCTTCAAGAAGAAATAGCTTCTCTTCCTCCGCACCTGTGCAAACATTTTAATCAGAATGGCACACAATAATGCATCCGTGGGTGGTAATCTGCAGATTCCTGACAAAAGCAGCCCAAAATATGACATTCCCCCTGTTGCCCTAGCTTCAGGCAAGAAGCCGCAGCCATCCGTGCGCGTGGTCGTCGACATCGAAAGTGCAAAAATAGTCACCAAGCCCTGGGGCAGGGAGATAATGCTCTCAGAAAGCAAGGACTACACGTTCAAGAAGATAGAGATAAGGGCGGGGTTTGAGACATCGCTTCAGTGCCATGCGAAAAAAAGCGAGACCATCATGTTTTTGACAGGCAAGCCCCGCGTGGTGTTCGAGGACAGCGAGGGGAAGCTTTGCTACCAGGACATGCTGCCCGGCTCCATATTCGAAGTTCGCCCGCCAGCGGTGCATAGGGTGGTTGCCCTTACAGACATAACGTATGTGGAGGCCTCCACCCCAGACCCCAACGGCCTTGATGTCATCAGGCTTCGAGATTCATTCCAGAGGAAAGACGGGAGGTTGGAAGATGAATACAGATAGCCCATCTGCCGGGGCAAAGGGCAATTCGTGGTACAAGGCGTGCATACTTGCGGCAGGCAAGGGCTCGCGCATGGAGAACCTCACAAAGGACCTGCACAAGGGGCTTTTGCCCTTGGACAACAAGCCCATACTCTCGCACATAATCGAGGCTTTCCCGAAAGACGTGGAAATAGTGATGCCGGTGGGCTACAAAAAAGAGCTGATTGCCCAATATGTCAAAGTGGCGCACCCCGACAGGAAAATCACGCTTGTCGAGGTTGACAATTACGAAGGTCCTGGGAGCGGCCCGGGCTATTCGATGCTCAAATGCAAGGAGCACCTCCAGTGCCCGTTCGTGCTTGACTCCATTGACACGATAGTCATGGAGGACATCCCGCCGCCAGACCAGGACTGGTTCGGGATTGCTGGGATAGAGGCGAATGTCACCGAGCGCTACTGCACCGCGCGGCTGGAGGGAGACTTGGTGGTGCACCTGGACAACAAGGTGAAAAACGACAACCGCTACGCCTACATCGGGCTTGCCGGGATAAGGAATTACCAGCTTTTCTGGGAGAGCCTCACGAACAACAAGTACCTTGTGAAAAACGAGTACCAGGTGACAAACGGCTTTGCGGGGATTGTGAATCGGCGCCAGCTTCATGCGATACGCTTCAGCTGGCATGACACCGGCACCGAGCAGAACTACCTTGACACCGCTGGGAAATTCAGCAAGGGCTTCACCTCGCTTGAGAAGACGGACGAATGCATCTTTTTCGTGGACGGGCTTGTGATAAAGTACTTCAAGGACCCGATAATGGTGTCAAACCGCGTGGAGCGCACGAAAATACTGGAGGGGTTCTGCCCGAAAATAACCGCCGTGACTGAAAACTTCTATGCTTACCGGTTCGTCGAAGGCGTGCCCATGTCAAAAGTGCTCAATGACACGCTCTTCTCGGAGTTCCTGCAGTGGTCGGACTCGCACTTCTGGCAGAAGAAAACGCTTTCCGAGGGGCAGAAGAAGGAATTCAAGGCTGCGTGCATCGACTTCTACAGGACCAAGACGCTCAAAAGGATAGAGTCGTTCTACAAAATAACGACAATCCGGGACCGGGAGGAGTCCATAAACGGCTACCGGGTCCCGAAGCTGTCAGACATACTCGCAAAGGTGGACTGGGAGAGCCTCACTAACGGCGTGCCGGTGAACTTCCACGGGGATTATTTCATCGAGAACATAATCTACCGCCCGGGCGCAAAGCAGGACGAGAGCAAATTCGTCCTGATTGACTGGCGCCAGAACTTCGGCGGCATAGTGGAATACGGCGACATATACTATGACCTTGCCAAGCTCAACCATGGGATAAAAATTTCCCATGAGATGATACGCAAGCGCATGTACGACGTCCAAATTGACGGGGAGGATGTTTCC
>CAYWFJ010000033.1:0-9236 GCA_964458205.1 Microcaldota archaeon | reverse complement strand
ACGGCAATCCGTTGCACAATTGTCGAGCCGAGTTCGACAAGTCATCGAACGAAGCGTCGTTCGATGCCGAGCGCAAGCGAGGGCAAAAAGTGCCGTCATCACGATGGTGATTTTGCAGCAGGGGCTTGAAAAATAGCCGGAGCCCACGACTTCGCGCGGGCTCATTCGACTTCCACAATCAAGTCTTGGGCAGCCTCGATTTTGCAGCCGTATCGGCTTTCCATCACATCAAGAAGCCCGAGCTTGCCCAGTTTCCCAGTCACGACATAAGTCGTCTTTACCTCGGTCTCATCGCCCTCCTTCCATTCAAGCATCGAGGGGATTGCAAGCCCTTCTACAGCCGCGTATTTAAGCAGCACTTCGGTTTCAGAAACATTCAGCCTCGTTGAAAGGTTCATCCCTATGTCGTTTCGCATGCGCAGGTATTCCGCCTCCTCATCCGCACCCACTATGTTGCTGTAGTTCTTGCACAGCGTGAACACGAACGGGTAGAGCTGGTCCTTGAATACGAGCGGGTTTGAAACAAGGCTGCACCGTTTCGCGTCAAGGGACGCGGCATCGCCGTATTCCGCATAGGTTCCGCTGCAGTCCCCCCCTATATTGGTGATAAGGTAGTGCCTGCCATCATATATGCACATGATGACCTCTCTTTTCGAATTAGTGATGCAAAACTCGCGCGTCCCCATGTCGATTTCCATCGTCCCGCTTATTTTTTTGCCTATTGCGGGATAGCTGCTCTCGAACTGGATGGCGTAGATATTTGGCGCCTGCGTTTCATTTGCCGGTTGCATTCCCTGGATTGGCGTTTTGGGCTGTTCCAAAGTCGCAGCCTGGCCGCCTGCCTTTCCATCAGCCGCACATCCAAAAAGGAATGCGGCAGAAACAAAAACGGCAATAAGCGCGAAAATCTTAAGGCATTGCATAACATTTACCTCCGTAAAGCGCGAGCGATATCTGCCTCAGTAAAGCACTATGACCGGCTCGGTGTACCTGCGAATCGAGCCTTCATTGAGCCGCTTCCTAAGCTCGGTGTCCATCATCTGCTTTGCGACATCTGGATTCTCGGCAAGCCAGCCAAGGTGCATGTTCAGCCGGATAATCCTGTCAGGGACGGTGTGCCTGGTGCTTTTCGGCGGCATGCACCGCCCGGCAACCGCCTCGTCGACAATCTCCTTTTTGGTGTAAAGCCTTCTGTAGAAAACAACATAGCCCGCATCAAGGTATTCCTCATGCTTGTCGTCAGCCACATACTGGATGTCCCTGCCGTCCAGCACGGAGAGGAACTTCCTCTGCTGGGCAATAACGCCCCGCACGCTTCGCTCGTTTGAATCGTAAAGATAGCACTCCTTTTTCCCGTCAATCTTTTTCGTGTAAAGGAAGGTCGCCTCCATCCGGTTTATTGCGGACATGCCAGCCTCGAAATCAACCTTCTCGGCCCTGAATTCCTTCACGTCCGAGGGAAGGACGGTTTTTGAAACCGGGAACCAGCTTCCGATGCCTATGTTGGGGCTTTCATAGTCTATTACCTGGCACGCGGCATTGGGGCATTTTATCGCCTCAAGCACCTTCCTCCGGTGGTTCCCGTCGATTACGACATGGTTCTTGCTGTCGATGATTATCGGGTCGACCAGCCGCCCTATGTTGAGCATCACTTCGCGAAGCTTCTGGAAATTGTATGGTATGGTCTCCTCGTGCGCATGGAGCTTTTCCACAGGCAGTATCTGCAGCTTGTTTATGATTTCCTCTGCAAGCATCTAAACCCACACCGTCCACGAATTGCCAGCGAGGCTTTAAAATCGCTACCCCCCGCCGCCTGGTTGCCGCTCTGCCTCAGCCGCTGTTAACAACATCATAATGGGTCAGCGGTTGTTCATATCATCATAGGCAGGCTATTGTTTTCCGACAAAGGATTAAAAGCAGCCATCTGAAAATTGCCATGAGCAGCATGATGTCCGGCACCATCCTTTATCTCCTCAAGCGCGGCGCTCATCGCGAGCCGCTGCGCATAACCACCGGCGAGCTTGCGGAAGGGCTTTCAATTTCACAGCAGACTGCCTCGCGCCGGCTCCTTTCGCTTGAAAAAGAAGGCATAATAAAAAGAAAAGACGGCGGCATCCTGCTTTCAAAAAAGGCCGTTTCCGAGGCGCGCAGCCTCCTTCGCGGCCTTCTTGCCTCCCTTGATGAAGAACGGCTGGTGTTCGAGGGCAAAGTCGTGACCGGGCTTGGCGAGGGCGCGTATTATTTTTCCAAAGAAGGCTACATGCGGCAGTTCAAGAAGAAGCTCGGCTTTTCTCCTTTCGCCGGCACCCTCAACCTTTCCATCCCTCCAGAAGACATAGACAAGCGCATGCTCCTGCGCGAGAAAAAACCCATTGAAATTTCCGGCTTCAAGACAGGCGGGAAAACATTCGGCAGAATCTCAGCTTACCGCGCAGTGGCAGGGGGCATTCCCGCCGCAATAGTCTTTCCGGAACGCTCCACTCATGGGCTTCAAGTACTCGAAATAGTGGCTCCCGTAAAGCTTCGCGAAAAACTGCGTTTGCATGACGGCTCGCCTCTTCAAGTAGAACTAGTTTAGATTATTTAGGACCACGAGCCAAGTTTGGTCTGCCCGCCTATCTCCTTCATCTTTTTCTGCACGCTCGCGCACGTCCGGTTCACACGCTCCTCTGAAAAATCGTGTCCCTTGCAAAGGAATTCCACAATTCCCTTCTGGTCCATTTTTTCCGATTCCGCAGCCACTCCCTTTTTCACAGGCGGCTCCAGGAAGAATTTCTCCACTCTTTCGAAAAGCGCAAGCTCGGAACTTGCGCCGGCTTTCTCCGCGGCTTCGGACAGCGATTTGCACTCCTTCACGATCTTGAGCGCCTTTTTCGGGCCAATCCCCTTCACGCCTTCGTCAAAGTCATTTCCCACCAGTATGCCAATCCAAATCAGCTGCTGTCTCGTTACACCAAGCGCTGAAAGCGTCTCCTCGAGCGAAATGAATTCCGGTTCCACATCCACATATTCGCTCTTGCCTGGAAGCTTCCTTCTCCCCCCGACCGAAAGGTTCCGAAGAAGAAGCGGCGTCCCGAAAAGCAAACAGTCAATGTCCTGCGAGGAAACCGCATCCACTGCCCCCTCGATTGCCATCTGCGCTGCCTGCGCTTCCCCTTCAGAGGGCGACTCCACCACCGGGATTCCCATAAGCATAAGCAGCTTTTTCGACTCCTCAATCATTTCTGATGTAAGCCGTGAAGTAGCCTGCGCAAACTTTTTTGCCTGGGCAAGATCGCCTCTCTCAAGCGCGGCTTTCCACTGCGCTTCAGCCTCCAGCTTCCTTTCCTTCCTCTCCCCAAGCACATCTGACTTGAACTCCGGCGGCTTTCCGTCAAAAACATAGATGGGGCGGATTCCGCTCTCCAAAAGCCGGCAATTCCGGTAAAATATCCCTGTAAGGTGCCCGGTCACATTCCCCGAAAAATCCTGGAGCGGCGTGCCGTCCGGCTGCCTAATCGAGGATAAGAACTGATAGATAGTATTGTGCGCATCCACCGCGAATCTCTTGCCCGACAATTCAGAAAGCGCCACTCCCCTTTTCGGAAGCTCGCCAAGGTCGACACCCATGAGCCATTCTTGCTTGCACAGAAATTATAAACGTGTTATTGGACATGCCAACTTAGCCAAGCATCCAGCCATCTGCGCAACACCGGAAGCAAGGTCTGCCCGGGTTTTTATACTCGTTTTTCCCACTCATCCATATGGAAACCGCACTGGCGTATCCATTTTCCCGCAGGAATAGGCTTAATAGCATTTGTATCAATATGTATAATCGCACGAGGTGCGATATGGGAAGCGAGCTGCACTATCCAAGACTGGACACAGTCCTCATGGTGGAAGCGCGGATAAAACGGGCGAGAAGCTATCTTTCAAGGATGCAGCTTTGGAAATCCCTTCCCAAAAAGGTGCAGTACCAGACTTTCTGCACCATCCTTGGCTATCTTGAAGACTCGCGGAAGATAATCTTCACGCGGGACAGAAAGATAGTTTGGGTTTTCGCAGACAGCCCAAAGGCAAGGAAGCTTATTGCCGGGAGCGTGCATGCAGATGCATGAGGTCCGCTATTCGCAGGCTTTCTCAAAGGATTACGAGCGGATGAAAAAGAAGGCAAACAAGGGGAATGCCGAGTCGGAAAAGCTTCTTTTGCTGATTTCAGATGCCACCCGCGAACTTTCAATTGACAGGGAAGCAGGAAGGAAAATCCAGCGCAGGCTTTGGCCGAAAGAATACGCGCAAAAATACTGGGTCACCAACCTTTGGAAATACAACCTTGATTCCTACTGGCGCCTCATATATACTATAGTCGGAAACGAGGTGGAGATGTTCCTGATTTACCTTGAATACATGCCTCATCCAAAATACGAACGGAAATTTGGGTACAAATAGTAGCAGTAGCGCCTTGCTAACGCCTATTCTCATCTAATTTTTTTATATGAGCGCAGTTTAAAATCAGTGCGGCAGGGGCGCCGCTTTCCAGCAATAAGACAAAAAAGAAAAAAACGGCGCTAAGAGGGCGCCGCCTTGCCGCATCTGCCCGCGCCACAAGTTGCGCCAGACTTGCTGCCGCAGCCGCACGTTCCTGTGCAAGCAACGCCCTTCTGGCACTCACAGCCGCCCGTGCACTTGCCATCGCCGCAGCCGCACGCCGCTCCGCATGAGCCGTCCTGGCAGCCGCATCCGCACGATGCATTGCACGAGCCGCCATTCTTGCAGTCGCAGCCTGCGCCGCACGCAACCGAGCCTCCGCACGCCGCGCCTGCCTTGCTCCCGCAGCCCGCTTCCCCACACGAGAGCGCGGCAGGAGCCGCAGCCTTCACTTCATTTCCCGCGCCTGTCGCCTGCCCTTCTGCGGCAAAGCCCAGGCCTCCTGCAATAATCAGCGCAAGGCTTGCAAACACGAGCAAGCCGAAAAGCGCAGCCATTGCCTTGGTTTTTTCAACCATTCTATCACCTGCTATCCGCACGGCTGAAACCATATATATGAACTCCTGAAACTCCCGTTTCATCAATTGAAACCGCAAAAATACATGGTAGCCATTAAAAACTTCCGCCCTTTTCATAGGGGCATGGAGATAGCAAAAAAATACCGCACGCTTGCGCTCATCCTGTCTGTGGTCGCGCTAGTATGCTTAGTTTACGGCATACCTTCTTTTCTGAATTTGATCCGGCCTGAAACATGCATGATGGATGGGGCTTGCCAGCACGAGGGATTTGCGGACCAGGTCGCCTACCTGATTCCGCTTGCGCTTCTTTTCGGCATCGCGCTTGGCGCAGCGGCGCACTATCTCTTCTCCGAGCGCATTTCGCTTCCCAAACCGCCGCACGACAAGGAGGCGGCATATCTCCTGCTCGATTCCTGCGAGCGGAAAATAGTTGCAAAAATAGCAGAGCAGAACGGCAGGGCTCTCCAATCCGAGATTTCACGGATGGATGGAATGGGGAAAGTGAAGGCCCACCGGCTTCTTGGAAGGATGTCAAAGCGGGGAATATTGGAGATAGAATCATTCGGGAAAACAAACGCCGTGCGGCTCTCAAAAGGGGTCAAGGGTCTTTTCGAGTAAGCTCGCAAGTCAGCATTGCCTGCAAAATCCGCGCTTTCTTCCTCCCCCGCGATTTTTACCAAACGCACAATTTCCGCCGTTTATTTCTATTGCCTTGCCAAGAACAAGCGCTTCCGAGACTTTTCTTCTCCCTTCGGCAACAAGGCGGCTTAGTGTGGGCTGCGAAATGCCCATCTTCAACGCGGCTTGCCCCTGCTCCAGGGATTCGAAGTCAACCAGGCGAAGCGCTTCAAATTCATCCACGCCTAGAACCAGTCTTTCAAGCTCTCCTCCAGGTATGCCTGCTGGCTTGAACAGCGCAACATTCGGGCTTGCAGACACTCTTCTGCAGATTCTAGGGCGAGGCATCCAATCTCCCCTATTGCTTTTGCATATTCCTTCCGCAGCCTCTTCCCATGCGGCGCCCCATCCGCATCCCCCGTCCGCACATCCCACCCAGCTGAACAGCTGGTGTTGCGCCTTCGCACTTTCCCATCTGCCTGCCTGTCTTCGCCCCTTTTCCTGCAGGCCCTGTCCCGTCCAATCCCGGCATAATACCACCTAATGAATATGTATTCATAATCATTTTTAATACCCTCTGGTCTTTTGCCCAACATAATGCCCCGCAAGGCTTCCGCTAAATGATAAAACAAAAAAAGAAGGGGAAGAAAAGGCCTCAAATCAGCTTTATGTCTTCCTCGAGGTCCTGCAAATCGTGCTCGTGCTTCACTTCATCCTCCATGATTTTGCGCACGAGATGGAAGGTTATCGGGTCCTTTATCTCCCTTATCCTCTCGAGCATCGCCCCGTAGGTCTTGATGGCGCACTGCTCGCCCTTGATGTTCTGCTCCAGGAGCTTTAGCACATGCGGGTCCTTCGGCTCGTCATAGCCGCAGTTGGAGAGCTTCGCCCACTGCGCCGGGTTGAGTATGGGCGTCCCGCCAAGCTGGATAATCCTCTCGGCAAGCATATCAGCGTGGCCAAGTTCCTCCTTCGCGTGCTCGGACAGTTCCGCCTGGACGTTCGGCCTCATCGGCCCCTTTGCCACAAGCGCGCCCGCCCAGTACTGGTAGTAGGCAAGCCATTCGTCCGCAAGAGCCCTGTTCAGAAGCTCGACTATTTCCTTTGCGGCAGAGCCGACCATTTCCTTACCTTTTGTTCCCATAGCTTCACCTCGAGTATGCATGGATGTCTTTCAGCCCACTTTTAAAATAATATGCCATCGTTTGCGGAATCCACTGGTTTTTCAAGGCTGCAAAACAGGGAGCCGCAATCTTCCGGCCGGCAGCCGTTCATTCCTGCTTCTTTTTCCCCTGCGAAATCTCCAATATGTCCCCCAAGGTCATTCCCCCCTTCGACTGCGGGGTGGCGACCGGGGCGCCGGAAGCCGTCGCCTCCAGCAGCTTCACGCCAAGCTCGCGCTCAAGCTTCCTGCAAAGCTTTTCGTCAGGCAGGGTCCTCTCATGCTCCACCCTCTCAAGGAAAGAGAGCTTCTCGTTTATCCTCTCCGCAAGGACCTCTATGGGCAGCCCGTTTTTCCTCCGCGCCTCGGAGATTATCCTGCCGAACCCTTCGACAACTTCCATCTCCTGCCTGATATTGGCGGGCGCTTCCTCGCCTTTTCCCGCCTGGCGCTGCGGGGCGCGGATGAGCTTTCCCGAGCCTGAGCATTCGCGGCAGACATTGAGCTTCGCGCCTTCCACCTGTACCAAATAGCCCGCTTCAGGCGCGCCGCATATCTCGCATTCGCCCATGAAAACCCCTCCACCCGGGCACAATCTGCCTTATGAAACCTTATATTGTTTTGCTGAGCCTACAGGTGCCATGAGAAAAACATCCGCAAAGCCCATAGCATCGGAAATAGCGAAAATAAAGGCGCTCTTCGCAGCCATTTGCCTCACAGTGTCAATCGCCTTTTTCCTGATGGTCCTCGATTCGCCCCTCTCGGCAATCCTCAAGTTCATCCTTTGCGCCCTCTGCCTTGCAGCCTGCGGAACCGCCGTTGCATTCGCTTTCAATATGGAATCATGGGGCGGGCTCATACTCCTCAAGAGCAATTACGGGCTTTCCACGCTTGACAAACTTGCAAAAAAATACCCCAAACTCTGGCAGCAATTCGCCGAAATCGGCATGGTGGTCGCATATGGCTCGCTCGCCTATTTCGTCATGGGGAAGAAGGACCTGAGAAAGGAGTGGAAAAGCGTCCTTCCGACTTATGCAATCGGGACAATCCTTCTCATCCTCCTCTCAGGGCTCATACCGATTGCAATGTCCACCCTTCTCTCAATGGTGGTTGGGGGGGATGAGTTTGCAACGGCCGGCTCGAAACTCAGCGCCAGCGTTTCGCAGTTTGCGGCCGCAAAATACATCTCGCTCGCATTCATGATATTCGGCGGCATCTCGCTTGTGACAACCTCAAGCATCCTGGTGTATGCAGGGGTTGTCGGGTTCGCGGTATTCGGGGCGCTCACAGGGAACGCCGAGCATCTTGCGAACACCTCGCCCGGCGGCATGCCCATCCTTCCCGGGATAAACCTCGACCTCATACAAGGCGCAATCGGCCTTGCGATAATACTCGCGGTCCACGAGGGCATGCACGGCATACTTGCGCGCCTTTACAACCTTCCCCTCAAATCGGCAGGCTTGGTGCTCTTTGGTTTCCTCCCATTCGGGGCATTTGTGGACATTGACGAGAAAAAGCTCTTCTCCGCGCCCAAGGAAAAGCAGAACGCAGTCCTTGTCGCAGGCACCGCGGCGAATTTCGCAGCCGCGCTTGTTTTCCTTGCCGCGCTCATCCTGTTCGTTTCCGCGATGGCTTCATTCTACCCTGTTGCGCCCGCCTGGGCGAAGTGGCTTGCCAAGCTTCTTGCGCTCACCTTCTCGCTTAACACGATTGTTGCGGCAATAAACCTCGTGCCCCTCCCGCTTTTCGACGGCTACCACATAATGAGGAATGCGGTCGGCAGCAGGCGCGCGGCAACCGTCATAACATGGATTGTCGCGGCGGCTTTCCTTCTCACAATGTTCCCGTGGGTGCTAAGATAGACACTAATCCAGCACCAGCGGTTTACCACTTAAGTAACCTATAAAAACTCCGCGCGCGCAGTTTTTCCCATGGCAGGCGAAGGAGAGGAAAACGAAGCCCAGGTTGAAGGGGAACAGGGCGCCGAAAAGCACCCGATAGCATCGCGCGGCATCCCTTCCAAAGACTCCCTCTTCCTCCCGCCGTTCAATTCCCCCGAGCTTCGCTCATTCCAGGACTCAAACGAAAACATCACCCGGAACACCTGGAACGCCGAGGAAGTCTCGAACTTCGTTTTCCCAAAGCGCTATCAGCAGAAATACAGCGAAATCTCGCTTGCCTTCCTCAAGCTCCTTTTGGAGAAGACCGCGCTAACGGGGGAGGAAATCGGGCATTTTGTCTCGCAGAACGGCATTTCCAAGGCGACATTCTACAACCGCGTGCTTCCGAGGCTTCGCCGCGTCGGGATGATAAAAGTGGAGCGGCAGACCATAATCGCGCTTGAGAGCAAGCGCAAATTCCGCCCCATGACAATAACCCTTTCCAAGACGTTCGGAAACTACCTGACGAAAATAGGCGACTCCTGGCTTGCGATTGTGGATGACGCCAGGACGAAATCCCGCAAGATTTAG
>CAYWFJ010000032.1:0-9396 GCA_964458205.1 Microcaldota archaeon | reverse complement strand
ACGCTGCAAGGCAACAGTCAGACCCAAGCATCACTCTTGGGTTGCTCCCCCTGCACTCAACATGTTCCTAGCGAAGAACATGTCTGATGCATTTTGCATGCAAAATGCACATCATTATCATTCGTGCAGTGGGTTTCGACTGCGGTCGAAATCCCGCCAGCCATACTGGCGGTCTCCCCCTGCATATTGTATCATGAAAATAAGTCTTGATTGGACGGAACTCCGTTCAAGCCGCGCATGCATCCCGCTTCTTTTTCATTCCGAGAGAAACTCCTTGACCTTCTGCAAAAATTCGCGAGTCGCATCGAGGGGCCCGAAAAGGCTGGTTTCAGCAAGTTCAATCTCGCGAAGCACATTGGGAATTTCCCCGAGAAGGGACCTTTTCTTGCCGGCATCGCCCGGGGCGGCGGCGAAGTTCATGGCTTCGGTATCGGCTAGCACGCCGTGCTTGTTGGAAGGCATGTAGTATGCGCCCACGCCGGTTGGGCAAAAGTCGTTCCCGCGCACAAGCAAGCCGGCATACTCGCCTTTGATGCGGTAAAAATAGCGTATGCCGGGGCCATCCTTGGAATCGGCTGCCTCGCATGGGATGCCGAATGGGTTGTTTATCTTGTAATATCCGTCCCCCTGCGGAAAGCCCCGGAAGAGTTGTATCCTCCCTTTGTCGGTTATCTCATATGTCACAGTGTTCCCTTCCCTGCGCGGGATTATGAGAGGTATGCGCGGCGTCAGAAGGTCTTTTTCTATGTTGAGGAAGCCGTGGTTCACCACCAGGGCTGCGTTTGATTCGCCCCGATACTCTTCCGGAACCTCGAAAACGTAACTCGCGCCCAAGCTTTTGTAAATCACGGCCCTGCCAAAAGGCTCGCCCTTGCCCTTGAATGCGACAAGCGTCCCCGTCCAGGCGGGGTATATCTCCTTTTCCAGGCTCAACGCGCCTGAAAGTATTCTTTTTTCAAATTCCCCGTTTGAAAGGATGCGGACTCCGCCCTTGTTGGCGGCGGCAATCGCGCTTATCCCGTCCATGCCCAGGTTATTGTTGAATTTTGCGAGAGGAGCGATTGAGCCCATGGAAATCACTTCTTGCCGCTATCTGATATGAAGGGTTTAAAATTATTGGTAATGGAAGAAAATGTAAAGCTCTGGAATCCGCACCGTGCCATTGCATAGGCACAGCATGTTTGAAGGCTCATCTTTTCGCAATCTTCAAAAAGTTCGCATATATCTCCGAGCCGTGCTCGCTGTGCTCGACTTCCGGGTGGAACAGGCACCCGTAAATGGGGCGCGTGTTCGATTTGAACGCATGGTTGGAGCAGGCTTTCGAATGCGCGAGTATGGAAAAGCCGGGCGTGCCCACCACTTCGTCGTTGTGGCTTGCCCACACCGTAAATTTGTCAGGGAGCCCTGCGAAAAGCTCGTCGTGCCCGTCTATTATCAGCTCGACTTTCCCGTATTCCGGGCCGGCGGCGGGCTGCGCCTTGCCGCCGAAATGAAGCCCTATGAACTGCTGCCCTGCGCAAATTCCGAGTATGGGGCCTTCGAACTTTTCCAGGTATTCTTTTGTGCTGCCCGTCTGCTCCGCCCCGCCAATCCCGATTCTAAGCGCGCCGCCTGAGATTATGAGCGCGTCCGACTTTTTTATTTCTGAGAAAGGAGTAGTGACGGGGATTATCTTCGATTCGACATCAAGATAGGTGAGCGTCCGGTGAATCCTGTGCGTCCACTGCGAGCCGAAATCCACTATTGAGACAAACATCAATCCACCCTTGCAAATGTAAGATTGGCGCGCAAGGCAGCCTGCAAATCCTTTGCAAACCTGCCCGCATCATTCCCATTCTATCGTTCCGGGCGGCTTGGAGGTCACGTCGTAAACCACGCGGTTGACATGCTCTTTTAGCTCGCGCGTTATCCTGTCTGAAATCCGCTCAAGCACCTCTGGCGGGACCGCGCACGCCTTTGCGGTCATGCCGTCCATGCTTTCGACCGCGCGCACCGCGATTGTGTGCCCGTATGCGCGCGCATCGCCAAGCACGCCGACCGTTTTCACCGGGAGAAGCACCGCGAAATACTGCCAGGGGAGCGCCATCTTCCCTTCTTGAGCCGCCTTTTCTATTTCCTCTTCCGCAATCGCGCACGCGGCGCGCACTATCCCCGCCCTTTCGGAAGTGACCTCGCCCATTATCCTCACTGCGAGCCCCGGGCCCGGGAACGGCTGGCGATTGTAAACCTCAACTGGAAGCTTGAGGGCAGCGCCGACATGCCGCACCTCGTCCTTGTAAAGCTCGTGCAACGGCTCCACCACTTCCATGCCCATTTTCTTTGGAAGCCCGCCCACGTTGTGGTGCGATTTTATGGTGGCGCGAAGCCCTGAGCCGGATTCTATCCAGTCCGGGGCGATTGTCCCTTGGACAAGGTATTTTGCGCCGAACGATTTTGCCTCGCGCTCAAAGACGCGTATGAACCGCTCGCCTATCGCCTTGCGCTTTTCCTCAGGCTCAGATAGGCCGGCAAGCGCGGAAAAGAACTCTTCGCCCGCATCGACCACCTTGAGCTCCACGCCGCATCTTGAGAGGGACGACTTGACCTTTGCAGCCTCGTCCTGGCGCATAAGCCCCGTGTCCACGAATACGCAAAGGATGTTCCCCCCAAGCGCGCGGGCTGAAAGGACCGCGGCAACTGACGAGTCCACCCCGCCAGACACGCCGATTATGGCCCTCCCGGCTCCGACGGTGGCGCGCATGGCGGAAACCGATTTTTCGATGAATTTGTCTGCGTCAAACGGCATGGCAATCCCTGCAGGCTACTTCTTATGAGCGGTTTTGCGATGGTGCGGCGGGTGTTTTTGCCCTTCATTCGCATCGGCGTGTCCTTGCTTTGCATGCCCCGCATTCTTGTCAGAGGCGGCTTTTGCAAGAAGGGCAATGGCTGCTATCATTGCCGCAACTGCAAGCAAGGCGAATGCGGCAATCCCGCCTATGGCAAGGCTGGAAAGCGCTTGCGAATCCACTGCCTGCGGCTGTTCTGATGGAGGCTGCTCGGCAGGAGGAATGGCGGTTGTGTTCTTCGGAGGCGCGCTTCCGACCACTTCGGAGGATGACGTGGCGGTTATGCCGCCTTCCGCATAGGTGAAAGAATATGCCCCGGGCTCGGCAGCGTTTATGTATGCCTTGCCTGATGAGTCGGTGGTGAGCCTTACCTGCCCTGATGGGGTGGCGACTATTACGGTCTTCCCGGAAAGAGGCCCGCCCTTGGCAAGAACAACCTCTATCACAGAATACTGCTGCACCTGCGGGCTTGTGGAAAGGGTGGCGTTCTGCTCAGGGGGAAGCGCAACCGGCTCAAGCTGTGCGTTTACCTCGATGAAATCGGATGCCGGAAGGAAAACCTGGAGGCGTTTTTGCTCAAAGCCGGGGGATTCGAAAAGGAGCTCGTAGTTCCCTTCCTGGACATAAGGGAGCATGTATAGCCCTTCGCTGTTTGCGGACGCCCTTTTCACGACCGCACCGTTTGAGAAGGCGATTACAGACGTGTTGTGGAAAGACTGCGGGCCGGATATCTGCCCGTATGCGCTGGAAGTGCAAAAGCCGCTGCAGATGTGCTTTGTCATCTTTATCCCGGTGTCGCCCCGAACGTCCACAAGGGCGACGAATGGCGGATAGATGGAGGTCCTGGGAAGAAGGACGAAATAGCTCCCGTCAGCCAGGCTGAAGCGCGCAATCCCGTCTGAGCCTGTCTTTTCGGTTGAAAGGATGACACCGTCGGAAACCACCGATACGTTTGTCATGGGCAGCAAGGTGTCCTGGGTGGCCGTGACCGTGACCGCCAGCTGCGACGCGAAAACACACGAAGAGAGGAAAATAGCCAATGCCATAAGATGCGCAAGCTTCATGCCACCACCGATTGAATCTACCTATGCAACCAATAAAAAAGCATAGGGGTGCCCATTGGGGTTGCGCGGCGCATTTGCAGGCGCGGGGGAAATGCGAACTGGGCGGGGTTTGCAGCCTGTTCCGAAAGATAAGCGGGCGGCGCGAGTGCGGGGCTATCCTGGCAGCCAGCAGGAAACCGTTGCCTCGCCAACCTCTCCGTCCTCCAAGGCGATGATGGTGAATGCGAGCCGCTCGTCGGCAGCCTGGCTATCCTCGCAGCTTGAAACGTGCGTTTTCCCGGATTCGAACGAAACGCACCGCCCGGAAAGAATTGAAATCTCATCGACTTGCGCCTGCAATCCTGAGGATGGAACGCCTTGGCGGGAAAGGAAAACCGCCGCATCGCTGCAAAGGTAGAAATCCGGCGCGTGGCTTGGGGCGAAATGAAACGCGCCCATGGCGGAAGCCGCCGCAAGCAAAAGGATTATGGAGCATAGCGCCTCAAGGGACATTGCAAATCCCTTCCTGGCTGGCGCGCTTCCCGTCATGAAATGCACGCCTCCAATAAAACGGGCTTGCCGGAAATTGCGGCAAGCCTCTTTGCGCAGAATTTCTCCCTCTCGGCATGCCCGGATTCAGAGCGGAAAGCCTCCCCTCCGCCATCGCGGACATAGATGCCTGCGAAGCTGCGCCCGGTTATTGCAAGAACAGCCCGCAAATCCAGCTGTGAAAGACGGTTCCAATCAATCTCGCCTTCAACCATATGCCCGCCGCCCCATCCCTCGCCCTGCCTTGCCGCCTGCTCAAGGGCATAGGATGAGAAGCGCAAGGCGAGAAGCCCGGAAGATTCCTGCTGCGACTGCGAGAGGGCGGACGAAGCGGCTGCCTGGGAGAGAAACGAGAAAGAGAAAACCGAGAACAGCGCAATGAGCAGGGCAAACGCCGAGTCGATTGAGAAGAATGCGCGTGATTCGGGCTGGAAACCGTGCGAATTCCGCCTGTTCCGGCTACACCGGCTCGCTGCCTTTTGCCTGCACATGCAATACCCCTCCTTGGCTGACTGATATGTTGTGGAATAGCGCTTCCTGCACGCCTGGGCGCTTGTAAGATGCGATTTTTGCCCCATCCGAAATGGGGGTGCCGCCCGCGTTTAGCCGGAATGCCGCGCCAGAAAGCGAATGCCCTGCCTCGTCTATGCAAAGCGCGGAATGCGAAAGCTCGAAGCGCGCACGCGAGATTTCGGACGCAAGAAGGAGGGAGGATGCGTTCCTGCTTGCCGCAAATGCAAGGAAGGAAAGCGAGGCAAGGAGGAATGCGAATGCGAGCAATGCCTCTGTTGAAAGCTGCCCTTTCCTGGATTCCCCCTCAATTCCATGCATCAGTAATCAACCTCGTAATCAGAAGGGAACGTGGCCGCCTTCCCGAGTCCAAGCAAAGGATGGTAAAAGGATGCGCCCAGGCCTGAAAGGTGGAGCTTCCGAGAAAGCGCATCCGCCTGGAAGGATGCGGCGCAGCCAGAAAGAGGCTTCGCGCCCTCCGGGATGACCGCCCGCTTTTGCCCAAGCATTGATTCGGACGCGGCTGTGCGGGCGGATTCGGAAGGCTCTCCGCACCAAAATTCGGCATCGTAGCCCTGAAGGCGCATCTCTTCCGAAAAAATGAGCGCGCGCCGGTAAGCAGCCGCCTCCGCCTCCTCACGCGCACCTGCGCCCGTTCCCGATGACAATGCGGACGCGCCTTTTGCGGATTCGCTTAACGCAGAGTAGAATGCCCGCTTGGCTGAAACTTCAAAGACCAGGAAAGCCCTGCTGCCCTCATAGGAATTATTGGGCCTTGAGGATGAGACTATGAACGCGGCTGAAAGGAAGGAAAGAAGGAAGAGCGCCGCAAGCGCAAACGAAAGGAACCCTTTTTTCATAAGCGGAAAGGCGTGCGCCGCAGGAGGAGCCGCCGCTTTTGCGGATGCAGGGCGGCCTTAAGCGAGCTCTTCTGAAAGCTTGACCACGTAATTTGCCGTCTTTTCGATGTCCTCAAGCGCGCAAACCGCCACGTTTGAGTGGATGTAGCGCGTGGGCACGCAGATTGCGATTGAAGGTATGCCGCCAAGCTCCCCGTATACGGATGCCGCGTCGGTTGCGCCGCCCTCTATCACTTCGAGCTGGTATGGGATTTTCGCCTTCTTTGCAACAGATATGCAGGTCTGCCGCAGCTTCGTGTCGGCATAGTTGCCCCTGCCGCCTGCCTCGACAAGGCAGAGCGCGGGCCCCTTGAAAAGGTGGATGAGCGACTCGTCCTCGCTCATTTCCGGGTGGTCGCCTGCTATGGATGTGTCCACCGCTATGAAAGTTGACGGCTCAAGGTTATAGGCGGCAATCATCGCGCCCTTGCCGAACGTGGAAACTTCCTCCTGTGTTGTGCCTACAAGAACCACGTTTTTGTTCCTAAGCCTTTTTGCTATCTCAAGGAGTATGTAGCAGCCCACGCGGTTGTCAAGCGCCTTGCCGGTCACAAGCTTCCTGTTCAGTATTTTTGTCGGAAGGTCGAATGCTATCGGGTCGCCGATTTTCACGCCCATCTTCTCAGCGTCCTTCTTGTTTTTCGCGCCGATGTCGATGAAAAGGTTCTTGTTGTCTATCGCGTTTTTCATCTCCTCCGCTTTTTGCATGTGCGGGGGCTTGCTGCCGATTACGCCGTAGATTGCGCCCCCTTCCGTCTGTATGACCACGCGCTGGTTCACAAGCACCCGGTTGTCAATCCCGCCGATTTTCACGAAGCGGATGAACCCCTTTTCGTTTATATACTTGACCAGGAGCCCGATTTCGTCCATGTGCGCGCCAATCATGAGGGGCTTTTTTTTCGCGGCAGGCGAGCGCGCAATCACATTTCCGAAGCGGTCTGTCTCCACTTTGTAGCCTGCTTTCTTGAATTCGATTGCCATCAGCTTCGCTATTTCAGATTCGTTGCCCGGCACGCCGAACGATTCGGTCAATTTGCAAAAGAGCTGCATGTCCACCATTTTCCCACCCCTAAACCCGAAAATATGACTGAGATGGGAACGTGCCCAAAGAATAAAAAGCCGCTTGATTTTGACGGCAGAATTCAAACCTCAATCTTCATTCCGTCTTCCGCAGCCGACACTTCTTGGAAAATCTTCTTCGCATCCGAGAGGAGAAGCGAGGTGTCCGCGTATCTTCCTGAGAAGTGCGTGAGAAGGAGGCGCTTCGCCCCTGCCTTCTTTGCCGCGCGCGCGGCATCCTCGGCCGTCGAGTGGCGCGTCTCTTTCGCCTCCTCTTCCTTGTCGGATGCGAATGTGGAGTCGTGGATGAGGAGGTCGGCGCCCTTTGCCGCCTTTGCAACCGATGCGACAGGCGCGGTGTCTCCAGTGTAGACAAGCTTCTTTCCTTCCTGCGAATAGGTGATGTCCTTGAGCCTGATTGTTTTCCCTTCTACCTTGAGGCTGCCTTTTTCCGCTATTTCCGAGAACATCTTTCCCCGAAGGCCTGCGGCTTTTGCCTTGTCCTCAAAAAAGCGCACCCGTTCCTTCTCTTCGAAGAGAAAGCCGAACGAATTTGGTATGTGCTGTACTGCAAATGCACTGATGCTGAACTCGCCGAAATCGGCAAGTGGGCCCCCTTCGGAAAACTCCACCACTTCCAGGAAATCCTTCCTGCCGAATGTCGCTTTCGAGCCGACTGGGCCGTAAAGCATGAGTTTCTCCTTTCTCCCGTTGAGGCTCATTGTCTCGAACATGCCAAACGCGCCCAAGAAGTGGTCAAGATGGAGATGCGAGATGAAAATTGCCTTCACCTTCATGTAGGAAATCCCGAAGCGCATCATCTGCCGCTGCGTGCCCTCCCCGCAGTCGAGAAGGAAAACGTCGCCGTCCCTCCTCACCGCTATTGACGGAAGGCTTCGCGCAGGGGTGGGCATTGCGGATGCGGTCCCAAGGACGGTCACTTCGAACATGGAATGGTAACGGTGGAAGGCAATAAAAACGGTAGTCCTGCCCGTTTTATGGCCGCAGCAGTGAATTGCAGGCGGAATCGTGGCGGATGTCCCTGCCAAGGGAGTGGGCCCGGATGCCCTCTATCGCCAGGTATGTATTTGTGCGCAGCTCGGCATCCTTGATGAGGCGCGCCACCAGATAAGCGCATGAGTGGTGATGGATTGGTCCCTTGTGCGCCAGGTCAAGCGCAAGCTTCCAGGCTTCGGCATCCCTGCCCTGCCTTTCAAGGTCTTTTGTTTTGCAGGCAAACGAGTAAACCTGGCTGTAGGTTTCCATCCGCAGCCTGCCCTCGAATATGCTTTTTGCCGCCTCAAGCGCAAATGAAACCCGGCCAGAGTCAGCAAAAGTGATTGCAATCCCGGCATAGGACTTGTCCCTTGCGGCTATTTCATTGATTCTTTCCGCGAATGCGAACGCAAAATGCCTGTCCCCGAAGGACGCGGCCATCTTTGACATCTGGAGGCATGCGCAGTTCCGGTAGCAGGATAGGAAAATCTTCCCGTCTGCAATGCGCAGCGCCTTCCTGAATTTCCCTGCGCGTGCCGCCCGCATCGCGGCCTTGACACCCGCCAAATCATGCTGGAAACGGAATTCCGGCTTTGGATTTGCAATGTTGGAAACCATATTGGAAGCCAGGACTGAGAAGCGGAACCAGCACCTGAATGCGAAGCTGTCCTTATACTTTTGTACGGGCAGTATCTTCCCCTTTTCCTGCCCGCGCTCGCTATGCGGCAAGCCGTTGGACTCTGCGAATGGCAACTTGAGCATGGGAATGGATGTGTAGATGAATGTTTATATATGAATCTGGTTTTGAGGCATTACGGGGCAATGCGGGCTAATCCTTCGCGTTGAGAAGATAGGCGCCGGTTATCACCACCACAATTGCCAGCGCAATTATGGAAACGAGGGGGTTTTCGCGCAAAAAGAGCACCGGGTCGGTTGAGTCCCCTTCGGGCTTGAGGTGGTCGAGTATGTTGTCGGCTTCCGAGAGGTTGGGCGTGTCCCCCCCTGGCGGCTGGCTTTGCGCCAGTTCCTGCCCTGAAAGGTTGGAATCGGTATAATTGAAGTGCAGCGCGCTTTTCAAAGACTCAAAAAAGTCGCCTGCTGACTTTGGAAGCTTGGAGCCGGTCGCGTCGGCCTGCGCTACCTCGGATTTGAGGGTTACCTGGGGGTTGGCCCCGTCCTCTTTTGCCATCACGAAAACCGGGATTGGGACCGACAGGACGGAGGTGTTGGCGCATGCGCCCGCGGAAACGTCGCAGCGGAGGTATGCTTCCGCTTCCCTGCCCTCTGGATTCAGAAGCTGGGGGAAAAACACGCTGGAATTGTTTTGCGCGCTTGCAAGCACCCGCACAAGAATGGATTTGCCTTCAAGGCCGGCAAGGGCGGAATCCTGCACAGCCCAGGAGGCGGTGATGTTGCCGTCGTAGCGCATGCCTGGGATAAGGCTTGTGAAATTGAAGCCATGGCTGTAGTCGACCAGCCGCTCCACGGTCGCTGCTGGGAGCTGCACCTCTTCAG
>CAYWFJ010000031.1:0-9507 GCA_964458205.1 Microcaldota archaeon | reverse complement strand
CGCTCCTGCTTGTGGTCTGGCTGCTCATACGGAACGAGCCCTCGTCATTTGCAATCCTCCTCGGGCTTGCGACGGTGTTTTATTTCCTGCCTTTGCTCTACGCGATGCAATACCCGAACGTCAAGGCATCCATGCGCGCGCGCGGCATGGAGCAGGAGCTTGTGTTCGCAGGAAGGCACATGCTAATCGAGCTCAAGTCGGGCGTGCCGCTCTTCGACGCAATGCTCGGCATCTCGCGCGATTATGGCGAAATATCCCTCGAATTCAACAAGGTGGTGGAGAAGGTCACGCTCGGCGTCCCGCTCGGGGTCGCGCTCCACGAGGTTGCGGACAACAACCCGTCCCAGTATTTCCGGCGCGTTGTCCTGCAGATGGCAAACTCGCTCGCATCCGGCTCGGACGTCTCCCTCTCACTTAAGGCGTCGCTTAACCAGATATCCAAGAAGCAAACAATCTCGCTTAAGGCATACGGGCAGAAGCTCAACCCGCTTGTGATGTTTTTCATGATATTCGGCATAATCCTGCCATCATTGGGCGTTGCGTTCATAGTCATCCTCACATCCTTCCTCGGCGGGGCGGGGGTGTCGTTCGGCTCCTCCGCGCTCTTCGGGGTGCTGGTGGCAATCGGCCTTGTGCAGTTCGTGTTCCTCTCGATGGTGGAGAATTCGCGGCCGAGGTTTGACATATATTAGAGTGGTTTTGATGGCAAGGACGTTCTATGAAATGATCGGGCGGCTCTTCTCAAGGCCGCAGATGCGGAAACTTGGCTCGCTACTCGAGGCAAGCGGCACGGATTTCGTGCCCGAGGCGTTTGCAGGCTTCATACTGATAATGTGCGCCTCGCTTTCCATCCTCGCCTACCTTCTCTCGGTTTCCATCGCCCCAATCCGCGGCTTCCTCTTCAAGCTCTCCTCGTTCATCTCCCTCGACGCCACCGTCGCTTCCCCGTTATTCTTTACCCTCATCGCCATTGTTTTTTCCATAGCGCTTGCCGCGGGGGGCGTATGCCTCATATCCTACGTCGCTCTCCTCCTGATGGCTGATTCGCGCAGGCGCAAGGTGGAGGACGTCCTTCCGGATTTCCTCTCGCTTTCCGCATCCAACGTGCGAGCCGGGATGACCATAGACCAGGCCATGTGGTATGCCGCAAAGCCGGAGTTCGGCATACTCTCAGTTGAAGTTTCAATAGTCGCCAAGAAGACTTTCGGCGGAGTCCCGTTCAACCAGTCAATCGACTACCTTTCCGAGCGCTTCAACTCGAAATCGATAAGGCGCGCGGTCGCGCTCATAAAGCAGGGCATGGCGTCAGGCGGCCAGCTTGCGGACATACTCGAGCAGACCGCGGAGGACAGCCGCAACATGGAGGTGCTGAAAAAGGACATCTCCGCCTCGCTTCTGATGTATGTGATATTCATAGTGTTCGCAGGCGCGGTCGGCACCCCATTCCTTTTCGCAATCTCCGGGAAGCTCGTTGCCATACTCGAAGGGGTTTTCGCCACCCTGCCCACGCAATCCTCGAACGTTGCCGCTGTCGGCTCGTATGCGACGTTTGCAATGCCCTCAAAGCCCGCGGTCTCCTCATCGGATTTCTTCCTTTTCACGATATTCTCATGCGCAATGACCGCGATATTCTCCTCGCTCATCATAGGCGTGATTTCGCGCGGCAGCAAGCGCGACGGGGTGCCTTACATACCGTTCCTTCTCGTGGCGTCCATGGTGATACTTTACCTGATGGGCTTTGTGCTTGAGCGCATGCTCTCGGGCATAGCAATTTAATGATTAGGCGCGAATGGGAATTTGAATATTATTGAGGTGGTTTTTGGATGGGCATGAACGGAAAAATGCGCGGGCAGGCAGCGATGGAATACCTTATGACATACGGCTGGGCGCTTCTCGTGATAGTCGCGGTAATCGCGGTTCTTTTGATAATCAACCCGTTCGCCGCACCGGCAGGCTGCCGCTTCGACCAGGTGGGCTTCCAGTGCGCAAACCCGCTCATCAAGACTGACGGAACAATTTACATGCAGATAACAAACTCCAACAACAACCTTATTGTGCTGCACAGCGTGATGTGCACCTCCGACAAGTCGACCAGCGTCCCCTCAGTACCGGACACTGTTCTTACGGGCAACCTTGCACGGCAGGCGACCCTGACCGTCAATATGAGTTGCTACAAGCCAGGCACCACCACGCCCATCGTGCTTAGCACCGGGAACGATTTCACCGGGAAGGTGTGGCTCTTCTACAACAATGAGGAAGACGGCGCCACCTATCCAGAACGCGTGGTAAGCGCAACTGTGACCACGAAAGTGGCGCAGTAGTTCGGATGTGACAGCTGGCTGTAGCGGTTGAACGGTGGGAAAATGAAAGGGGCATTCATCCTGGCGGTGCTTTTCGAGGCAGCCCTGCTGCTTGCCCTCTTTGCGCCAACCCTCTTTGCCACCGGAGGGGTCGCGCAGCTCACCACCGCGCTTTCCAGCCTCTGCACTACAATGACCGAGCTTCTGCCGGTTGTCGCCATGCTCATGGTGGTGCTGGGCGCGGTCATTTACGCTTCAGGCCAGATGATGGGCGCGGAGACGCGCGCAAGGGCGAACGTATGGGCGACAGCCGCGCTCACAGGCGCGGTGATGGCGATTCTCCTGGTGACCGTCTCGCCTGCCATCCTCAGCTCAATTTACGGCCCAGCGATAAGCTGCGGTGCGGGAGGCGGGCCTGGACCGGCATACAACTGCCCCTCATCGAGCCCCGTCATATTCTGCGACACAACCAATCCGAATACCGACACCTGTTGCCATAAGAATGGGGCATATAGCTGCGTCTCATCATCCATAGAGTGTACTACTTCAGGCGGGACCGAACAGCAAATAAGCCTCCCGGGAGGCGCGTAATAGCAGTCAGGCGGAAAGCCAGAACAGCAGATGCCAACGCGTGCCGGGTCAATTGCCCCATATCCAACTCCCCCCGTTGCATGTTGCCGCCAAATCTCGGCTCATCGAGCCTTGGCTTTCCAAAATCCTTTTAAACTCTTCACAGGAGAATGATGGCGTAAACGCGAAAAACAAGCCTGTCTTCTGGTTTCCCGCAGGGAACAGATACGGTTTAAGCAAATTCCAGCAATATCCCAGTATTGTTCAAGCAATTTTCAGGAATAAGCAAGCTTTAAGAATGTGCGATAGTCAATCTTCGCAAAGAGGTGTAACTTATGTATCCTCCGGCCCAGCAGGCATATGACCGCGCGATAACGGTGTTCTCGCCAGACGGCAGGCTTTTCCAGGTGGAATACGCCAAAGAGGCAGTCAGGCGCGGTGCGACCGCAATCGGCATGGTGTTTGACGGCGGCGTGCTTTTGATGGCATACAAGAACGCGCCATCCAAGCTTCTCGTCCCGGAATCGATGAAGAAAGTGTTCGAGATAGACAAGCACATCGCAGCAACCGCATCCGGCCTCATTGCCGATGCAAGGCGCTTAGTCGACCTCGCGCGCCTCGAGTCGCAGCGCCACAGGCTTGCATACTCGGAGCCAGCATCGGTCGAGTCCATTTCAAAGGAGCTTTGCGATCTCATGCAGGTCTACACGCAATACGGCGGCATCCGCCCGTTCGGCGTTTCCCTGCTGGTTGCTGGGGTCGACTCCGAGCCGCGCCTCTATGAGGCAGAGCCCTCTGGTGCACTCACAGGCTACCTTGCGGACGCAGTAGGCTCTGGCAAGAAGGAAGTGGAGGAGTTCTTCGAGAAGGAGTACAAGCCCAACCTGTCTCAGGACGAGGCAATCGCGCTCGCGGTAAAGGCGCTCAAGAAATCCGGCGACCTTTCCATAAAGCCAGACACGCTTGAAATAGCCGTAATCACCATGAAGAAGAAGGAGTTCACCGTGCTCTCGCAGAAGGAAGTGGAGAAGTACATCAAGTGATTTTCCGGCATCAAAGAAGATGATAAGCAATGACCAGCCTTGACAATGCGATAACCGCGCACATGGACATAAACGGCGAGCGATACGAGCTTCTCGTGGATCCCGACTTGGCGTACATGTACCGCACCGGGCAGAAAAAGGAGCTCAACAATGTATTGGTCGTCGAAGAAGTGTTCAAAAGCTTCAGAAACGGCGAGAGGCACACCGCCTCATCGCTCCAAAAAGCATTCGGCACGAACGACATATTCGCCATTGCCGAGCGCATACTCAAAAAAGGGGATTTGCAGCTGACGACCGAGCAGAAGCGCAAGATGCTCATAGAGAAAAAGAAGCAGATAATCGCAATCCTGATGCGCGAGTGCATCGACCCTCGGACAGGGGGCCCGCACACGCAGATGCGCCTGGAGCAGGCGCTTGAGGAGTCCCGCGTGCACATAGACGGCATGAAGGACGCGGCAGAGCAGCTTGAGGATGCCATAAAGGCAATGCGCCCCATAATCCCAATGAAGTTCGAGCGCGTGAAAATCGCCGCGAGGGTGCCCCCGGAGTTCGGGCAGCGCATCTACGGCATGCTGAAAGGCTACGGGATACAGAAGGAGGAATGGGCGAAGGATGGCAGCCTGATAGTCGTGATAGAGATGCCTGCGGGCATGCAAGGGGAGTTCTACGACCGCCTCAACAAGGCGACCGCAGGAAGCGCGGAGACGAAGATAGTGAAGTGAATTAAGATTGCGATTGGACACTGGTGATGAAATGGAAAGCAAAATTGTGATGCCTGGCGACATTGTTTCGGACAAGCCGGACAGGATAAGCTACGCGTTCGTGGACAAGGGCAAGACCTACTCCACAGTGGTCGGGCTTTTCCACGACGGAAAGCTTGTGCCCCTCGAAGGGCCGTACGAGCCTTTGGTGGAAGACCAGATAGTCGGGGTGGTGACGGAAGTGAAATTCTCCGGCTACAGCGTGGAGATGAACACCGCCTACGCGGCATTCCTCTCCTCGCGCGAAATACGCGAGCGCTACGAGATGGGCGACACCATCCTCGCGCGCGTGAGCATGATTGACGAGGTGCGCTCCACCGAGCTTACTGAGGCGAAAAAGCTCCCCGCAGGGAGGCTGGTGAAGGTCTCATCGGTGAAGGTGCCCCGCATAATCGGCAAGAAAAACTCGATGATTGACATGATAAAGTCCTCGACCGGCTGCGAAATATCCGTAGGCCGCAACGGCTACGTCTGGATTTCCGGCAACGGGAACGCGACTCTTGCGGAAAAGGCGATACGCATGATTGAGGCGCAGGCGCACACAAGCGGCCTTACCGACCGCGTGTCCGCATACCTAAAGTCCGCAAAACAATAGGGAAAAATTTCATGATTTTGGAATGGTGATATGATGGGTGGAAACACAGCAAACAAGCCGAAGCTTCTCGTTTCGGGCAAGCGCGTGGACGGCCGCGGGGTCGAGGACCTCCGCCAGATAAAGATAGTCGCGCGCGTGCTAAACGACGCTGATGGCTCGGCATACATCGAGTGGGGCAAGAACAAGATACTTGCCGGGGTATACGGCCCCTCTGAGTGCATCCCGCGCCACGACCAGTCGCTCTACCGGGCGATTGTCAAATGCCGCTACAACATGGCGCCCTTCTCCGGGATGGAGGAGCACGGGCGGAGCGGCCCCTCGCGCAGGAGCAAGGAGCTCTCCAAAGTGATAAAGGAGGCGTTCGAGAACGTCATAATCGCGGAAAGCTTCCCGAAAACGCAGATAGAGATATTCGTGGAAGTCCTCCAGTCGGACGGCGGGACGCGCTGCGCTGCTGTGACTGCAGCTGCGGTGGCGCTTGCCGACGCAGGCATACCAATGAAGGATTTGATAAACGCAGTCGCAGTCTGCAAAATAGACGGCGAAATGGCGGTCGACCCTGGAAAGGAGGAGGACAACTTCGGCGAATCGGACATGCCGATTGCCTTCTCGCCGCGCACAGGCGACATACTCCTTTACCAGATGGACGGGCTCCTCACGCGCGAGGAGCTTGCGCGCGGATTGGAGCTTGCGAAGGGCGCAACCGAGAAAATCCGCAAGATACAGGTGGACGCAATCGGGAAGGTTTACGCTGATCCGAAAGAGGAAAGGTTCCTCGTAATAAAGTAGGTGTTCTTATGGAATCCATAAACGAAATAAAACGCGACACGCTTTCCGCGCTTCTTTCCTCTGGAAAGAGGGGGGACAACCGCGGCATGTACGACTACCGTGCGATAAGCGTCCAGCCCGGAATCCTCCAGAACGCGGAGGGCTCGGCAATGGCGTCAATCGGCAAGAGCCAGGTGATGGCGGGCATCAAGTTCGACATCGCAAAGCCCTTCCCGGACAGGCCCACCGAGGGCGTGCTTTCGACATCCGCCGACCTCCTTCCGCTCGCATCGCACCTTTTTGAGACCGGCCCGCCCAGCGAGAACGCAATCGAGCTTGCGCGCGTTGTCGACAGGGGCATCCGAAGCTCGAACACGCTTGACCTCAACTCGTTTTTCATCGAGGCTGAGAAGGTGCTCGCGCTTTATGTGGACATCTACGTGCTTGACCACGACGGCAACCTGATAGACTGCTCCTCCCTTGCGGCAATGGCGGCGCTTCTCTCCACGCGCATGCCGAAAGTGGAGGAAGGCAAGATAATCCGGGGCGAATACGCAGGGAAGCTCCCCCTCAAGGACATCGTGGTCACATCCACATTCGGGAAGCTCGGCGAGCGCACATTCATCGACCCCTCGCTTGACGAGGAGAAGGGAATGGACTGCCGCCTCACGCTTGCAACCACCCCCAAGCACCTTTGCGCAGCGCAAAAAGGGGGCTGGGGCGCCATCTCAGAAAGGGATTTAATGGGGTTGCTTGATATCTCCATGGAAAAGGGCAAGGAGCTTCGTGCCCTTCTCCCTAAGGAGTAATATTTGCAAAAATCAGGTGATTTGAATGTCCAACAGGAACGTAAGGCACGGCGCGGAACTGAGGAAGCGCGCAGACAAGGTGGAAAACTCACGCAGGGCGCTTTACGAGTGCCCCAAGTGCGGGAAGAGGAAGGTCAAGCGCCAGGGCAACTCGCTTTGGGGCTGCAAGGCCTGCCAGGCGGTTTTCGCAGGCGGGACCTATTCGCTCTCCACTCCGGCAGGCGAAGTCGCCGCGCGGCTGATTGAGGAGCAGAAAAAGAGGTAACGCATATGTACGCATGTTCAAAATGCAAGAAAAAGATAGAGAAGCTCGACACCAAGTTCACCCGCTGCCCCTACTGCGGCAATAGGGTGCTTTACAAGACCCGCGAGCCAGTGGCGCGCGATGTGTCGACGGACTAGTTTCCTTTTTTTTCCATTTATTTCCAAAAGGGTGCTATACCTGCTTGTCACAACGGGCAAAAAGCCGGATTTTCTTCAGAAGCTTATCGCAAATGCCCTCTTCCTCTCCGTGCCCGAGTCTCTCTTGGAAGGCAGGGGCAAGCGCACAATCGTTTCTCTTCTCAAAAAGGCGCACCGGCTCCATTTCTCCCGCATTTGCACATTAAGCAAGCGCGAAGGCGGGGCAAGCGAAATGTCATTCCTGTCTCTTGAAGAAGACGGCGGCTGGCAGAGGCTTTCACCCACAATAATAGCGCAATACGCAGTCGCCTGCGAAGAGAAAAAGGCATGGCGGCAGGCGCAGTCTCGCTCGCTCAAGCTCGCAGGAACCAAGCGCGCAGCGCTCCAGCGGCTTCTTTTGCCTTTAAATGCGGATTCAGGGCCCGTCTCCTCCATCACCGCAGGGGCAAGCACGCTCTCCTTCAAGCTCGGCAAAACCGAACTTTTGAAATTGGGTGTCAAATATGAAAAGTGAAAAGGGTTCATCCAAAATAACCGGCTCGGCAACGCTCCAGTTGAATTTCCCGTCCAAGCACGGGGCATCCGCCGCCTACCAGTCGCTCCTCCAGGAAGCCGACTTTTCGCACCGCGGCGGCTCAAAAGTAATTCTGAAGGGCAATTCCGTGATAGTCGGGATAAAGGCGGACGACCCGGTCTCGCTTCGCGCATCATTGAACTCGTACCTGCGCCTCATGCATATTATTAAATCTGTTGAGCAAGATGTAAGTCCGACTGATTAGGGGGGATTTTAATGGCAGAACCGCTTCGAAACGCAGAGGAGCTCCAGAAAAAGCTCAACGAATTCCAGGATATGCAGCGCCAGCTTCAGATGATTTCCGGGCAGCGCCAGCAGCTCATCCTCCAGGTGGAAGAGATAAAGATGGCTGAGGAGGAGCTTTCCAAGGCCGACAAGGTGGTTTACCGCGCAGTCGGGCCGCTGCTTATCGAGACCACAAAGACCGACGCCTCTTCTGACCTTAAGGAGAAGAAAGAGCTGTTCGAGATGCGCGTCGGGGTCCTTGCAAAGCAGGAGGAGAAGATGCGCCCGAAGTTCGACGAGCTTCGCGCAACGCTTGAAACGGCGCTTCGCGAGAATAGGATGCCGCAAAAGTGAGGCACGCCATGCCTCCCCGCGCCGGAGCAGGGAAGCTCCCCTCCCCTGCCGCATTCTCCCGTTCCCTCTCGTCAATAAAAGCGAAAAGGATAGTCCTGACCTTCCACTCGCTTGGGGACATCGACGCAGCCGCATCAGCAATCGCTCTTTCCCGCTTCATTGGAAAAAAGTGCATCATAGCCCCCCCAGACAAGCCGAATAGCGGCGCAAGAAAGCTTCTTGACTACTGCGGAGCGCAAACCATCCTCTTTTCCGATGCAAAAGTGACTTCTGAAGATTTCATAATCGCGCTTGACTCGGCCTCCCCCTCGCTTTTGCCCCATCTTTCAGGCATCCAGCCCGACCTGCTCATCGACCACCACTCGCGCACAGGCGGCGAAATAGCAGCAAAGAAGGAAATAATCGACCAATCCGCCTCCTCCGCCTGCGAAATGCTCCACTTCCTCCTCAAATCCACTGACAAAATCACTTCAATTGCACTTCTGATGGGCATAATTTCCGACACCGCTAACTTCAAGTCCGCAACCCCCCGCGCATTCGAAGCGGCATCCGCCCTCCTTTCCCACTCAGGGCTTTCCTACTCGCAAATACACTCCCTCGCAGGCGCACCAGAGTCGTTTTCCGAGCGGGTGGAGGCGCTCCGCTCCTGCCAGTCTGTCTCTTCGGAAAAGGTCGGCAGCTTTATAATCGCAACCGCAATGGCAAAGTCGCACGAGGCTCATTTCGCAGACATGCTCACCCACTTAGGCGCAGATATCGCATTTGTGGGCTGCGAGGCAGAGTGCGGCGGAGCGCGCATTTCGGCGCGCATGCGCGATTCGCTTCTTGGGCGGGTGAAACTTGAGCGGATAATGCCTGAAATCGGGAGGATTCTCGGGGGAAGCGGCAGCGGGCACCAGTTTGCCGCAGGCGCAAACGGCTCCAAGGAAAACCTCCGCCCAGCGCTCGGCATTTGCGTAAAGCTCACAGAGCAGCAGATACAAGCAAGCGAGAGCGGAAAGGTAAAAAGGATAGAGTGGTAGTCTCTTCGGGGGATGAAAGAGGCAGAGACAGCTAATTTGGGTGGTTTTGATGGCAGTCGCAGTCATAGTCGGCACGCAGTGGGG
>CAYWFJ010000030.1:4944-9734 GCA_964458205.1 Microcaldota archaeon | reverse complement strand
CACCATTCTGCCTCAAAACCTATAAGAAGCTTGCTATAGCCAACAAAATCATGTCCGAAGTCAAGTGGATAGGCAAGATACTCCAGGTCATCGGCATGGGCGTCATGTTCGTCGGCTTCCTTTTCCTTATCTTAAACATCCAAAAAACAGTGGGATACGTCTCATCGTCTGTGGGCCAAAGCGCAGGAGTGCTGCCCAGTTCCCAGGAGCGCGACCCGGAGGCAGACGAGCTTTGCGGGGTAGACATATCCTCCGAAGGCGCTGTGCAGCAGATTTTCGAGAGCCAGGTTTACGGCTTTCTGACCTATCTTGGCGTAGGCATAACTCTCATAGCAATCGGGCTTATTCTTCAGGCAAGCGAAGAGATAAGCGGCTTTTTGGGCGGGCTTTCGCAGAAGAAAAAAGATAAAATGAAGGTCGGCAGGCAGCGGTGGAGCGGCGGGCTTGGCGGATTCTAGCCCGCAAGCCAGTATGTCTTTTCCCTGTAGATTATCGTATCCCCTGCAACCGTTCTCTCGCCTATTGTGATTCTCGTGCCATTACCGTCCTTCTCAAAGCTTCCGACCAGGTGCGCGCCCCGCCCGAGCTTCGAGAGGGATTTCTCAATCGGCGCGATTTCCTCAAGCGCGAAGCGCACGGTCTGCGTGAGGGGTATCCTGACTTTCCGCATGTCCGTGGTGAGCGTCAGGTGCTTGGGGTCCACAAATATCCTGCCTTTCGCATTCTTCCTCAAATGCGCGGAAATATCCGATTTGGCGCAGGCTATCTTTTCTTTGAGCCTTCCTTTGGCAAGCCTGTCGGATGCCTTGCCTATGCCTGCGCGCAGGGCCCGGACCTGCCTTTTCGCGGCTTCCAGCCGCCTGTAGCTTTCCCCGCTTTTGGAATCATAAATGGCGCGAAGCTTCCCTATCCTCAGCCTGCACGCAGCGGCGTCCCTCGCGAAAGACAAAAGCGCGCTTCTTGCCTCCATTCCCGCCCCTTCCCCTGCGGCGCCCTTCATTCTTTTCATCTGAAGCGCCATCCGGTCAAGCGATTTTCGCGCGGCTTCGAACTGAATTGCCCAGTCACCCTCGCACTCAATAAGCCCCGCCCCGATTGCTGAGCCTTCCGCATCCCCGATTTCGCCTTCAACCTTGTCCGCAATGACTGCAATCTCATTAAGCTCAAGGTCGGCTCCCTTCATGCGCCTCGCCCCCTGCGCAAGCTGGCTTTCGGCCTTTTCAATCACTTCGAAGAATTTTTCCCCTTCCTTCGCTGACGAGAGGAAATTGTCAAGGAGCCTTTCCACTTCCTTTTCAAGGCTAAGGTATGTTTTCCTGCAAGCATCCGCGCTGCCCGTCGCCTTTGGCATGATTCCCTTCCTCGCCAACTGTTTATTAACTTAACTTTTTTGGGAAACCAATCAGCCGACGCTGACTTTCTGCGAGAGCAGAAGCTTCCGCCCGTCCGCATCAGCCCGGTACGCTTCCACCATGTAATCCCCTGGCGGAATTTCCGAAAAATTAGCGCCCAATTTAGAGAAGCACATGCACCTGCACGGATTTCCCCCCCAATTTTCAACAATCGTTATCTTCCCTTCGGCAATTTTCCCGCTTACATTGGCGCTCAGGCAGCAGTAGTGGCTTGCCGCGCGGGCGTATGACACCGAATCCCCGTCCACGCTTATTGCGGCTGCGGCTTCCTCGCCGGAAGCTTCGCCCCGTTTCCCTTCCCTTTCCTTTGCCGCCTCCCCCTCGGTTGCGCATCCTTCCACAAATGGGGTGAAAACAGCTTCCGATGCGCTGCCAGGGAGCTGTTGCGCTCCAGGCGGGAATAACACAGGATAAAGTGCAACCGCAGCAAGAACAGCAACAATGGCGCCTGCAACAAGCGCAACCGCATGCATTTTTTCCATTAAAATCAGCCCGCCATGCAAATCTGCAAAGCGCCTGCTGCGCTATGCCGCGCTTACATGCCTACCCTTTCACCACGCCTAGCGGGAGAAGCTTCGCAACGACATCCGTGATGCCTGCCATCTGCACCGACTTGACGACCTCGTCCACATCCTTGTATGCGCCCGGCGCCTCCTCCGCAAGAAGCTCGGACTCTGTAGCTTTCACCATTATCCCTTTTCCGGCAAGATTTGTCTCAATCTGCCTGCCAGTCCAAGTATGGATTGCCTGCGAGCGGCTCATCACCCTTCCCGCCCCGTGGCAGGTGGAGCCGAAGCTCTGCTCCATAGCGCCCTGTTTCCCGACAAGAACATATGATGACGTGCCCATGCTTCCGGGGATGAGCACAGGCTGCCCTATGTCGCGGTAGAAAGAGGGCAGCTCCACCCTTCCAGCGGCAAACGCGCGCGTGGCGCCTTTCCTGTGCACGCACACTTTCTGCCGCTTGCCATCCACCTCATGCTCCTCGAATTTTGCAATGTTGTGGCAAACATCGTAGACCAGGGGCATTTCATCCCCCGTCCCCTTCCCGAAGACAGAATCGAAAGTCTCCCTCACCCAGTGCATCATGATATGCCGGTTGCAGAACGCGTAGTTGACCGCGCACCGCATCGCCTTCATGTATTTCTCGGCTTCCGGGCTGCTTATGGGCGCGCAGCAAAGCTCGTTGTCCGCAAGCGCAATGCCGTATTTCCTGGAGGCGGCAAGCATCTCGCGAAGCGAGTCGTCGCACACCTGGTGCCCGAATCCTCTTGAGCCGCAGTGCAGCATCACCACCACATTCCCTTCCTTCAGCCCGAATTTCTTGGCAACCTCCGGGAGCATTATTTCCTTCACTTCCTGCACTTCCATGAAATGGTTTCCGGCGCCGACCGTGCCGAACTGCGGCAGCCCGCGCTTCATCGCCTTTTCGCTCACAGCCGATGAGTCCGCGCCCTCCATCCTGCCGTTCTCCTCTGTCCTTTCCCTGTCCTGGTCCCGGCCATACCCTTTTTCAATCGCCCAGTCAATCCCCCTTGTAACCGCCTCGTTAAGCTCCTGGTGAGTCACGCGAAGCTTCCCCTTCGAGCCCACGCCCGAAGGGACATTGGTGAAAAGGAGGTCGATAAGCTCGCGCATTTTCGGCATCACTTCCTCTTTTGAAAGCGGAGTGGTGATAAGCCTCACGCCGCAGTTGATGTCATAGCCGACACCGCCTGGCGAGATGACCCCTGTTTCCATGTCAAACGCGGCAACGCCGCCAATGGGGAAGCCATAGCCCTCATGCCCGTCCGGCATCAGAAGCGCATTCTTCACAATGCCTGGAAGAGTTGCAACATTCTTCAATTGCGAGAAAGTCCTGTCCTTTCCCATGGACTCGAACATCGCGGGGGTCGCGAATATCCGCGCAGGAACGCGCATGTTCCCCTCCTTTTCCATCTCAAAAACTGCCGGGCCTACTTGTTTCATCAAAACCACATCCAAACCAATCCAAATCCACTCATGCCTGCCATTAGCCGGGCTTCCACTCACGCGCCAATCTCCTTTTTCACCTTCAAAAGCCTCTCCAGCCTCTTTGCGGTGAGCGGGTGCGTCATTATCAATTCAAATCCGTCTTTCTTCTTCTCATTCTCAATCGCAGCCGCAAGCGCGGAGTCGTTACCGCTGTCAATTGCGCGGGTCAGCTCGGCAATGTCCATTTTTTGGCCAGTTGGCTCCGCGACATAAAGCGCCTTTACCATGGAGCCGGACTCGACCTTCTTGCCTCCAGCCGCGCCATAAGAAATCTTCGCAAGCGCGCTCATCAATCCCGCAGGATTGTTGGTGAGCCGTGCGGAAAACTCATCGGCAAAATATTCCCTTTGCCTTGAGAGCCACATGACCATAAGCTGGCCTACGAACTGCGCCGCAAAAGCCCCCAATATTTGCCCAATGCCAAAATGGTCGTCTCGGCTTCTCGGGGCGAATATCAGCACGCCATAGTAAAGCATCACAGGTATCACGCTTGCAAGCGTCATCACCGCGACATCCCGGTTGTTGATATGGCCTATCTCATGCGCAAGCACGCCCTCCACTTCCTCCTTGGAAAGCATCGCCATCAATCCGGTGTGCACAGCAATTCCAGAGTCCTTCTGCGTCCTGCCGAATGCAAACGCATTGGCGGAAGGGTTGTTCACGATGTAAAGCTTCGGCATCGGGAGCTTCGCCTTCCCAGTAAGCTTTGAGACAATCGCGAAAAGCTCGGGTGCGTCACTCTGCTTCAGTTCCTTTGCCCCAGTCGCCCACTTTATTATAGAGGGCCCCATCCACCACTGCACCGCTATCATTGCGAGTGAAACAATTATCCAGAAGAATATGCTTCCTGAGCCGGCAATGCCGCTCCAGTACATTATCGCCCCGATTACCGCGGCAATAAGCCCGAAAACAAGCACCGAAGTGAGCATTATCCTGAGCCGCATGCCCCACCCTGGATTGAAACCTGCATCCGCCATATTCCCACCTTCCAATTCCTAATTCGCCTTTTTCGGGATGAAAACCCATGCGATTATGTAAAGCAGAATCCCTGGGCCCATAAGCCCTATTGCCACCCATATCAGGCGCATGATTATGGGGTCGATTGCGAAATATTCCGCCATGCCGCCGCACACGCCGCCAAGCAGCTTGTCGGAATTAGAGCGGTAAAGCTTCTTTACAGGCTCATTCTCCTTTGCCATAGCATCACTCCCGTTGCTTCCTTTCACTTATCACCTTATTAAGGGTTATTCTTCAAATGTCAAATCGCGCCCTCGTAGTCTAACCTGGATAGGACAAGAGCCTCCGAATGGCTCTATGCCGACTGCGGCATTCCGGACAGGCGAGAGTTCTTGATCCGCGTTCAAA
>CAYWFJ010000030.1:0-4844 GCA_964458205.1 Microcaldota archaeon | reverse complement strand
CCTTGCTGATTTGACGAGGGTGTTTTTTTCTGAAAATTGTTACCTATACCCAAATTTCTTGTTGTATTTGCGGTGGTCGGATATATCAAGCACAAACGCGATTATCTCGACCTCGCCATTCGCAGTGAGCGTGTAGAGCATCCTCCAAAAATCCGGCAAGCCTACCCAGAACAGGTTGTTCGCGCCATACTTTGCAATGTATTCTGCAGGTATCTGTTTCTTCGGAATCGGCTCCCCATACTGCGGGTTTGCCTTGATAAGATCCTTTTTCCTGTTCACTGCATTGAGAATGGACCGTTCCAATTTTGAGTGCGGCGCGCGCTCGTTGAGCATCCGGTATGCTTCCTCAGCTTCCTGTGACAATATTACTCTTACCTTTTTCATATTTCCATGCCCCGTGCGATTGCGCGCCGGAGGTCTGCATTCGGGTTGTGTATCCAGGTGATGCCGCGCAGGCTGACAGCTATCTTGTTGCTCTCCTCAAGATATCCAAGTATCGCCTTGAGCGTGCAGTGGTTCACCTGCCTTGGGAGGCTGCGCTTGAGCTCGGGCACGCTCACTGCGCTATTCTTCGCTTCCTCAAGCGCGCGCTCCACCATGACGACTGTGTTCAAAGTGGGTGAGTGCCCCGTCTTCGCAGCATTGTTTCTCTTAGCCAGCCTAGCCATATCAATCACCAATAGTTACAAGTTGATAACTAATTTATATCAACTCATATATAAACCCATTGGCGCTTTCGCACAGACAAAGGTCAGTTCCGGGATTTATAAACGGGTGCAGAGTGGGGTGCCGGTGGATTTTAGGATAAGCCAACTCGAAAAATAGCGAAAAGATAACAAGAGCGTCTCTCTCAGTATTTCCTAGAACCTTTCCCTCTTCTTGTAGTGCGTGTGCAGGAGCTTCTCAGCCAATTCGCTTCCAGGCTCGCCCAAAAATTCGCTGTAAATCTCTTTCACAATCGGGTTTTCGTGCGACTTTCTTAGCTTCATCGCACGGTCTGCCGAATATATCGCTTCCATCCTCTTTCTAAGCGTGTCTGGGTCCTTGTAAATTGGCTGGCCTCCGCCTCCGATGCACCCGCCCGGGCATGCCATCATCTCTATGAAGTGGTATTTGTCCTTCATCGCAACGAGCTTCCGCAAATTCGCGCCGCCGTGCGCGCAGGCAAAGCGGATTTCCTTGCCCTTAAGCACGACCTTGCCCTCCTTTATGCCTTCCATGCCGCGTATTTCGGTGAAGTCTATCTTCGGGAGGGGCTTTCCTTCCGCAACCTCGTAAGCCGTCCTAAGCGCGGCTTCCATCACGCCGCCGCTTGCGCCGAATATCACTCCGGCCCCTGTTGAAATGCCAAGCGCAGGGTCGAAGTCCGAGTCCGGAAGCTTCACAAAGTCGATGTTCTTCATCTTGATGAGCCTTCCAAGCTCGCGGGTGGTAAGCACATAGTCCACCCCGCTCTCCATCTCGGGACGCGTGGACTCGAACTTCTTCGCGGTGCAAGGCATTATGCTCACAACCACTATGTCCTTCGGGTTTATTCCGGCTTTTTTCGCGTAATAGCACTTGATGAGCATTCCAAGCATCTCATGCGGGCTCTTGCAGGTGGACATGTGCGGGATAAGCTCGGGGTAGAAGAACTCCATCATGAGTATCCAGCCAGGGCAGCAGGTGGTGATGAGGGGCAGCGTCCCGCCCTTGCTCACCCTGCGCAATAGCTCCGCGCTCTCCTCCATTATCGTGATGTCCGCGCCCAGGTCCACATCGAACACTTTCGCAAACCCGCATGCTTTCAGGGCGGAGACCATCTTGCCGGTGACAAGCGTGCCTGCCGGCATGCTGAAAAGCTCGCCAAGCGCGGCGCGCACGGATGGCGCGGTCTGCACCACCACGTGCTTTTTCTTGTCAGCAAGCGCCGCAACCACCTCTTCGATATGCGAGCGCTCGCTTATCGCGCCAACCGGGCAGTTGAGTATGCACTGCCCGCACATTATGCAAGCCACGTTTGCAAGGTGCTTCTCCCCATAGGGCGAAACGTGCTCGTAGTGCCCCCTGCTTGAAAAGTCAATGGCATAAACCGCCTGTATGTCCGCGCACACGCGCACGCACCTTCCGCAGTTCACGCACTTGTTGTCGTCGCGGATTACGGCATCCCCCAAATCGGGCTTGTAGTCCTTGAGCGACTTGAAGCGGGTGTTGTTCAGCCCAACCTGCTCGTATATCTCGCACACTTCCAAGTCGTCCGTCTTCTTGCAGGAGGGCGATTTTGGAACCATAAGCTCCATATTGAGCCTTCTCGCCTTGATTATCCTCTCAGAGCTTGTAACCACCTTGCAGCCTTCCCTCGGCCGGGTGGAGCATGAGGTGACAAGCTTTCCGTCCATCTCGACAAGGCAAATCCTGCAGCGCGCCTCCGGGAACAGGCTCGCGTGGTAGCAAAGGGTCGGTATGGCGATTTTCATGTCCTGGCAAATTTGGAGAAGGGTCTTCTTGCCATCCACTTCGATGTCTTGCCCGTTGAAATTGATTTTCATGGGAATCACTTATTCTTTTTTCGCCGCCTTCCTTGCTTTCTTGGGCGTCGTTGCCGCATTTTCCATAGCACTGCCTGCGGCTTGCGCAGGCTTTGCCGTTTTATCAGGCGCTCCTGCGCCCGCCTTTCCCTTGCTTAGGTAGTATTCATAGTCTTCCGGGAAATGCAGCAGCGAGGTAATCACATGGTTTCCTGAGGATTGCCCAAGCCCGCAAAGGCTGGTTGCCTGGACGTGGAGCGCAAGCTCGCGCAGGGTCTCAAGCTCCTTCTTCTCAGCCTCGCCGCTTTTCACGCGCTTGAGGTAATCCAGGATGCGTATGGTTCCTTCCCTGCAGGGCGTGCACTTTCCGCACGACTCATATGCATAGAATTTCGCGATGCTAAGCGCGATGTCCACCACGTTGTTGGTCTCGTCAATCAGGATTGCGCTGAAAGCCCCGTGCTGGCATTCCTCCATGTTGATGGTCTCGGGCGTGACCTCCATGTTCGGGTCAACCGGCATTATCCCGCCAAAGCATCCGAAAGAGAGCGCCTTGAGCTTCCTCTTAGGCCTTGCGATGTCGATTATGGTGGACATCTTGACGCCAAGCGGAAGCTCGTAGACGCCCGGGTTTGATACATTGCCCGAAACCGAGAAGAGCCGCAGGTTGGAGTTCCAGTCATCGAAGAGCACAGCCTGCGCAGCGCAGGTGAGGGTCTCCACGTTGTTCACCACCGTGGGCTTGCCCCAAAGGCCGCACTCGGTTATGTTCGGGGGCGAGTATTGCGGATTGCCCCTAAAGCCCATTATGGATTGCACCAGCGCGGTCCGCTCGCCGCACACATAGGCGCCAGCGCCGCGCACAATCTCGATTGAAACGTCCATCTTCGAGCGGGCGACAACATCGTCAATCTGCTGCATCAGCCTTTTCCGCAGGTATTCGTATTCCCCTCTTAGGTAAATATAGCACTTTTTCGCGCCAATCACATGGGCGCAGATGAGCATGCCCTCTATCATGGTCTCGGCGTTGTATTTCATGATGAACTTGTCCTTGAAGGTGCCAGGCTCGCCCTCGTCCGCATTGCATACCACGAACCGCTCGTCCGCAGGCGCATTTTTGCACCGCTTCCATTTCCTGGCGGTGGAATAGGCTGCGCCTCCCCTGCCCTCCAGCCCCTTCTTCTCAAGAAGCTCAAGCACTGCGTCTGCCCCGATGTTTCGCGCCCTGTCAAGCGCCTCAAGGTTGGTCTGGCGGAGTATCTGCACAAAATCATCCCTATTTTTTCAGCCTTGCGATTATTTCCCGTATCCTCTCCTCTGTAAGCTTGGTGTATGCCTTGTGGTCCACAAGCATCGCAGGCGCCTCGTCGCAGCACCCTATGCAAGAGGTCTTGTAAAGCGAAAAGAGCCCGTCCTTGCTGGTGCCGCCCATCTTCACGCCTATCTCGTTCTTGAGGAATTCAGCAAGAGGGGTGCCGTTGTTGAGCACGCAGGAGGGCGAGCCGCATATCTCGATGACGTGCTTACCCTGCGGCTCGGTGCGGAACATCGAGTAGAATTTCACCACGCCGTAAAGCCGGGCAATCGGTATGTCCTGCTCCAGGCTTATCTGCTTTAGCATGTGCTCCGAGATATAGCCATGCCTCTCCTGGACCTCCCAGAGGATGTTCATGAGCGGCTTGTCGTTCTTCTTTTTTTTGGCATCCTTCATGGCATCGGGCATTTCATCACCAATCTGTCTTATATACTTATTCGTGCTCCCTTCTTCTATGGCAAGCAAAAAAAAGCGCGATTATCCGTTTGTCCCTGGTTCGTTCTTCAGACAGGAATATGAGTTGAAGCACGCAAGGGAATACGTTGAAACATTCGCCTATGCGCTTGTCTCTTTTTCAATACCGTTCCTTTTCCTCCACGAGCAGCTTTTCGTTGGGACCGCTGTGAATGCCGCGCTCATTCTTGCAGCGCTCAACGTGCGTGGGATAAGGCTTCTGCCAATAATCGTGCTTCCCAGCCTCGCTCTTTTCATAGGCGGCGTGGCATTCGGCACCGACACTTCTTTCCTTGTTCGCATGATGCCCTTCATCTGGCTTGGCAATGCAGCGCTCGTCTGGAGCATAAAGGAGTTTTACCTTGAGAAAAAGAAGAGCAAATGGGTTTCTCTTGGAATCGGCGCAACCGCAAAGGCGGGGTTCCTCTTTGCATCCGCATTCGCGCTTTACTCATTCGGCTTTGTGCCCGCGCTTTTCCTGACCACGATGGGGATCCACCAGTTCATAACGGTGATAACCGGCGGGATAGTGGCTTTCGGAATACAGGAAGCCAAAAGAAGGATTTGAA
>CAYWFJ010000029.1:0-10162 GCA_964458205.1 Microcaldota archaeon | reverse complement strand
CGCCTATTTTTGCCCTGAAGAGGCAATCGGGCCCGCGAAGGCAAGCGCCAGCTTCGCAGGGGCTGCCACCAACCTGTTTCTTTCGGGCATCGTTCTTGCGGCGGTTTCCATGGCCATTACGCTCGGCATGGCGTTTTTCAACGCTTCGGATTTCATTCTCCCCGAGGACATGCCGCTGTTCATCCTCGCGATGGCCGCAATCTACCCTTCGCTTATGGTTATGTTGGGCTTCATAGGCTAGGCCGTCCTGTTCCTGGACCCGAAATTTCTCGGGGGAAGCGGGGGCTATATGCAGCAGACATTCGTGCTCTCGTTGGTCTATTGCGGCTGGGCGGTTCTTGCGGTGCCTTTCACCATCTTGGCGCAGCTCCCGCTTGCAGGCATAGTATTCTCGCTGGCGGCGTTCGCAATCGAGATTTTCATGTTTTACGGATTCTACCGCGCGATAAAATCCGTCCACGGCATTTCAAGCGCGCGCGCGGCGCTTGCCGTGGCTGTCCCGCTGGTGCTGCTTTTTCTTATGGTTGCAATGTTTGCGCCTGCGGCAGCTGTTTAGTTCTTAGGGGGTTTGCTGGCTTTTTTGTGCCGTCTATGTAGCCTTCGGATTAAGCCTGTTTCATATTGTGGCAGGATCCCCGGCGGGCAACAGGCGGAACTGCAAGGTGGTTTTGACCGCAGCTCAGCCTTGGATCTTGCCAGCACGGTACAGAATGCGTAGGGCTGCTCCTTCCGGCCTGACCCGATTGGCACAATGGACCATCCGGCAAGGCAGGGCGTCGACGCTTAAAGCCAAAGCCTCACAGCCCCAGCCTGCCACTTCACCGGATATTCGGCCCTGCCAAAGGGGATTTGCAGTATGGGGGGCCCCTACCCCCCCGGCCTATCCTGCCGCTTTGTTTGTGCGCACTTCACTTTAAAAAAGAAGCTACTTTGGCTTGCCCGCCCTCCATTACCTGTACCTAAGGAAGGCCCCGACCCCGTAAAAGCTTCCCAGGAACTGCGCGCCTTCTGCGGTGTCAGGCGAAATGACCGCAACATCAATCCCCTGGGAATCCGCAAGGTCGATAAGGTCGTCTATGAGCGGGCGCTCGGACTCGACTTTTACCGTGCCCCCGATTGCCTTTATCTTTTCCTCAAGGTCAGACGGGCTCCTGCTGGTGACATATTGCGCCTCGCCAGTGGTGGTGTCCACCAGCTTTGCCCTCTTGAAGGTCAGCCCTTCCGAGACAAGAAGCTCTTTCGCCTGCTTGCTCTCAAGCGCTTTCCTCACTTCCGCCTCGCCGTAGGTGGCAAGCCCGCCTGAAACGACTTCCTTGATGAACCGCTCGATTATCACTCTTTCCTTCACTGCCGCCTGCTCGGCTATGAGGCTGCCCGACTTTGCCATCACTTCGCGGATGCCGTATTCGTCGGTGTAGCCTGTGTCCACCACCCCGAGCACCTTTATCTGGTAGTTGAAGGGGGACATCTTCACGAAATCCTCCTTCGCAGGCCCGGGCCCGCCGACTATCACGCCTTTGACCGTATTGACAAAATAGCGGTCCATGTGCTCCCCGACATGCTTGTAGTAGTATTCTATCGACTCCTCTATTATCCGCTCTATGCGCCTTGCAGACTGCCCCCCTTTTCTCATTTTCGAGTGCGCCATCGAGCGTATGCGTGAAAGTATCCTCGTGTTTGTGCCGCGAAGCTCTGCAAGCGTGCATTCCCTGCCGTCCATGACTACGATTCCGTAGCTGTCCGTGACCTCAAGCAGCCGCTCGAGTGGCTCGAGGAAAAAGCGCGAGTCGCACCGGTAAAGCGAGATTGCAACCGGCTCTGGCGGGAAGACCGTGAACAGCTCGACATCCGTCTTTGCCGGGTTGTCGGAAACGTTCCCGCAGAAGATGACGACCCCCGTCTTTGGCGCGCTGTTCCCGTAGCTTTTGAGGTGGTGCACAATCTTCTCAAGCGCCTCCCCGACGTTTTTCCGGGTGGACTTGCTCTTTATGTTGGATGCCTGCCCCGCCTCCTCGCGAAGCTTGTTCGACATCTCATGTATCGCCTGCCCGGCGGGTATGTAAACGGAAATGAGCTCGGTGCCGCTGCCCTTCATCTCGCGAAGGTGCGCAAGCTGCTTCTTGAGCTCGTACTTCATTTTTGTCTTCTCTTCCATGCGGAAAACCCAATCCTCAAACGCCTGAATGCGAATTGCAAAAATAAAGGAAAAAGGAAAATTAAAAAAGGAGGGGTCAGAGGAAGCGGACCGCGCCGGACTCAAGGTCGTAGATTGCGCCGACGACCTTGAGCTCGCCTTTCTTCTCAAGCTCGCGCACAATCCCGCTTTTCTCGCGCACGTTTTTGATTATGTCCTGCACGTTTGTCTCGACCGCCTTTGCCGGGTCCTTTCCGGCCCTTTCAACCGCAGGCATAAGGGTCTTCACAATCTCTGCGATATTGCCTTCCGCATGCCCCCCTGCGCAGGTCGCGTTTATCGCGCCGCAGGAAGAATGCCCCAGTATCACAAGAAGCGGCGTGTGGAGGTGCTCGGCTGCGTACTCTATCGAGCCAAGGTCGTATTTCGTCGCCGGGTTGTTGCCTGCGTTCCTTATGATGAATATTTCGCCCAGCCCCGAATCAAATATGTGCTCTGGCGGCACGCGCGAATCCGAGCAGGCCACGATTATCGAGTGCGGCTTCTGCCCATTCACAAGCGCCGCCCTCTGCGCCACAAAATCCTTCTGCGAAGGCGCCCCTGCGATGAAGCGCGAGTTCCCCTCCCTAAGCTTTTGCATGGACGTTTCCCAAAGGTTCATTTTACCCCCCTCGATTATCGGGTGGTGCTTCCCGCAGCATTGCCCTCCGGCTGCGTGCGGGCAGCCTTTATCCCTATGAATCTGCTTGCCAACCATATTCCCACCTCTGAACGCAATTGTATCATTCCTATTCGAACATCTTAAAGGCTTTTCTCCCCCCGCCGCGCTTTTCAGGAATCCGCGTCAATCAGGTACGCAATCATGTCCTGCAGCCCGTAAAGCTTGGCAAAGTGCCTCGCCTCCTTCTGCGAGAACACGCCCCTGCTGTCCCGCGAGGAAAGCCGTTTGTCGTAAAGCGCGTGCCTGCTTTCGATTCCAACCACGCTTTCCGCCCCCCTGTAAAGCCGCAGCCTCACAGTCCCCTCGACCGGGCGCGAGGCGCAGTCTATGTACGCGTCCAGGCACCTGCGAAGCCTTGTGTGCCAGCCTCCGTCATGCACCAGCCTTCCCCAAAGCGCGTCAATCTGCCGCTTTGCGTCAAGCTCCCTTGTGGTGAGCGTGGCTTCCTCCAGGCGCCTGTGCGCGTGGAGGAGTATTTCCGCAGCCGGCCTCTCGTAAGCCTCATGTATCTTGAGCCCCACCACCTTCTCGTCCATCCCCTCGTGCCTGCCTATCCCGTGCTTTCCGCCGATTTCATTGAGCGCGGCTATTATCTTCGCATTGCCGCGTATCTTCCTGCCATCGATGACCGCGCCCGCGGGGGCGCCATCCACGAAATCAATGGCTATTTCGGCAGGCTTTCCGGGTGCGCCATCCGGTGATACAGACCACTTGTATGCAGCTTCTGGCAGCCCCTTCCCGCTTTCCGCAAGCGCGCCCTGCCTTAGCGAGCGTATCCACAAATCCTCATCAGCCGAGAATTTTTCCGCGCGCTCCAGGTTGATTGGCAGCCTTTCTTTTTTTGCGAATGCGACCGATTCGTCCCGGCGCATGTCCAAGTCCCTCACAGGCGCCATTATCCTCATTTCCGGCGCAAGCACGCGGAGCGAATTCTCCATTGTGAGGTGGTCGTTCCCGAACCCGGACGAGCCGTGCGCAATCGCCTGGCACTTTTGCCCGCGCGCCGCCTTCACGAGCGCATGCGCCATCACCGGGCGCGATATCCCCCCGCAGTTCTTGCTGCCATTCGCCCCGTAGTTGCCCTTCAGCGAGCGGAAAATCGCCTCGCAGTATTCGTCTTTCGCATCGGCAAGCACGAATTTTTTGAACATTGCGCGCGCGTTCTTCCCCATTTTTGAAAAATCGCTTTGCTGCCCCAAATCTATCGCAACAGGCACCACTTCGAACCCAGAACGCACGAGGAGGGTGCCGACAACCGCCGAGTCCAGCCCTCCTGAGTAGGAAAGCGCAACCCTTCCAACCCCGCGGTATTCGGATGCAAGCGCTTTCGCGCGCTCCAGCAGCGTTTCTTCCATAAGCACACCCCGTCACTTCACGATTATCCTTTCCTTCGAGATTCTCGCATTGCCCCAGCCTTTTGCCAGCCGATAGATTATTGCAAATCCGAATGCGAATACCGAGAACGCCAAAAGCGCAGATGATGCCATGCCAAGCGGGCCGATTTCCTGCCGCCCCGCATTTTGCGGCAGGGGCGCAATGGCCGCCTCTGCCTGGACTGTTTGCCCTGCAAGCGCGGAATCAATCTCTGCTGCCACGCCATCCAGCTCCTGCGAATAGAGCAATATCCGGTAAGCATCAAGGGGGGCTGTTCCACGCCCCTTCGCATCCGCAAGAAGGTAAGCCCCCTGCCCGTAGTATATCTTGCCCCAAAGCGATTTCCTGCCGCCAGTAGCCAGCTTCTCCGCCGCAAGCGTAACATTTTCCACCTTCCCGCCTGCTATCCCCTGCATGGTTTTCGCGTAGGTGGCCTCGTAGATTGCAGCGCCGTATTGCCCGCTTCCGTTCGCGGCAAGCCCGTTTTCAAGGTGCCAAAGCGCGTCGTAATCGACCTTTTCCGCGCCCTCAAACGCTTCACGCGCCGCCAAAAGCCTCTCTTCCGAGAGCGCGGCAAGCGCAGTTTCATCCGCGCCTTTCCCTCCGATGTCCTCCGCCTGGGCGTAGAGGCTTTTGGATATTCCGCACCAGCTTTGGGCGAAGAACAGGTCCCTAAGCGTTGCGTATCCACCTTGCAAATCCCTGTTTTCCAAAGTCTGGTTGAGCTTGTTCTTTGCCCAAAGGCCCCTCAGGTCGCCGCCGATTGCCCAATGGAGGTTTGCCGCCGTTTTCCCCGCAGGCCCAATCCCCCCTATGCAGCCTGACACTTCGCCTGCCTTGTCTTCGATGTCCGCCCCTTCTTGGCCGATGCTTGCGTAATGCGCATCAATCGAAAGGAGGAAAGCCGCGTTTGCAGAGGTGAAGGGGTATCCGAGCGAAAGAAGCGCGTAATACTTGCCGATTTCCTTGGAAAAATATCCGTAAAGCCGCTCCCCTTCGGCCGTCCTTTGCATTTGCGCGGAAGAGCCGCGGACTTCCGAATCAAGCGAGTCGACGACCTCCTTTGCGACAAGCGCGAACCTGCCAAGGTCCGCATCCATTTTTATCTGCGCAAGGTTTTCCGGTATTGGCTCGCTTTGCGGGTCAAACGCCGGCGAGAAATCCTTCGAATAGTCGGAAAAGAGTATTTCCTCCGCGAAAGAGAGGTTCCTCGCCTCTATCACGCGGAACTCATGCTCCAGCCCGAGGCTCGAGGCCATTATCGCCTCATGCACCTTCAGCGAAGGGACCAGGAAATATTTCGCATCCGCCATGGACGCCCCGAGCGATTTTTCTATGACGCCCCCGACTTCACCCACCCTTCCGTCGGGCAATATCGTCCCGGTCATCACCACGTCCTGGCGTATGCTCCGGTTGAGGAGCGCCGCGCGCGTTGCAGCCGCCATCGCGCCGCCTGCCGAGGGCCCGTCCACGCTGTTTGCCCCGAAATTCCCGACCATCCTGAAAAGCACGTCGCATTCGCGGCTGTCAAGGCCCGTGCTTGAGAAAGCGTACCTGACCGCCGCCTCCTCCGATTCCTGGGTCGCAATGCCGGTCTTTGGCGTTATGGCTGAATAGACGGTGCCGTTTCCCGGGCGCGTCTCCACCACCAGCTGGAAAACGCCCCCAGTTTCCTCGCCTGTGACTGCCGCAAGGTATATTTTCCTGGTTGCGGCCGGGCAGGCCGGAAAGCACAGCTGGGACAAAAAGAGAAGCGCCAGCATGGCTGCGACAATCCTTGTGTTTGCCATCAATCTCCCGATAGGGATTCGAGTGAAAGAGCTATAAATATGGCTATCCGGTTAGAAAGCTTCATCTCGCTTGCAAAATGGCGAGGCGCCCCAATCCAATCTGCCGCGTTTCTCCAGCTTTTGGATGGCGCGAACCTATCCAATCTGCGCCAAAAGCTCCGGGCGGCTCTCGAAATATTTCCGCGAGGGCTCAAGCATTTTCGCAAGCGCTTCCGCGGTTGCTGACTTTAGGTCCATCGGGTGGAGCTTCCCTGCGGCGTATGCATCCCGCAGCTCCGCGTAGCTTGAGAAAACAGCGTCGCCCCCGTATTTTGCAGGCCTTCTTATATCGAGGGAAGCGCCTTTTTCGCGGAATACGAAGCACTCGCACATCTCAAGCACGGGGTTGCCCTCCGCCGACTTTTCCGGGCAGTATGCGCCCTTGAGCTTTCTTAAGATTTCCGCTTCCGAGTCATGCACGAATATGCAGGAATCCGGCTTGCTCTTGCTCATCTTGGAGGATATTTCCGCGTCAAGCGAAGAATTTTCATCAATCCCGCCCATTTTCTGCGGGCCCAACAGCCCCATCATGAGGCGGTGGTGCATCGCAACGGGCTTTTTCCTCCCGTGCTTTTCGGCTATCTCGCGCGCGAGCATATGGACCTTCCGCTGGTCCATCCCGGCATGCGCGATGTCGGCATCCAGGGCGGAGATATCCGCCGCCTGCATTGCGGGGTAGAGGACGGAAGCGCAGTCCAGCGCGTCTTTTTGAGAGCGGCCCATTATGGTGGTGCAGCGGAGCATCCGCTGCATGGTGGTGTCCTTGCTTATGCGCAGCACTTCCTTCCAATAGTCCTTGCCGTATAGCTCGCTTGCAAGGACGTAATCCACCTTGTCCTCCGTAAGCCCGAGCGATATGAAAGCTGACTTGAAATAGCCCTTTGCCGCCTGCTGTATCCTGTCAAGGTCGCCCCCAAGCTTCCCGTTTATCCAGGCGTGGTAGTCGGCAAGGAAGATTGTCGGCCTTATCCCGGCTTTCATCAGGTCCTTGAGGACCAGTGCGGTAAGGAGCCCGCTTCCAAGGTGCACTTTCCCGGATATTTCAAAGCCGATGTAGTGCTTCGGGTGCGAATCCGACTCGAAAAGCTGCCTAAGCTCGCCCTCAGTGACGATTTCCGACACCGGCTGCCTTTTGACAAGCGCGATTTTCCCTTCAACATCCATGCGGGAAGAATGGCTATTAAGGATTAAAACGGTTTGTCACAAGCGCGAAACGACCGCTTGCCGATGGAATAAGGCTTCCGCCCAACCATCCGCCATGGAGAGCGGTTTTGCGCAGCCCCCTTAAAATCAGGATTCGGTCGCGGCTATGTCGCAGGTTCCGTTTCCGGTCGCGTTTTTCCCGATATATATCTCCATATGCCTCTGGTAAAAAGCATAGCCGCTCTCGCCAGGTTTTATCAGGATGTAAGGCATGGCTTCCATCTTCCTTTTCGCCTGTTCAAAGCCAAGAGTTTCGGAGACGCTCACGCATTCCTTCTCGTTGCAGCTTATTATGGAAAGATTTTTCTGCGCGAACCTGCCCTTGCCTATGATGTCCACCCCGCACTGGTAGATTGCGGATGCCTGCTCCGGGCCTGCGCCCCTGACGTCGTAAAACAGCCCGACGCTCCCCGCGCCTGCAAGCATCTGGTAAAACCCGCTGCCGTCCGCAGGCGCATCCTGCGGCGCTGAGAAGAACAGGGCATATGACGCAGCCGAGAGCGCGAGGATTGCAAGCAGGGCAACTATCGCGTTCCTGTCGTTTTCGGATATGCCTGCGCCTGCCTTCACTTTAGGCTGCCCCTTGCCTTGCCCGGTGGTTTTCATATCAATCCAAACCTCGCTAGTTCAGCACGTTTGCCGCATCGCACATCGGCTTCTTCGCGTAATATGCGTCGTTGCCCTTGAATATCGCCTGCTTGGTCACTACTGTCGTGAAAACAGGCACCTCGTTCGTGCTTGAGTGCATAAGCTCTATTACTGGCATGTCAGGCATGCTGTTCAGGCAGTCCTTGGAGGACATTCCGGTGGTCGTGGAATAGTTCACAGTCCCGTTCCCGGTGACGTTCTTCGGCACCATGGACGTGCACGCCGCCCCGTCGATATAATATTTGTACACCTTGTCCTTGCCGATTGCCGCAAGCTGCATGGCCACCTGGTTTGCGCAGTCCTTCATGGCAAGCGAGCCCGGGTCGGAGGCGCCGGTCTCATCTACGATTATCGCGACCCTGCCGTCCGATGCGCGAAGCGAGCCGTAGAAGTCCTCGAACGAGGTGTATCTTTCGGTGGAAAGCACTATCCCGTAGAAGCCAGCCGAGCCTATCAAAAGCACGAACACGAACGCAAGCCCGGTCAGCACCCATCCTGAGAGCGCGAGCCTGTTTTTGAAGAATCCGTGGAACTGGTAGAACACCGCCACGAACAGCAGGAGACCCACTGAGAGTATGGACAGGTCAATCACGCCAAGCACTATGGGCGGGGCGTATTTCGCCATCGCCTGCCTGTCCTTGAACGAAAGCGGGGCCATGCTGCTCACCAGCGCCACCGTGCCGTCCACCGACGCCCTGCCGAAGCTGTTTCCCACGCTGAAGACCGAGTCCTGCAGTGTTGCTGTCGATGCGATGTAGGTCCTTGCGTCCGAGGTCAGTTTCTGGTAGTCGCCTTCAAGGGCGGCATACTGCGCGCTGGTCATCGGGGGCTTCACCTTGTCGTCCAGCGCGTTCTTCCTGCTTGCAAGCGAATTGTATGTCTCAATCGATGCCGGCGAGAGGCGGTTCACCCTCCACATCGCCTGGGTTATCCTGTCGTTTGCGTCATCCTGCGAATCCAGCATCGCCTTGTAGGGCGCTGTAGAGTTGTTTATCATCGCAGAAAGCGACCTGCCAGAAGTTTCATAGCCAGTGATAAGCGCGTCGAACCCGTCGAATTCGCGCTTTCCGAACCTCAAGTCAAGCTCGTCCTGCTTGTTGAGATATGCGTCGGCAACAGAAACGAAGTTGGAATCGGCCATGATTGCCTTCGCTTCGACCGCCTGGGCCTTCAGCCCGCCGTATTTCGCCGTTGCCGCCTCGTATTTAGGTGCGAAAACGACCGACTTCTCCTCGCCCTCGCGGTATTTTATCCGCTCTCCAGTGGAGAGGAATATCTTGTCCACGGTCAATTGCAGGTTCGCATAGGGGGCGGTCTTTGCCCGAAGCGCGGCGATTTTCGCCTTGCCCGAGGTTATCGCGGCATAATCAAGATGGTATTCCGGGCACCTGCCCATGCAGTCCATGCAGGTGGTGGCTTCTGGGAAGCGGAGCTTGCTTTGCATGACTTCGTCGCCCGCAGTTTTCATGTCGTTGAACGCCTCCTCCATCTGGGCAAGCGACGCTGGTGTCACCGAGGCTGAGAAGGTTCCATATCCAGTATAAAACTTCGCGTTTGCGGCGTTGAGCTTGTCGACCGTTTTCTTGTAGGCGAGGATGTGCGTCGCAAGGTAATCCACGATGCATCCGTCGCCGCCTGCAATCGAGCAGACCATCGACGCGGTCTGCATGCAGGATGCAAGGTCGCTGCAAGACCGGTGCGAAAGGAAGGTCCCGCCAGTCCAGCAGGTCTGCTCTGCAGGGCCATACCTCGTCATGTAGTTCCTGCTGCTGTTGAACGCGTCCGCAAAGCCCTTCAGCTCCGCCAAATCGGCAGCCGAGGGGTAAAACGTGCTCCGGTAGTACTCGCCCACAACCGATGAGATTGCCGCCTTGTCGGCCACCATCCGGTCGTCTATGAGCAAGAGCGCCTCCTCGCCGCCGACTTTCACGATTTTCGCGGTCGAACCGTTCGCGGACTGGAAGGAGACATAGTCCACGCTCGCGTTCCTTTCATTCGCATAAAGGTAGGGCGAAAGGGAGAATTGCGCAGGGTTGCACAGCGAAAAAGCAAGCAGGATGGATGCCAAGACCGAAAACCATTTCATCAACAAAACCCCCGGACCCTCGCCAAGTCGCCCATGGCGCAAGAGGATGTTATTTTCTCGTCAGAGTTTATATTTGTATTTCCCAAATGCCGCCCGCTCGGCTCCGCTAAGGGGGATAAAAAACCTCCATGCGCGCCCGCTTGGGCGCGCAGGATAAAAACAAAAAA
>CAYWFJ010000028.1:0-10535 GCA_964458205.1 Microcaldota archaeon | reverse complement strand
CAGGAACCACCACGACTGCGCTCATCTGGCGAGGATTTGACGCTGAGAGCTCGTTTTTGCTCAGCTTCCTCCTGTCCATACCTACGGTGTTCTGCGCTGAAGTGGTGCTTTGGGGTTTCCAGGGCGGGATTTCCGCAATACCCCTTGAGGAAGGATTTGCGCTTGCGGCCTCAAGCTTTTTTTTCGGCTACCTCACGATTGGCGCGCTTCTCCGGATTGCGCAGAGGATAAACGTGGCGTCCTTAGCGTTTGTTTTCGGGATAATCATGCTCCTTGCAGGATTGATGGGCGCGGGCTAAGCCGCTGCCTGCCAGCATTTGCCTGCTTTTCCGATTGCCTTGAGGGCTATCTGGCGCAAAAGCCGAAGCCTGCCTTCGCGCACCCTTGCCAAGAATCAGAGGGTTATTTCCATCCCGTCTTCCGCAGGGATTGTCTTTGCCCCTGAGAGCTTCCCTATCCTTTTCGCCTCGCGGGAAGGCGAAGCGAGGATGAGCCTTCTTCCCATGTGTGTGAGAATTGCGAGCTTCGGCTTTGCCTCGGAAAGGAGCCTTGCGGTCGTTGCGCTATGGAGGTGCCCTGGAACCCCGTCATCCCCTGCCTTGAGGTTGTTTGCGATAAGGATGTCGCAGCCTGAGTAGTGCCTGGAAATGCCTGGGTAGTATTCCGTGTCGGATGTGTAGCCAATCCTCTTGCCGCCCATTTCAAGGACAAATCCGAAGCCGGTCTTGTCTTCATGCCTCACCGGGAAAGGGGTGAGCGTTGCGCGCGAGGAGCCTTTGCGGATGGTGATTTTTTTTCCATGCGCCGTGCGCCTTACATGGGAAATCTTTTTCTGGTGGTAGCGGGTTATCCCCTTGTCCCCGTTTTCGTCGCCGTCGATTACCGATTCCGAGCCTATGAGCCATCCCCTCCTTTTGCGGGAGTAGTCGCTCATCGCCTCTGCGATGAGCCCGGCGTCGTTCGTGTGGTCTATGTGGTTGTGGGATACCACCAGGGCATCCACACTGCGCGGGTCAAGCGAGAATTCCTTGCAGGCTGCAAGCGAGCCCGGGCCCGGGTCCACGTAAAAGTTGAGCGGGCCTTGTATGCAAAAGCCTGCGGTGCGGCGGAGCTGGGAGATGAGGTTGAACCTCCCTCCCCCTGTGCCAAGGAACAGTACCCTAATCATGGCAGCCACCGCCCCTGCCGGAGGCGAACGCCGCCCCAAGCGCGGCAAGAAGGATGGCGGATGCAAGGGGGCAGGGCGCCGGCTGCGGCTCGGCGGATGCGCCCTCCTGCCCGGGCTGGACCTTTGCCGCAATATCCTCCAATATGCCAGGCTCGCGGACGGATATCTTTTTCTCGGAGGAATATGTGTTCCCTGCCGCATCCGCCCATGAGAGGGAGGCGAAATAATCCCCTGCCGGAAGCGAAAGCTGCACCTTGCCTGCCGCAGGGTATGCCCCGCCGTTTATCCTCAACAGCGGGGAGACCGGATTGCCGGATTTCGAGATTGTGACCTCGGTTGAAAGGCCGCCCGCCCCTTTCGTGGTGCGCGCGCCCTCTATTGCGAGCGTCGGCTGCATTGCCACGTCAACGCCAATGTTCAATGCGTACTGCCCGCCTGCCGAGCTTTCTATTTTTGCAGACAGGCCGGCCTGTTTTGAGCCCGCGGATGCCGGCACGAACCTGAATTCCATCTCCTCGGGCGAGCCTATCCTTGCGCGCATTGCCTGCTCCGCGCCGTCGAATGTGAATTTGACATATATGTCCGCGGGGTAGCTTGATGCAGAGACGGTTGCGTGCGCAATGGCGGTTTTCCCCTCCACCGGCGCGGAGCGGAAGCCGAAATCGCCTATTGCCACGCTTGAATTCGCGCCTGATGTGTATTGGAGCTTCTGGAACCCCCCTCCCTCGCCTGCGACATAGGCTTCAAGCTCGCCGATGCCGCCTGAGGAGAATGCAATCTGCTCGGTCGATGCGGCTGCGCGCTTTCCGAACACCCCGGAATCCGAAACCACCAGGTAGTTTTTTGCCTGCCGCTGGAAAGGGAGGGTGAGAATCGCGCTGTTGCCCTCGCCCGGCGCAATGGCGGACTTTTCGGTTGCCGCAAGGTAATGCGGAAGCTGCCCTATGCGCGGGTCGATGGTGATTTCAACGGTATTTCGCGAAAGGTAGGGCGAGTTGAGCGTAAGCGGGCAGGTGTAGACAAAACGCGTGTCCAGCTCGCTTGGGGCATTGATTTCCCAGGCTGCGGTCGAATTCCTGCCGGGCCGAAGCAGAAGGTACTGCATGCCGCCGCCATCCCGCCCGGCCAAAGAAAGCTCGATTTCGCCCTTGCAGCCCACCAGGGTGAGCGGCACCACGCGGTAATCGCTGCCTGCCATTGAAACGTACGCGATTGTGCTTCCGCCCGGGGTCAGCCTGCTTTCGGCAACCCCGAAAGAATACTGGCTTGACGGATTGGAGGCGCGGGCATCCACCGAAACGATGTTCTTTGCCGCTGCGCCTTCCTGCCCCTCGGTCTTCCATACAAGCTGGGCGCTTTGGTCGGACACCTTTGCCGAAAGGCTGGTGCCCCGCGAGATTTCGGCGTATTTCCCGGCCTCGATATGCAACGCGTCCAGCGTGCCCACCTCGAACCAGGTGGCATCGACGGGAATCCACTCGCCAACATACGCCTCGTTCCATGTGTGGCCGAGCCAGCCGCCAAGCTGGTCGTTGTAGGCATAGCCGGTAACGTAGCGCACGGGTATCCCCACCGAGCGGGCAAGCGCGGAAAAGAGGGTCGCATACTCCACGCAGACCCCGCGTTTGTTCTCAAGCGTCCAGACCGCGTCCTTTTCCTCGCCCGTAAGGCTCACGTCGTATTCCAGCCATTTGTTGGTGAATACCGCAAGGCGAGCGACTTTCTCGAACGGGTCGGCGGAGTCCTTGGTAAGCTCCATTGCGAACGCGCGTATCCCAGGGTCGTCGGACTGCGTGCGCGCGGAGGGGGCGAGGAAGGGGGCGTATTCGGCCGGCACCACATACGTTTCCGGAAGAGAGGGCGTGATGCGGTGGGTGTTTTTCACCTCAAGCCGCTTGGAATAGCGGAAAGGCGTTTGCGGGGAAGCCGAGCTTATCTTCACAGCTGCGTTGCCATCGCTGTCGGAACACACGTCGCCGTCGATGGATACCTGCTGGTATGGAGCCTGCCGCGGGACCGAAAGGCTGATTTCCAGGCTGCGAAGCTCGCCGGATGTGACCGACACCGTGCCGTTCTCGTAAAGGACAACGCTTGATGAGACCGCAAGCTGCGGCACTTCCACCAGCTGGGGGCATGCGAGGGGCAAGAGGAGCAGGAGCAGGAATGCGGGAAAAATCTTTGCCGTCCCCATGCGGATTGTTCGATAGCGTTTTATTTAATTGTATTGTAAAGTGCGCGGGTGCGCTTATGGACGTTGTTGTGGACGGGCGGAAGGCGAAGGTGAAGGGCAGCCCGAAAACCGCCGCCGAGCTCCTGCGGTCGCTTTCCATTCCCCGCGAGGAGGCGCTTGTCAGGATAAACGGGAAGCTCGCCTCCGACTCCGCGAGGATTTCTCCCAAGGACGATGTCAGGGTTCTCCGGGTGATATTCGGCGGATGAATGGCGGCGCTGCGGCTTTGGAAGATGGATGGGCGGGTAGTTTCTTTGGATGAAAAATGCTCCAGGTGCAGGCGCGATGCCGAAATAACGCTCCGCTATGCCGGACAGAGCCTGTGCAGGCAGCATTTCATCCGCTTTTTCGATGCGCGCGTGCTTAGGACGGTGCGCAAATACAGGATGCTTGAAAAGGGCAGCCTGGTGGCGGTCGGGCTCTCGGGCGGGAAGGACAGCACGGTGATGCTGCACCTCCTATGCAAAATCTCAAAATCCCTGCCCATCCGGCTGGTTGCAATAACTATTGACGAAGGCATTGCGGGCTACCGGCCGCACACGCTTTCCGTCGCGAAGCGCGAGTGTGGAAAGCTTGGGGTGCCGCTTCGCGTCTTCTCCTTCAAGAAGCTTTATGGGAAGACCCTTGACGCCCTGCTTGGGGAAAAGGGGGCGGAAAGGGCGTGCTCCTTTTGCGGGGTCATGCGGCGGGATGCGCTCAACCGCGCCGCAAGGGAGGTTGGCGCGGACAGGCTTGCAATCGGGCACAATGCGGATGACGTTGCGCAGACGGTGATGATGAATTACATGCGCAACGAGCCAGAGAGGCTCTGGCGCTTCGCGCCTGTCTCGGGCCTGGTGGAGGAGAGGGCGCTTGCCAAGAGGATAAAGCCCCTCTTTGCCACGCCCGAGCGCGACATAGCGGCATATGCCATGATGAAGGGGATTGGGGTGCATTTCCAGGAATGCCCTTATGCAAACTCCGCCTTCCGCCAGCATGTAAGAAGCATGCTCAATGCGACCGAGGAAAAGTACCCTGCCACGAAAATGCGGATTGTGCGCGCCTTCCTCTCGCAGCTTGGGCCCATGCAGTCGGCGGCGCGGGAGAATCTTGCAAAGGATGGGAAAGGGAAGATTGGCAGGTGCGGCATCTGCGGCGAGCCCGCTTCCGGAAAGGGGAAAACGTGCAGCCTGTGCAGGATGCTCAAGGCTGAAGGATGATAGCGTCCCCTCGCCAAATGAGGCGGAAAGGGGATTTCCCCAAAGCCATTTTGCCAGGCAGGCTTATGCGAGGAACTTCCTCTTCTCTATCTTCTCGCGCAAATAGTCGCCGACGAAGCTGAGGCGCGGGCCCTGCAATGCGTCCTGCTCTATCTTCTTCTTCGTCTTCAGCACGGTCTTAAGCTCGCTCACCCAGTCCTTGTGGCGGGAAATCCAGTCATAGGAGAGCATCTCCTCTGCGCGCTTGATGTCCACTTCCTTCGCGTTTATGGTGAGCTGCCCGAGGAAATCGTAGTCCTTTATGTCCGCCATGGTGACCCCGACGAATTTCGCCTCGGGGGTCGCTATGTCATTGCCAAGGTAGGCGAGGTTCATGCTCCCTGTCTTTATCGCCCAGTAGATGTACCATCCCCAAGCGTCGCAGTCCGTGAAGCAGTAGATGGGCAGCTTCTTGCTTGCAAGCTTCCTGATGAGCCGCCTGCAGCCGCGCGACGCCTGCCCTTTGGGGGTGATGAGTATGCAATTCTCCTTCTTCCAGAACTTGTCCTCGTTGAGCCTCTGCCACATCGCGTCCTTCTCGACTATCAGCGCGTAGTCGGCATCGACATCGATGAACTCCATGCCGTTGTCGACATCGGAGGGAATCATCCAGCCGCTCCTGCCCTGCTTCCTGCAGTCGATGGTGACCTCCTCCCCGCCGAACTTGTCCTTTATTGTGAGCGGGCCTGCCACCACCCCTTTCCTGTCGGTGTTAAGGTTCAAATCCTCGCGCTTGACTGTGAGCGCGACCTCCAGGTCTTCCACAAGCGGGTTGCTCTCCGACTGCTCGGAAAAAAGCTCCTCGTCCAAGGTATCGCCAAGCGAGAACTTGAGCTGGTAGTATAAGCCCCTGATGGAAGTGTGCGCGTCCTCTTTGAGGAATTTCTTGCACTTGGAGGCGATTGCCACAGTCTGCATGAACTTGCGCGCCTGCCCAACGTTCACGAACTTGCGCTCTTCCGTCTTGTCGCCAAGCCGGATGTAGCCCACCCCTTGATCGTATATGATGTTGCTCTTGCTCCGAAGCGCGGTTGAGAAGGTTGGCGTGGTCTCCTCGTCAATCTGCCCAAGCATCTGAAGCCCGAGCTTTTCGAGCTTGCCCACCACTTCCAAATCGTTTTTCGCGCCCATTGGAATTCCCTCATTGCCTCGTCTGATTGCAATCTTCCCTTCGCCCTTCACTTCAGCTTTCCTTGCCATGGATGTTGCGCCTGCCTGTTTCCTTCTCCGTTTCCCCCTGCCTCGCCATGGATGTTGCGCCTGCCAATCGCTATTCGTCTATTTCCTCCTCATCGGCGATTTTCCCATTTCCATTGCCGTTTTCGGCTTCCTCCTCATCGTCGCCGTTCTCTATCTGCCCGGAGTACTTCGTTTCAATCATGTGGTTGAGCTTCTTCTCGATTTCCGCGGGCTTGCCCTTGCCCGCAAGCTCGGGTAGGTCCTTTGAAAGCTGGTTCACGTAGCGCAGGATTGCCTTCTTCCGCTCGGTCCTGTCGCGCTCGCGGTGCTTTCCTGAAAGGTAGCGCTGCAAATCGCGCGCGGCCTCCATTATCGCGTTCTTTATCTCCTGCAGTATCTCATCGTCGTTTGAAATCGCCTGCTTGCCTGCTGATGTGTAGGGCACATAGACGCTTGAGATGTTCACGAAAATGCTCAACGGCTCCTCCTCGAAGTTCCGAAGCTTGTAGCGCTTCCAGTCTATCGCCTTCACGGCCTCGGTTATTGCGCAGCCGGAATTGTCAAAAAGCAAAGGCGCGCGGTTGGCGTAGCGTATCACTTCGCTTGAGGACAGGTCGCCCGCCTTCCTCCCGGCACCCCCGCCATAGGCGATTGCCGCCTCCACCATGAAAGGGATTCCGCCCTTGAATATCTTGGGCGAGCGCTCGGTGACCACCACGAATTCCGGCGCGAGTATGTTCTGGAGCGATTTTTCAATCTGTTCCTTGCCAATCGGCTTCACAGAGTCGGTAGCAGGCGCTATCCATTTTGCCTGCGCGAATGCTTTTATGAGCTTTTCAGCTTCTGCCCACTGCAGCTCGGAGGGCTTCTTGTTCAGGTCGACATCGGGCGCGAGGGTGCGGAGCTCCTCCACCTTTGCCGCAGACACGCGCGCGAAGCGCTCCTGCAGGAAAGAGGAGACCCGCCTGCATTCCTTTTCACGGTGCGCGAAATCGATAAGGTCGTTTGTGGAAAGCCCGAGCGGGTGGGGCTGGACAATCACGGGCTTTTCGGGTATCTTGTCACTTGAGCGCGGGAATGCCGACTTCTGCTTTTCAGGGTCGACCAGGATTATCTGGAGATGCGGGTTTGCAAGCGCGGTGCGGCGGACATACTCGTATACGCCGAAGCTGCTCTTGTCGTATTTCACGTCGGCGACTTCGGCATCCACCGAAAGGCCGCAACCGAAATCCCCTTCCTCCTTCACCACGTTCGCCACGTTCGCGGAGTTCGACTTGAGGTCGATGGATACTTCGCAGGTTATTTTCTTCCTGTCGTAGCGCGAGACCACCTTCACGGGCTTGCCGGTCGTTATCTGCGCATACATTGTGCATCCGGACGCGCCTATCCCCTGCTGCCCGCGCTGCTGCGCGTAGCGGTGGAATTTCGTGCCTGCGAGCATCTGCCCCAATGCCTTGCCAAGGTGCTTTTCAGGGATGCCCGGGCCGTTGTCCTCGCACACCACGCGGTACTTTTCCTTGTCAAGCTCGGTTACTATGACTGTCACTTCGGGCAGTATCCCTGCCTCTTCGCATGCGTCAAGGGAGTTTGTCACGTATTCGTGGACGATGGTCGTGAGCGAGCGGGTCTTGCCTGAGAAGCCGAGCATCTGCTGGTTCTTCTTGAAAAATTCCGCGACGGAATGCTCCTTGAACTCGGTGAATATCTTTTCAGTAGTGGTCGCCATGCGAATCACTTTTTGCAGATTCCTTCTGGTCGCGATTGTAAGCTGCGGGGTTCTCTTTAATAAGAGTTTTGGTTGTTACGCCGGAGAAAAGGGCGAAAAGCGCGCGCGGAGGGCGGATTTTAGCGCCACGATTGCGCGCAGGCTATCCCTTCTTCGCCATGAAGCCCTGCAGGAAAGGTATGGAGAGCCAGGAAAGCATGGCAAGGGTCGGGTCGATGAATGCAAGGGGCGCGGAAAGCAGGAATATCCCCGCCGTCGCAGTCCCGCGCGCACGGGTGCGTTGTATCTCGGAATCGGGCAGGCTTTTTGGCACCAGCCTCTTTCCGTCCGTCGCATAAGCCCATACCGCCATCAGGAGCGCGCCTGAAAGCCCCATGGAAAAGCCGTAGAGGGCGACAGCCTCGGAATTGTCGCCGTACTCGCCGAGTATGGCGGTCGGGAAGGGAAGGAGCGAAATGACAAGGAGAAACGCGAGATTGAGCCACATGAGCCGGCTGTCATGCCTTATTATGTGCTCGAACGTGCGGTGGTGCGCTATCCAGTAGATGCCGACCATGACGAATGTGAAGATATATATGAGGAATTTTGGCAGGAGGGTGAGTATCCATGCGGTTATGGTGCCGGGAACCGCCGTGTCGGGGACATCGGGGGTTTTTATGCTGAAAACGAGAAGGGTCATGGAGAATGCGAAAATCGCGTCCGAGAAAGCCTCTATGCGAAAAGTCGTCTTGTCGTCCTTTCCCCCTTCCATTGAACCACTCTGGTTTTGAGGCAGCCTAAAAAAGCCGCTTCACTTCCTCCTCGTTCATCTTGCGGCGGCATTTTTCGAGGTAGGCGTAAACCGTAGCGTGGTTTGCGCCCTCGATGAGCTTGAAAACCGCAGTGAGCGCATAATCAAGCGTGTCCAGTTTCGAGATTATGCCAACGGTGTGCCCGTGGATTGCAAGATAAGCGCCGATTTCCTCGTTTATTATCTCTTTTGTCCTTCCCTTCTCGCCGATTATCCTGCCGAGTATGCGGTGCTGCGCTTTCGGGGAATCCGCGTAGTCGCGAAGGTCGATGAGCTTGAAGCCGAACTCATCAGAGAGCAGCTTGAGCGCGATTGCGGGCTCAAAGCCCCTGCCTATCGCCTTTATTACGTCTTTTGCGATGAACTCGTCGATGCTTTCCCCGCCTATCTCCACCGAGCCGTCGGAGTCGACGTTGAGCGTGACCTTCATCCGCTGCTCAAGATAGTCCTTGGTCTCGCCAGATTCGCCAAGGACCGCAGGGACGCGGGCGGAGGGGATTTTGAGTATCTGCATATGTACCGCCAGCTTCTTAGGCAGGGCTAATTTTTAAGAAGTGGTATGCTAGATGGGCGAGCCTGGAGGCAGGAAGCTTGAGCTTAATGTCGGGCACTCATTGTATTGTTTCGACCAGCACCGCGTGCTTCTCGTTCATGTCCCTGAAGCCTTGCGTCTCACGCTGGCTTGGGTAATAGAAATACGAGTATATGCCCTGCGTGATTGGCCAGATTCCGGGAAGAATGAAATTCCACCGCTTTTCGGAATCGGGAAGCTCGTTGAGCGCCTTGATTTCGTCCTTGAGCGCAACCCCGGTGCCAGGATCCAGCTTTCCCCTGCCGCCGAAAACCGTAACGGCGTTCTCCACTAATTCGGCCATGGGGTTCTGAAGGATGAATACGCCGTTCCCGAAAGTTTTCGTCTTTTCGAATGTTATTGCCTCCGGATCAAGGAGCATAAGGAAGTCGCGCCTGCCAAATACTCCCTCTTTGACTACAGTGTCGATGAGCAGAAGCTCGCTTGCCGGGATGATAATATTGGAGCGCGAAGAGTAGAAGTCCTTGCCTTTTTCAACCAGCATTTCAGGGCGCATAGGCATGGCTATCTGGGCATCGTCATCCGAAGCAGGCTTCTTTTCATCTTTTGGCTTTGCGGGAATGCAAAGCGCGAACTGGCGCGCGAAGAATGCGCCGGTGTTTCCCTGAACGTTCCGGTAATTGTCAAGCGTGAGAAGTGCGGGGAGCTTGCCTCCGTTCGCAGCGGCAATTTTTCTTGCCTCCATATTGGTTGCAAGCGCATCTGGTATGGCCTTCAATGCCATCAAAACCACCTAGCCTGTTTCCTACTGCGAAGAATTTAAAAAATCAAGGCAAAACTAGGCATTATGCCCTAACTTCCGAACTTCGGAGCAAGCATGGCGCTTTTTTCAAAAGGCTCCGCATGCACCAGCACCTCGGTTATCTCAGGGAACTTTTTCTTCAGTTCGTATTTCACTATTCCGCATACTGCGTGCGCGCGCTTGAGAGATGTCTTTGGGTCAAGCTGCACATGCAAGTCAAGCGTTATCTCGCCGCCGGAGCTTCGCGCCCTCATGCGGTGGAAGCACTTCACGCCCTTTACGCCGAGCACTGCCTTCCCGTATTCCTCGAGCTTTTCGCGCGGCGGGCTTGCATCCGTGAGCTCGGAAAGCGCGCCTCCGCCAACTTCCTTGACCACGCGGAGCATGAAAAGCGCCACGAAAATTGCGGCAATCGGGTCTGCGGCATAAAAGCCGCCCCATGTCGCAAAAAGGGAGACTAGTACAAGGGAATTCTGGAGTATGTCGGAAGTGTAGTTGCCAAGCGCGGCGGAGATTGCCGTATTCTGCGCGTTCGCGTTTTGCCGGATATAACGGACAATCGCGATGTCAACGCAGATGACGATTGCCATGAGGGCGAAATCCCATATTGAAAGCGAAAGCGGCTCGGGCGCCTGCAGCTTTCTTACAGCCTCCATTATGAGAAGGCCTGCCGTTATGGCGATGAGCGCAAGCTGCATCATGGAGGCGAGCGCGCCGTATTTCCTGTGCCCGTAAAGGTGGTCAAGGTCGGGCGGCTCCTCCGCTTTTTTCACCCCGAAATAGGCGAATAGCGAGCCGATGAAGTCGAAAAGCGAGTCCACCAGGACCGCAAGCACCGCAACACTCCCGGTGAGGAGCACCACTGAGAGC
>CAYWFJ010000027.1:0-10659 GCA_964458205.1 Microcaldota archaeon | reverse complement strand
TAAAGGAGATCACCCTGACATTGAATTCCAGGTTGTTTTGTTCATGTTGAAGGGTAGACTGCTACTTCAAGGCTGCAAGAGGCAACCGGATGCCATCGCTTTGCAACCCGATTGCTACTTTCCAGGAAAGGTCAAGCTGCCAGGCTGCCGCAATAAACCTTGATGCGGGCCCGCTTCCGTCCGACTGCCCGTTCGTCAACATAGTGGACTGGAGGAACAAGTGCTACTACAGGGTTGCGCGCTCGACTTACAACAGCACGCTTTGCGGGCTGATGACGCCTGGCCCGGACAAGGACAGCTGCAACTCGCTATTCGGGATAGCCGGATAGGGAAGCCCGGGGCAAAAAAGCAGGCCATAGTGGAAACTTGGGAGGGCAAAGCCTGCGGACAGGCCTGGCCCGCACCGTAAATTCGATGTGCATTTTGCTTAACGGGGCAAGATGCACCGGATGTGCAGCCGACGCATCGCTGCATAATTGCCGGGCTTGGCAAGCCATCGAGCCGCGGCTCAATGCAGATAGGATTTGCAGCACAATGGAAAAATAAGAAAGGATGGAAAAAAAGGAAAATGGGCGCCTATTCCGTTTTCTCATCGCCCTTGTGCTCGGCTGATTTCTTCCTGTGCGCCTCTTCCTTCTCTTTCTTGTGCGCCTCGTCATGCTCTTTTTTGTGGGGCTCGTGCGCCGCATGCTCCGCCTTTTCCTCGGCAGGGGCGGGTTTTGCGTGCGCATGCGCATGCTCCCGCTTTTCCCCGGCTGCAGGTTCGGATGCCGGCGCCTCTGCCTTGGGCTCAGCCTGAGCTTCAGCCGCCTCTGCCACAGATTCTGCGGGCGCTGCTGCCTGGGCTGCGGCTGCCGCCGCCTCCTCCTCGCCGCGCTCCGCCTCGAATGCGGCAAGCGGCGTGGCGAACTCGTCGTAGGATGAAATCTTGTTCTTGCCCATCAGGTACTCGCGCGTGAAAAGATAGAATATGAGCGCGAGCGAGCGGCGCCCCTTGTTGTTGCAGGGCACCACCCAGTCGATGAACGAGGTGATGTTGTCGGTGTCGCAAAGTCCGATTGTGGGTATGCCCATCTTGCCGGCCTCGATGACCGCCTGCCTTTCGCCCTTCGGGTCGCAGATTATGAGCAGCTTCGGCTCTATGAAGTCCGAGCGGAACACGTTGGTGAGAATCCCGGGGATGAACCTGCCCTCGAACACCTTTATCCCGGTAAGCTTGGAGAAGACCGCGGCCGCGTTGCCCGAATAGGTGCGCGAGGCGACGACCATTATCTCCTCCGGCGCGTATTGGGAGAGCATCTTGCCCGCAAGGCGGATGCGCTCGTCAATCTTGCGAAGGTCCAAAACGTACAGCCCGTCGTTGCGCATGCGGTAGATGAACTGCCCCATGTCGTTTACCCTAAGCTTGGTGCCGATGTGTATGCCGGCCTCAAGATAGGTCTCCTGCTTTATCAGAAAATTCTCCATTTTTCCACTCCCAAGGATTGCCGCAGGCGCACCGCGTTTCCGCGCCGCCACTCTCGGAACATCCTTCTAATATGATACAGCGAACTTGCCTTCGATGCAGAGTAACAAAAATGGGGTCACCGAGATTTGAATTTCCACGGTGCGAAGCCCTTGCGGGTTTTGCATCCGGCTCGGATCTCTAGCACCCCAAGCTAGAAGGCTAGCCAGGTTACCCCATGACCCCGTTAATGTGCATGTGTGCATTGGATTCTCGATTCATAGGTTGCCTAACGGGGGCATGGAATGGCCCCGTTTAATGGATACGTGATTCCCTTCAGATGATGTTTTGCCTCCTGTTTGCATAATGGGGGCATGGAATGGCCCCGAAACATTGAATGTTTGGCTTTTGGGCGCGCCCCCGTCCTCAGTGCTTCCTGTATTTCACTATCTTGTCCATCACTTCCACATGCGCGAGGAACATGCGCCTGCAGCAGTAGCGCTCGATGCCCATCGAGTCAAGCGCCTTCGCGGGGTTGGCGCCCTCATGCACCAGCTTTGCGTACTCGTCGTAGCGGTTCCCTATAACCGCGCCGCATGTGAAACACCTTACCGGAAAATACATATACACACCCCGGAAATCCGGAACCTACCTGTAGGATTTCTGGAACCTTGCGCGCGCCTTCGGGCCCTTGTACTTCTTGGGCTCTACGCGCCTGGAATCCTCTGCGAACATCGTGCGGTCGTGCGCGATTATCCTGCCCTTCAGCGCAGCATCCTCGGAAAAGCCCGCAAGCGCGTGCGCGATTGCGACCCTGCTCGCCTGCGCCTGGCCCATCTGCCCGCCGCCTATGACGTTGACGGATATGTCGACCTGGGATGCGATTTCAGGGGCGAGCTTTAGGGGTTCGGAAATGGTCTCCCGCACAAAGCGGTTGTCGATTGCATCCAGTCTCACGCTGTTGATGCGGACCACGCCCTTGCCCTTGCGGATGGAAGCGCGTGCGATGCTTTCCTTGCGCTTGCCGCGGAACACAGACTGCCTTGCCTTCGCTTTCGGCTTTGACTTCTTTTTTGCAACCATAAACACACCTACTCGCTTGCCGGCTTCCTTCCGTGGTAGCCAAGCGATTCTGAAAGCTCACTTATGGAGAATGTACCGTGCTGCCCGCCGGACTCCGCCTCGGCGATGCGCTGCGCCTTGACGCCCTCGGGGGCGATTGCATGCACCTTTAGGCGGTGGTATGCGTCCCTGCCGCGCCTGCTGCTGCCGAACGGGAGCATCCCGCGTATCATCCTGCGAAGCAGAAGGTGCGGGGATCGCGGCCAATGGGGCGAGTTCTCGGGCGTGCGCTTGTCCTTCTGGTGCCGGCGAGAGAGGTATTTCTCCTTCGCCGCCGAAAGCGAGCCGCGCATGAGCGCCTTGTCCGGGTTGATTATCTCGACCGCCTGGCCAGACATGAGGAGCTTTGCCACCCTTGCGCCAAGCCGCCCTACAACCGCATCCTGTGCATCTATTACTACCATTTTTTCACCTGGGGAATTTACTTTATTATGATCGCGTCCTTGCCGGTCGGGCTCTTCTTCGCGGCGTCGATAATCGAAATCGCCTTGCCGCCCGCTGCCTCGATTGCCTTCCTTGCCGACTGCGAGAATGAAACCGCCGCAACCGTGAGCTTGGAGGTCGCCTTCGAGCCTGCGCCGAGCACCTTGTCAGGCACAATGACTAGCGAGCCCTCCTTTGCGTATTTTGAGAGCCTGCTCACGTTCACGCCGCGCTTCTTGCGGGTGGACGCGGAAAGAAGCTCAAGCACCCGCTTCCAGAAAGGCGTGCGCCTTGCCGCGGGCGGGAGCCCGGCGGATATCAGGAGATTTTTCGGGGAAAACTTTGCCTTTTTCATAAACAACACCACTTTTCCTTTGGACGTTTTTCGAGCATTGGGATGTGGGGGAAGGGATTTGAACCCTCGAAGCCCTAAGGCACTAGCCCCTCAAGCTAGCGCATTTGACCTAGCTCTGCCACCCCCACATTTCATCATGATTTTTTTCAACCTCGCAAGCCTGCGCCTCATTCCTTCCCGCCCTTCGCGGGCTTTATTTCGGAGAGCTTCCCCTCCATCTCTTCGCAGCTGCCGATTATCAGGTCGGCGGTCCGCGAGAGCATGTCGCGCGGGTCAAGCTGCATGAACGACTCGACCTTGAACTTGAACTCGTTCGGCGCAAGGACATCGTAGGCGATGAGCCCGGGCTGGAATTTCGCGTGCTCCCTGCCTATCCCGCGGCGCGCCTTTGCCTCAAGGCGGAGGTTCTGCCCCTCCAAAAGCTTGAGGAGCGGGATGTCGTCAAGCGCGGACTTTATTTTCGAGTCCGTGCTTTTGAGCTCGCGGGAATAGACTGTCGAGGGGCCTTCGGCCTCAAGGGTGAATGTCACCTCGTCTGACGCCTTGCCCGACTCTGAGAGAATCGGAACCTGGCCTATGCGGTGCGCAAGGTATTCGTCAAAGATTGCGGCGGAGTTCTCGTAGAACGTCACGCGGTCGATTGCGAAAACCGGCACCTGCCCGATGCAGTACCTGCGCACGAGGTTGGAGAACTGGACCGAGCTCCCCTTCAGGGTGAACTCGAGCCGGTTGCCCTTCTCGAAAGTCATGTTGATGTCCATTGCCATTATGACCACCTTGGCGCTTAAACGCGCCTGCCACGCCTTCCGCCCGGCCTCTTCGTGGTGTCGGTTGGAATCGGGGTCACGTCCTCGATTTTCCCTATGCGCAATCCCATCCTTGCAAGCGCGCGCACGACCGCCTGCGCCCCTGCGCCCGGCGTCTTTGCGCCGTTGCCTCCGGGTGCGCGGATGCGGATGTGAAGCCCGGTTATCCCGCGGTTCTTCACCTCGTTTGCAACCTTTGCCGCCGCCTGCATTGCCGCATACGGCCTGCCTTCCTCGCGGTCGGCCTTGACTATCATGCCTCCGGACGCCTTTGCGATTGTCTCGGCGCCTGAGAGGTCGGTGACTGTGAGTATGGTGTCGTTCTTGGATGAGAACACATGGCAGATGGCCCACTTGTACTCGCGCCTTATTGGCGCTGAGATTGGGGCTGCTGCGGGCGCCGCGGTTGCCGTTGCAGCGGCTGGTGTTGCTGCAGTTGCCGCTGCGGCTGGCGCCGCCGGGACCGCCGCCCCGCCGCTTGGCGACTGGGGCTGCGAAGGCGCGTCATCCTTCTTTGAAACTTCCTCGATTTTCTTTTCTTCCTTGGTCACAAAAATCACCGTTCAGCTAGCTTGCAGAGTCGCTTTTCTGCGCCTCGGATGGCGCTTCTGCCGCCTTCTCCTCGTGCTCCTTCTTTGCAGCGCCTTTCTCAGGCACGTGCACCGAAATGTCAATCGGCTTGTAGTGCGCGATGTACGGGTCCTCTTCCGCCGTCACCATGTAGCTTGGGATGGTCACGCGCTTGCCCTTCACGCCGATGTATCCGTGCGTTATGAGCTGGCGCGCCTGCGAGGCCGTCCTTGCGAGCCCCTTCTTCATCACGCGGGTCTGAAGCCTCCTGTCGAGGAAATTCTCGATGGAGAGCGAGAGCACGTCGTCAAGCGTCGCTTCGGGAGGCATTATCCCAAGGCGGCAAAGCCTGGCGAGGAGCGGCTTGCCCTTCTCCGCCCCTTCCGCGCCAAGCGAAAGGAGCTTGATTGCGTTCCTGCGCGCCTTCTTGAGGTCCTGCATAGCGCCCCATATCTCACGGGCGTTCTTCATCCCGTAAGCAGAAGAGAGCTTCCCTTCGCTCTTGATGCGGTCAAGATCCCACAGCTTGCGCGGGGTCTCGTACTTGTTCGTCAGTTTTCTTGGGTCACCCATAAAAAAATCACCGGTTTAACGCGACTACTTCTTCGCCTCCTCCTTCTTCGCCGGTGCGGCCGCCTTAGGCGCCGCTGCCGGAGCAGCCTTTGCCGGCGCCGCCCCTGGCGCGCTTGCCGCCTGCGCCGCAGCCCCGGTCTGCGCGGCTGCCGCCGTGCCTGCCTTCGCGAGCACGGCCTTCCTCAGCACTCCGACCGTCATCCCGGTCCTGCCAGTGCTGCGGGTCCGCTGGCCGCGCACCTTCTGCCCGTATGTGTGGCGGTAGCCTTTCCAGGTGTAAGCGTCCTTCTCATGGTCGATGTCCTGCTTGACATAATACCCGAGGTCGGATGCGATAGCGTGAATGTCTGTGCCAGTAAAGAGGTCCTTCTGCCTGTTGAGCATGCGGATTGGCACGCCGTACTCGCCAGGATGCGAGAGGATGTGCTCGAGCTTCTCGATTTCCTGCTCGGAAAGCTCGCCGACCATCGTCTTGTCGTTCATGTTGAGCTTCTGGCATGCGATTGCCGAGACGACCTTGCCCAAGTTGAGCCCGATTCCGCGGATGGATATGATTGCGCGGCGTATGGGGAGGTTGCCGCGAAGGTCGCGGCCTGCGAGGCGGACCACTCCGCGCACTTCCTTGCCCGACTCCGAGACTATCGGCTTCATGGACACCTGCTGCGGGCGCCTTGACGGCTTTTCCTGCCTTTTTTCCTGCGGCGCGCCGTGGGGCGCCTTCTCCTGCGGTTTTTCAGACATAAACATCCTCCTTAATCATGAGCTTTTTGCCTTTCTCCGTCTCTCCATCATTTCCTTTTTTTCCTAAACCATTTTCCTCATCAGCAAACTTGTAAAGGGAGGCGCCGGGAATGGGATTTTTGGGCGGCGTTTTGGAACGCTCCAGAATGCCAGAACCCATACGGCCTTGCGACCACACGCTTTCCGAACGGACAAAATGTTCCAGGCGTGCGCACTACCAGGTTATGCGACCCCGGCATAGCCTTCCCAATTACCTCCATGCTCGCGGATACGTCCCGCGCTTCATCACTATCCTCTTCGGGGAGGCGACAACGCCCCCGCTTATTCCTGCCAGCTTTTCGGAGGGCAACTCCGCCTGCCCGATTCCGATGAGCTCGCCCTTCAGGGTCACCAGCGCAACATCGTCGCCAGCCTTTATCCCCTGGTCGGCAAACTCCAGCCCAGGCGCGTAAAGCGGCGAGCCTGCGGAAACAGCCTCCACGGCGGAATCCGACACGCCCATCCTTCTCAGGCGCAAAGCCCCGTTTGCAGGGACCAGCATTTCCCTTATTCGCGATTCGTCGTTGCGCTCCCTTGCAAGCCACATGGCGTCAGATATCTCCTGAAGCGTGTGGGCCGATTCCTCGGGGATGCCGCCGACCGAGATTCTTCTCAGCTCAAGCATCTTCGCCCCGCCGCAGAACCTGCCAAAGTCTGAAACCAGCACACGGATGTATGTGCCGGCTTCGCAGTGCACAACGAATAGCACTTTCTTGGGCTTTAATTGGATGAGATTAATATAATAAACCTTTCTCTTGCGCGGCCTTTTGGCAACCGCGCTTTGCTTCGGCGGAGTTTGGGTGATGGTGCCTGTCAGCCTTTTAAAATAGCCCAATATTTCACTCTCAGGAAGGTCGCGAGCAGTCTCCATCAGGCAGACGTAGGTCTTGTCCTTTGTTGTAAGGTAGGGGAGAAGCTTGGTTGCCTTGCCCAGCCCCACTGGCAACACGCCTGAAACGTTCGGGTCAAGGGTGCCTGAGTGGCCGGACTTTTCGACCCCGAGGAGTTTCCGCGCCCAGGCGGCAACCTCGTGGGAGGAAGGGCCGCGCGGCTTGTCCACCACGACAAATGAGCAGGAGAGAAGCTCGCTTAGCAAGACTTCCGCCCTTGCCCTCGTTTCATCCATGGAAAGCCCCCCCTAAAAGGGGGTCTTCTGAGGGGGGAAAAAGAATAAAAAGCCGGAAGCCGTGTTTGGAAAATGCCGGGAAAAACTCAGGCGTGCTGCTGCCCGGAATCCCGGTTTGCCGCCGTCTCCATGCGCGATTTGAGGAAAAACGGGTTGGCGTATTCGCTGCAGAGCCTGTCCCACGCCTTGCCCAGGCGATTTAGGCTGATTGTGCCCGCAACGGCGCCTATGCTGAAAGCCGCGCCCACAAAGCCAATAGCGATGGATGCCGCGTTCGAGAAAAACGGCGCGACGCTTATTGCGGCTATGCCGATCACTGCGGATTTGAGGATGCCGAAAAGCATCCTGTTCTCAAAGCGGTGCGAAATTTGCGGGGCGTACCTGCCGATTTCCCATTTGTCGGAAAGCCTGGCCTTGAGAACTGGGTCGTTGAGCCCGTATTCGCGGGCTGCCCCTGCGGAACCGTGGGTGCAAAGCCGGACGCTTGATATGTTCGACTCGATTTTCGCGCGCTCGGCGGCAGTTATCGGCTCGGAAGAAAGGTTCCGGCGCGAAAAGGAATGCACGAATGTTTTGAAATCGCGCAATTCGGACCTGTTGCCAGCTGGCTTGCTGATTGCCTGAATAGTCATGAGAACACCGTTCTTAATGTGGTGCAAACAGTTTAAAAATGTATGTTAAACATGCACTATGCGGAAAAGGCAAAAAATAAACCGGGGAAAAGGAATGGGAAGAGCCAAAAAAAACTACTGCACAGATACAGTCGTGTCCGTCGGCTCAAGGTGAAGGACTGCGCACTTGCGGTCGCCCTTCTTCCGCAAAGGCGAGCGTATCATGACGAAATTCGCGTCGATTACCTTGGTAACGACCACTTTTTCGCCCGAGTCGCGGCCCTTGGTCTTCACGCATACCCTTCCAACCTGGATTGCTGCCATACAAATCACCAAACAAATACCACGGGGATATTTTTCCATCCTTTCTCATCGCTTCTTTCTTCCCTTCTTCACTTTCCTTTTCGCCGCCGCGTCCCTTTTCGCCGCGCAGGCCGCCTTTTTCGCGGCACCCGGCGCCTGCGGCATCCCGCATTTTTCGATTGCGGCTTGCGCGATTATCGCCGAAGACTGCCCGGGCATGAAACGCTCGCTGTTTATCACGAGGTCAAACCCCGAATGATCGTAAATGTCTATCTTGTATATATCAAGGTACCGCGCACGGTTGCTCTCGTCGCGCTCCTCGATATGCCTTGCCGCATCCGCCAGAGGCATGCCGTCCCTGCCGGCAACGCGCTTCGCCCTTGCGGACGATGGCGCGTAAAGCCACACGCGGATGTCCGCCTTCTTTATCATCCAGGGGCCAAGCCACGTGGTCACCACGCAGCCGCCCTTGGACGCGTCGGCGATGAGGCGCGCGTCGAAATCGGTGTCTATCTTGTGCTCCTTCTCCGCTTTCCGGTGGAAATCGAGAAGATCCATCTTTGCGCTCTTTGCAAGCGTCTTGAATGTCGGGTTCACCACGCGAAGCCCGAGCTTTTCGGCAACAAGATTGCCTACCGAGTTCTTCCCGCTCCCGGACAATCCCGCTATGCAGATTATCATTCTTTCGCGCCCCTCTATCCAGCCCCTGTTTCTCCGTGCCCGGCTTAGGCAGCCCTCTTTGCGCATTTCACTTCTTGGATGACAGCAGCCTCTTCACATATGGAAGCATGGCAAGGTCGACCTCGCCAAGCTTCATTGCCCCTTCCTTCACCCTTGAAGATATGGTTATGATTCTTGATGATGCCGCGCTTGAGAGCGCGCCGCCGAACTTGCGGTTGGGCTTTTTCCCCTTGGAGCGGAAGGATGAGACCGCCTGGAGGCGGTTCCCGGTAAGCGCGCAGGAGTGCCTGTGCCCCGCCTTCTTGCGGCTGTAGTGTATCGCGTGCCCTTTCCGGGTGCGCACATGGACCTTTCTCACCGAATTCGACCTGTTTTTTGGAAGCGGCATAAGTTCACCTCAGCTGTTCTTCATCTCCATCCTCTTTTTTATCTCCAAGTAAGCTGATTTTGCAAGCCCGTAAGCCATGCTTACCACGAATACAAGGAAGATGAAAATTCCGTAGGAGCCGATTATGCGGCGGATGTTTATTAAAGGTATTGCGAATGGCAGGTCGAGGTAAAGGAAGGACCCGCTGTTCGCAACCGCCTCCATCCTTGCCCCCTGCGGCATGCCGGATGCCTGCGAGTAAAGCGCGATTGCCGCGCCAGGCTCGCACGCGTTTGCCCCCGTTGTTATGTTGATGAAATACTGCTTCTTGCCCATTATTGAGTCCAATATCCCGCCTTGGGACGAGGATTGCAGCCACACGTCATCAGGCGAGCCGCCATTGCAGAAGAGCGCGGTCGCATTCCTTGAGAGGGTCTCGTTTTGCGCGCTTATCAGGTATGCGTCCACCACCCATGCGCCTTCTGTCGCGTTTGCGGGAATGGGAAGGCACGCGGAAAAGACGCCGTCGCTGGCGAGCGAATCGCAGTGCGCCGCCAATCCGTCGTCCATCATCACGATGCGGATGTCGTCCGTAGTGCCAGGCTCCACAAGCGGGAAGAAAAGCGAGAGCGGGATGAATATCCCGAACACCACCGCCATCAGCTTCATCTGGAGCGCCATTATCTCCATGGTCATTTTCCAGTTCTGCTCGATTGCCTCGTTGAGCGCCTTCTCGTCCTTGCTCTTCGCGGATTCGGTCATCTTTTTCTGCACTTCGCGCATCTCGGCCTGGAGCGCGCGGATGTTCCTTGCCCCGCCTATCTTGCCCTGCGCGAAATTGAAGATGACCACATAGATTGCCGCAAGGGATATTATGAATGCGAAATATTCCTGGAAACCGAAATTGTAAAGGACCATAAAATCCACTCTGCCTGCGCAAACGGGCCTAAAGAAGCGAAAGTAGCTTCTGCTGCGCAGCTTCAAGCGAGCCGTTCTTATTGGTTATTATCATGGCGGGCGCGCCCGTAAGGCAGGAATATGCGGCGAGGAACGAACGGTTCATGGAATCGTGCTCGGAAAGGGACTCTTCGGGCTCGGCATCGCGGACACGCGTGGTGTCGGATTTCCGCCTGCCCAGTATTTCAGCAACCGGCGCGCTTATGAGCACGAGGTATTCCACCTTGAGGTTTGAAAGAAGGGAATACGGGAGCCCTGGCAGGTAGCCTTTGGGGGTGGAAACCGAGCAGTGCGTGTCGAGAATCAGCTTGCCCTGCATTTTTGAGAGGGCGGCGCCGACTGCGGATTGCACTTTTTTCTGGGTCTCGGGGGAAAGCTTGCGAAGCTCGTCCCGGTGCCTTATGCCCGCCTCCCTTGCGGCAATCTCGAACATCAAATCGCCGTAATTGACTATTTTGTAATCTGATTTTGAAGCCGCAGAAAGCACGGTCGATTTCCCGGCTCCTGGCAGGCCCATCACTATTATCATGCAAAGCACCTA
>CAYWFJ010000026.1:0-10942 GCA_964458205.1 Microcaldota archaeon | reverse complement strand
TTCTTGTCAAGGAAGTCGTATGCTTCGGGGGTCAGGCGCATGCCCCGTTCGTAGAGGAGTTTCAGGTCCGCTTTCACAGCTATCCCCCGCAATTCTTGCCTCATTCGGCGTTGCGGAAACTTATATCCAGATTGGAAGGCTTTGCGTCACAAAGCCCGCCATTGCTTTCTTTGCCGGTTATTCTGCCGCCTTGTTCGACTCAAGTGCGGAGAGTATCGCCCATATCTGAGTCCGCGCATGCATGGGCATGTTGATGTCCTCGCTCACCGACTCTATCGCGTAGATTGCTGCGCCCACCCGGGTGGAGAGCTCCTCCTGCCCTTTGAGCCTTTCTTTCGCATCCGAGAGCGAGCGGCGTATGTTCTTGGGGACGGACGTGTCCCCGATCACGTTTTCAAGCATCTCGATTATTTCGGCAGTTTTTTCTTCCATGAAAATCACCTGGTGATTTTCAGACATCCTTCCATGGAAGAATGCTGATGCAACCACGCCCTGCGATTTGAGAAATGACATTTCCAAAAGCTTCAGCATTTATATTGAGAAAGTTTATATAAGAAATCTAAACGGGCCCGATGGGAAGAAGCATGCGCAGCATGCGACTGTTTTTGCGCCGTGGCGCAAAACATCTGCGTTTTATGAATTGATGCGGGCCCGATGGGAATGCCAGCTTGCCGAATTTTTCTGCTTCGGCGAGCATTTGAACCCATGACCTTCAGATTAGAAGTCTGCCGCGCTATCCAGGCTGCGCCACGGGCCCGCAAGGGGTATTCCGGTTCAAATGATTAAAAAGACATGCAGGGAAACCGCATCATGGAATCCTTCCATGCAAAAAAGAAAAGGGCGCAAAAAATCATCGCCGCGCTCAAGAAGGCGTACCCTGGCGCAAAATGCTCGCTTGATTATAAGAATCCCTTGCAGCTTCTTGTTGCGACCATTCTCTCCGCGCAGTGCACGGATGCGCGCGTGAACAGGACAACTCCTGCGCTTTTCGCGCGCTACAAGACTGCGCGCGATTTTGCCAATGCGTCGCGCCCTGAGCTTGAGAAATACGTGAGGGCGACCGGATTTTACCGCAACAAGGCGAAAAATATCAAAGGCGCGTGCAGGCTCATTATTGGGAAATTCGGGGGAAATGTTCCAAAAACGATGGAAAGAATGCTGGAGCTGCCAGGGGTTGCGCGAAAGACAGCGAATATCGTTTTAGGGAATGCCTATGGCGTGGTGGAAGGGGTGCCGGTTGACACGCACGCGATAAGGATAAGCCGGCTTTGGGGCTTCACGAAGCACAGCGACCAAAAGAAAATAGAGAAAGATTTGATGGTAGTTGTGCCAAGGAAGGACTGGCTGCGCATATCTGACTTGTTCGTACATCACGGAAGGGCGGTTTGCATCGCAAGAAGGCCGCGTTGCAGCATGTGCCCTGTTTCAAAACTTTGCCCGAAAAATGGGTTGCCGAAAAAGTGGATGCGCTGATGAAAAGCCCGCCATTAGTTAGAATCAAACCTTAATTCCTGGAAAATTTTCGGGTTGCCTATCGCAGCGCGCCCTATCATCGCGCCGTAAAGCCCTGCCTTTTCCAGTTCCGCAACCTGCTCCTTTGCCTTGATATCGCCGTTCGCGACAATCTTCTTTCCTGTTTCAACGCATTTTTTATAGGCTGAGAAATCCGCCCTGTCGGAAAGCTTCTGCTCCGCAGTCCGCGCGTGGACGATGAAAAAGGAGGCGTCGACATTTGAGATGAGGTTAAGGTAGGCGCCTTTCTTTTTTTCATAGTCGTTCAAGCCGAGGCGGAGCTTCACAGAGCACTCAAAGCCGCGCTTTCCAATCAATTTTACAATTTCGCTTGTGCGCGACACCCGCTTTATCATTGCCGCGCCGATGCCCTGCCTTAAAAACTCCGGCGAAGAACAGCCTAAATTCAGGTTGAAGCCGCGAAAGCCTTCTGTTGGCTTGAAGCCTGCCAAAAATTTTTCATATTCCTCCGGCTTCGAGCCTGCAAGCTGGATTTGCGTCGGAGTGGAATCTGGAATGCGGATTTTCTCAAGCTCGCCTTTCTTTGACCGTGCGAGGTTCGAAACACGCGCAATTTCGGTGAATGTCAAGTCCGCGCCGTTCTTGTGGCAGAGCGTTCGGAATGCGGCATCGGCGCACTTTTCCATCGGCGCAAGCATGAGCTGGAATTTCATCCTATCAACGGTAGAGGTCTATCCGTGCATTATATTAACGTTTCACCTATGAAACATCGTCAGTTAGCACGGGGCCGTTCCACGCCCCCAAATATGCGCGCATAATATTAACATTCCTCTATCCCAACAGATACGATAATTCGGGGCCGTGGGCTAACCTGGTACGCTACCGCGTTCGGGACGCGGTGATCTGTGTTCAAATCACAGCGGCCCCATTATATATGCAGTATCATTCGGGATGCTATGAAAACTGCTTTTTCATTACTCATTGCGCTTCTGCTGATTGCGCCTCTCTTCGCCTGGGAGGACTGCCCGTTCGGACAGGTGAACGACACCTACCCTGGCGACTGCGGGAGGTATGTCGATACCGACTGGGATGGCGTATGCGACCACAGCGAGACCGCACCATCCGATAGGCAGGCTGCGGTTGCGCCAGTAGCTGCTGCCGCGCCAGCAAATGAGGATGATGTTTCAAGTGCCAACGCGAATAAGGGGGAAATCTGGGTGAAACGCATGGTGAACCCTAACTATGACGTATTGGGCGTTGCCGCGCTGACAATTGTGCTGTATGCGGCTTCGTACTTTCTTGCGTGAAGGAAGATGGCAACGGTTGCGCTCCACAGGAAAATCTGGAATGCCATCCTTGCGATGACGTTCGTAATAGTCCTGATAAGCGCGGCTTTCTCGATTGCAAGGGCGAATGGCATCGTGGCAAGCGCGCCTGAAGGGAACTTATGGCTCCATAATTTTGCAGGCACGGTTTTCATCATCGTTGCGCTGTTCCACGCAGCCCGGCATATTCCATACTTCAAGGCGTATCTGCCAGCGGGGAAAGGCGAGGCGAAAAAGTAGCCATTATATATTATAGTGGCGAAGTGGTCACATGGGCGAGTTGCTTGCTTTCGGCTTGACGGCATTCATATCCATTTTCGCAATAATCAACCCGCTCTCCACGATCGGCCTTTTCCTCTCGCTCACGAAAAACGACCCGCCGGACGAGAAGGCAAAAATAGCCTTCAGGACCAGCCTGGTGGCATTCTCTGTCCTCGTGTTCTTCGCGCTCACGGGCTTTCTGATTTTCCAGATATACAACATAACCATAGACGCCTTCAGGATTGCGGGCGGCATGGTGCTTTTGGTCATAGGCATGAGGATGCTTTTCCCTTCGGCTTCGCAGCATGCCCCCCAATACAGCGGACAAGTCTATATTGTGCCGCTTGGCATACCTCTGACCTCTGGCCCCGGATCCATAACCACGGTGGTGGTGCTCGCCAGCCAGGCAACGAACTTCTGGATGGAAGTTACGTTATGGGTTGCCGTGTTCCTTGCGTGCGCCGCGAATTACATAGTGCTCCGCTTCTCAAGGCACATACAGCACCTGCTTGGCAACGAGGGCGTTTCTGCGCTGGTAAAAATAGTGGGGCTCCTGGTGTGCGCAGTGGGCGTCCAGTTCATGATAAACGGGCTGAAAGTGGCATTCCCCGTCCTTGCCTGAAAAGGCTGATTGCTATTTAGATGGATATCTCAAGCGGATTTTCAGATGGAATGTCAAGCACGGCCTCGCAAACGTCTCCTGACAGGCGCGCCACTTCACCAAACCGGGTCATCAGGATTGAGCTTGTGGACTTCGGCCCTTTTGTAGCAAGAAGCCTGCGCATCCTTTCCGTCCTCTTGCGGCGGAACTCGCTGACCGAATCAATAAGCCGATTTGCAGCTGCGCTGTCGCTTTCGAAAAACGCCTTGAGGGCTGCCTTGTGGTGCGAAAGCGTGAACTCGTGCGCCTCCTTGAGTATGGCTGTAGCCTCGGAAGAGGGGAACGCATCCGGCATGTTAAGGAGCTCCTCCGCGCTGTCGCTCAGCCGGTCTGAGATGCGCTCCTCCATCTCGAAGACAAGATAATACTCGACCAGCTGGTTTTGCTTGAAGTTGAACGTTTCAAGGAGGTAGGGGCGGCTGACTGCGCTTCTAAGCTGCCGTTTTGCAAGGAATGACAGCCTGTCGATTTCGGTCTCAAGCTCCAGCACAGCCTTGAGCATTGTGGTGTCCTTCTGTTCGATTGCAAGCCATAGGTCCTCCTGCATGCGCATGGAAATGGAATGGCAGCGCCTAAGGGTCCTCTCGAACGAAAATGCCTTGTCGGAAAAGAAATCCTGGAGCAATAGTCTCTCGGGCTTTTCCTCGGTTATCTCAAAGCCGGTCATGCGCTTGAGGATGCCTTCCAAATCGCGCTTCATCTGGCGCGGAAGGGCGTGCGAGGCGGCTATTTCAATGGATGTGAAGCCATTGAGGTATGCGGACACGAGAGCGCGCTCCAAATCGACCATCTTGGTGGCGCTTGAGATATTGAGGATGGTGCGCGCCTCCTTTGGCTTAAATCCTGATTGGCGGATAACCAGGCTTCCGCTCCCGGCCTCCTCGATTGAAAGCTCGCTACCCCTGCCGATATTGTTTTTGCGCGCCCAGGGTTTGGGGAGAGAGATTATGAATGTTGAAGCGCCAGTAAGCTGAACTTTTCTCAGACGAGGCATCCCATCACCATTAGAAATAAAGTATATAGAATTTATAAAACTATTTAGTGGTATTGCGTTTATTTGCGTTAGTTTTATATACAGTTCGCATCAGAAAAACAGTACTGATATGACTGTTAGTTAATGTAATATTGTGGGGTGGATAAAATGGGAGGATCCGTATTTGTTTCGAATAGACAATTGCGCGTTATACAAGCGGCCTGCAACGGCGCTTTGGAAAAGGTAGGGTCAAAGCACACAGACTACACTGTCGGTGTGAAAACCCGTGGTGTTGCAGGATGGCCCCTGGTAAATAAAGTGTTTTCAAAAAAGCATAAAGAAACGATTGAAATAATAAAAGATTGCAAACGGAATGGACAGAAAACAACGAGCCTTAGCGACGAACCAAAACACCCGCAGGAACACAAGTACGCTGTTTCATACGTAGTCGACTTAAAAAGCATAGGAACTGCGATAAATTCCGCAGGTGCAAAAAACGCAAACTGCGATGGAACTTACATTGATCCAAGCGGAACCCCCATGACTGTGCTTGAAAATACGCTTGGGCGCAATGATTACGAACTTGTTAAAAAAGACGTTATGACATTCGACCGCAAAATTAGGAGCCTGAGGTTCCTTGTGCATTACGACCAGATAGACGCTATCGTAAGCCGCGGAAAGAACCCCTTAAAAACCATGGGAAGCGATGTTTCCGCAATGGAGACTGTTTTCGCCAATTCAACAACTCTTCAAGAGAGAGCGAGGATGTTTTTCGTCGAGCAAGTTGTTGCAAAAAACCAAGCAGTTGTTGACGAGAAGCTTCCGGGAATCATGAGCACCTACAATGGAAAAAACAGCTGCGAAATTTACGCAAAGGTTGTCGATGCGGTTGGCAAAGAGAATGTCGTCTTCGACAAAGTAATGGTGCTTGACACGAAAAATAGAATATCCTCAGAATTCTATTACAAGCTCCATGGAGTAACAGATTGGTTTGGCGGACTTTATGGATACTGGTACAAAAGGGCGCTTAATGACCAAAACTACAAGCTGCCTGATTTTGATGCAAATGCTGTGAAAAGCGAATTTCAGCCAAGGATATCCCGCCTTGAAAGCAGGATTGCGGATGCAAAAATAAAAGGAAAAGACACGACAAAACTGGAATCAAAGTTGGAGAAAGTGATGAAAGAGCTGAACGGAATCCTTGAATCACACAACCCAGGTGCAAGAAAGTATGCTGAAGAATGCCTTGCATATATAAAGGAAAAGATTTGGACTTCGATGCTTACTGTACGAGAAATCAGCGCAGAGCACATAGAAAAGACCACAATATATCAAAAGAAAGTTCAAATAATCAGACTTGAAAATGTTCCTCTCATAAAGGAAATAGGCAAAGTAATGGATGATGTGAGGAAGGCATATTCAAGTAAAATGATACCGAATAGGTTCTATCTTCAGAATCTTGCGACCCTCAAGGAATCCCTTTTACTCATACTTGCAGGCTTGGGAGTTGTCAAAGTCGTCCAGATGGGGCTTGAGAAATTCGGTGAAGGCGCCATGTGGGTCGGGATAACGGTCGCTGTATTCGGCGAAGTGCTTGCAAACGCAATAAATGGAGTTGCGGATCTTCTTTCAGGCTCGGTAAACACCGGACCGAAAGGGGAAGGAAGAGAACAGGCAAAACAGGAACACGCTTCATCGCACGCTCTCAAATGGGGTCTTTTGGGAGGCGCAGTTTCGTCCACACTTAACGCGCTTTCACTGTCTATGACAAAAGGCGCATGGTTTGCGTATTCGTTCTTCCACTCGCTTTCAGGCAACTTCACCACCCAGACCGTTTCGCAAGGCGGCGTGCTATCAGGACTTGTCGCGCCAAGTGCACGCATACTCAAAGTTGCAGGCGTTCTTGAAAAGAAGTCAAATGCTGTGTTAGAAGCGTTCAAAGAGGTTAACTTAAACAATATCTTTAGGCTTTACCAGACGGTGATAGGCTCGGTTACCCTGTGGGCTTCGTCCTTTGCGATAGGATATATGGGCATAATTGAGCACCCCGCCAAATACGCGTGGGGCGGCATGGCGCTGTTTTTCACGGCTGTGCTTGAAACTCCGTTTGCCGCATTGGGAATATTGGTAACGCCCGTACTTAACAGACTTTCCATACGCAGAAATGTGAAGAAAGCCGTTAAGAACGCTGAACTCTGAAGTGCCTACAAATTTGCAGGTTCTCTTCTTTTTCCTTTTTCTTTGTTTTTCTTTTTCCACCCTTAGAGGACGCGCTTGCGGGAATGCGGTATATTAACTTTTCATACCTTCATTGAATCATGTTCTTCCTGCTGAAAGTCAAGCTTGCAACTGCGCTCTCGGATGCGGCGGGAGTGCCCCTTGAGGAGACGCTCAAGTCCATCGAATTGCCCAAGGGGCAGTTTGGGGATGTTGCCACGTCGCTCTCTTTCTCGCTTGCCAAGAGGGAAAGGAAGAGCCCGGTTGCCATTGCTTCCGAGCTTGCAGGCAAGGTTAAACTGCCCTCCTGGGTGGAGGCGGCAAAGGCGGAGGGGCCCTACGTCAATTTCATGCTTTCCGACTCGTTTTACTCCGAGCTTATTTTGAAAGTGAAAGAGGAGGGCGCGGCATATGGCAGCAGCAAGGCAACGGGCAGGAAAACCATTGTGGAATTCCCGTCCGTGAACCCGAACAAGCCATGGCATATCGGCCACTTAAGAAACGCGCTTCTGGGGGACTCGGTTGCAAGGATAATGGAGTTTTCTGGCGAGACTGTCGAGAGGACGGACTATATCGATGACTTGGGCTTGCAGGTGGCGCAAAGCTTCTGGGGGACCAAAAATCTTGGGAAGCTGCCTGAAAAGAAGCTTGACCTGGCGCTGGGAGAGCAGTATGTGGAAGTGTCCAAGAGGTTTGAAACCGATGAGAAAGTAAAAGGGGAGGTGCGGGAGCTTCTCAAAAAGATGGAAGAGGGGGAAGGGGAGGAGGCGCACGGGTGTCGGAAGCTTGTGGAGAAGTGCGTTGCCGCGCAGTACGAGACCGCATTCAAGTTTTCCATTTACCATGATTTGCTTATTTTTGAGTCTGACATTGTAAGGGTTATTTTTGATGAAGGAATGAAGCTGCTGAAGGAAAGCCCTGCGATTGTGAAAGAGACCGAAGGGAAGAATGCCGGCTGCCTTGTCGCCAAGATGACAGGCGGGGAGTTCGGGGGAATGGAAAGCCCGGACAAGGTGCTTATCAGAAGCGATGGGACAGCCACTTACACCGGCAAGGACGTCATTTTCCAATTGTGGAAGTTTGGTCTGTTGAAAGGGGAGTTCAACTATGAAAAATTCATGAAGCAGCCGAATGGCAAGGAGTGCTTCATGAGCTCTAAGAAGGGCAGCAAAGGGAAATATGGGAAGGCAAATAGGGTGCTAAACGTAATCGGGATGGAGCAGGCGTACCCGCAGAAGGTAATCAAGGAGATACTCAAAACAATGGGATACGGAAAGGAAGCGGAAAGCTCGGTGCATGTTTCATATGAGCATGTGGGGCTCGAGGACGCGAAATTCTCCGGAAGGGAAGGCACCTGGCTGGGCTTTACCACGGATGAGCTTTACGAAGAGGGAGTGAAGAGGGCGGAAGGGAAGATAAAAGAGGATGTGAGAGGCGAGGAGCGGAAGAAGATTGCCGCATCCGTCGCCTCTGCCGCAATACGCTTCTCGTTCATCAAGACAACCCCTGAAAAGAAGATAACTTTCAGGTGGGATGACGCGCTCTCGCTTGAGGGCGACAGCGCCCCTTATGCAATGTATGCGCACGCCCGCGCGCACAAAATCCTGGAAAAGGCAGGGGATGGGAAGGGCGCGAAAGCAGCCGGGCTTGATGGCGCGGAAAGGGAGCTTCTGAAGAAAATAATGGTGTTCGGCTTTGTTTGCGAAGAGGCTGCAAAGCACATGCGCCCGCACATTGTCGCTGAATACTGCCTGGAGCTTGCGACTTCTTACAACAAGTTCTACAATACCTGCCCGATAATTTCGTGCGAGGATGCGAAGAAAAAGGGGATGCGGCTTGCGATAAATTCAGCCGCGCTTGTCTGCATGAAAAACGCGCTCGTGCTACTTGGAATCGAGGCGCTTGAGAGAATGTAGGAGACAGGCTGGGAGATCTGCTTATACTGCGACCAGCTTTCCCCGCTCGCAGACAAGCACGCGGTTGCCGTTTTTGTAGACCGCGTGTATGGTTGCGGTTATCGGCGAAGTTGCGGAGTAAACAATGTCCTGGTGGATGCTGGCGCGCACATGCCCTGAAAGCGAGGTGGGGGTGCCGAAGTGGTCGTTCCTGCCGTATGCTATGTGGGGACCGGACTTTTCGCGCTCGAGCACTGCGACGCGAGGGTCGGAACGCGCGCAGTCGTTGATGCCAAAGCCGAGCTCCGCGATGTTTGCCGCATTCTCGTCATTTGCTATGTCGTTGATTATCTTGTTGGCGGCGTCCGAGTCTCCCTGCACGCGGATGATGCGGTTCTTGGAGATATGGAGGAATGCTATTTTGCCATCTGTGTGAGAAAAGACCGGAAGGACCCCCTGGGTTTGCGAGTCGCCGAATTCGCGCCTGCCCTCATGAGTAATACCTTCATAGGGCGGGGCGAAAATCTCGCCCGAGGGGAAATTGATGCATTCGCCCTTTTCCCTGCAGGTGCCGAAATCGGGAATCCAGTGGTTCGCTCGCGCGTCTATGTATAGCTTAGTGTTTTGGGGAAGGCTGCTGCCGCTGAAGAGTATTTCAAAGCCGGATGCCGCCCCGACAACTGCCAAAAGCTTCCTGCCGCGCTCGGCAATCCTTGCGTAGTCCGCTGACATTGCGCCTTCCATGTCCGATGTAACACCCGGCATGCTCACGGCACGGAGAGAGGGTGCGCGGGAGGCGATGTTCCGAAGCGGCGCGGTTGCGGAGTACTCAGTCATTGCGACAACCATGTTCGAGCTTGCTATCAGCTCAGGCAGCTTGTCCACATGCCCGCCTCCCCCGGTGGACGCGGTTGTGGGAAGGTCGGCGTTGTTCTTGCCGGTTTCGGGGTATTTCACCAAAGGGAGGAGAATGAAGCCTTTTTGTTTTGCCAGAAGCGAGGCGGCGGAGTGCCAGCGCGAGAGGAGCGCCTGCCGCCCCAAGCGCCTGGGGTCTGGTGCGCCTTGCGGATAGTCCGTGATGAAAAGGAGCCGCTCCCCCTGCTTGGGGGAGAGGATGAAATCAAGGAGCTGGGCAATTTTTTCTTGCTTCATAGGGAAATTGCCCATGCGGACCGTTCGAAGGCAAGGAATTTAAGCAATCCGCCAGAATGGCGGGATAGGCGCAGGCAGGCGTGAAAGGAAGCAATATAAACGTATCATAAAGAATAAATATGTGAAATCGGATATATCCAAAAATGGACATATGAATTGCATGCCGCCGATAATGAGGCAAAGGCTGAACCTCTTTTTCCTATGGCTGATAGAGAAAAAGGAGGCCCACGGCTACCAGATAATAAAGATGATGCGTGAGGATGGGCATGCAGTAAGCGCAAGCAGGCTTTATCCGATATTGAACGGAATGCTCGCAGACGGGCTTATAACTCAAAAGGAAAAGATGGATGGGAAGAGGGTGCGCAAAGTGTATGTGCTTGCGCCTAAAGGCAAAAAAGAGCTTGCAAATGGAAAGGAGATGTTCAACGGGCTGATAGGCGAGTTCCTAAAGGAGATGTCTCGATGACCAAGTCCCACAACAATCCACCTGCTTCTGGCTGGGCCCATAACCGCGGCTCCGGTGCGAAAAAAAGCGACGTGGTGATGAAGCTCGAGGGCGTCTGCAAGGTCTACAAGATGGGCGAGGAGTCGCTTTACGCGCTGAACAAGGTTGACCTTGAGATACGGAGGGGGGAATTCATAGGCATAATCGGCCCATCGGGAAGCGGCAAGAGCACGCTCCTTAACATGCTCGGCCTTTTGGACATCCCGTCCTGCGGCAGGATAATGCTTGACGGAACGGACAGCACCAGGCTGTCCGAGAAGGAGCTTGCCTACCTTCGCGGGAAAAAAAGAGGGTTCATTTTCCAAATGGTCAACCGGATACCGAGCCGCACCGTGCTTGAAAACGTCACCCTTCCGGCCACAATATATGAGGAGGACAAGAAGGAATCCGAGAAAAGGGCGACCGGGATATTGGAAGGGATAGACATGGGCGAGCGGCTCCATCACTACCCGAACCAGCTGTCGGGCGGGCAGCGGGAGA
>CAYWFJ010000025.1:0-12177 GCA_964458205.1 Microcaldota archaeon | reverse complement strand
CGCTTTCATCCAATGCCTGAAGGCATTGGGTTTCCCGCGCCTAGGCAACTAAAGCGACCGGAGGAACTCCTCTTCGAGGAAATGGAGCTTTGCCGGCAGGATGAGCACGGCTGGAAGCGCGGAATCATGCGCTCCGCCTGCGAGCTCGGAAATGCTGCAATAGCGGACGGTTTGCCCTTCCCTTCCAATTGCGGATAAGAGCACCAGTTTTGTCTCGTTTGTGAAAATGCCTGATTTTGCCGCGTCTTCCATTTTCAAAAGCGTCTTTGCCGCGATTGAAGGGGGCATCGGCCCGAGCGCCTCGTCTATGTCCAGAAGGAGAAGCGTGTGCGCGCCGCGCGAGGAATTCTCTACGGCCACCTCATAGGATGAAAGCGGGGAGTAGTTTTCGCGCCAGTATGCAAGCGTAGCCGTCTTTCCGAACTTGTATGCCTGTAGGCCCGATTCCCCGATTGCCGCGCTTAATATGGAAGACGAGTGGATTACTGACGTGCTGATGCCGCGCTTTTTCGCGGAAAGGAGAAGCGACACGTGCGTTGTTGCAATCATCGGGTCGCCGGCCACCAGGAGCGCGGTCGGCCGCAGGAGCGCGGATTCCAAGATGGGCTTCTCCCCCTCAACCTGCTCGCGCGTGAGCATCTCGATTTTCCTGCAGATGAGCGTTTCTATCCGGGAAATGGCTCCGGCCGGGAGGAGATTGGTGTAGCTTTCGGCAAAGACCTTGCCGCAGGACTGGAGCGCGGAAAGCCCGGCAAGCGTCAGGGACTGCTCGTCTGAAACCCCGATTCCCACCAGGAACAGCAAATTGGCGGAGCCTTCGCTTTTTTTCCCCATGCCGGCAGATAGGCTGCAAACCGCTTTTAACGCTTGCGTGCCTGAAAAAAATCGATGAACCGGCTGTGCGACAGGTGCAAAAAATCCGGGCGCGTGTGGTGCCCGCACAATGCCGCACTTGAGATAAGGGCAAGGCTCGCCCCCAGCCTCAAGCAGGAGATGTTCGGCCCCACCCCTCCAGGCATGTTCGTGGGGCACAGCTTCTATCCGAACGTGTACTGGGGGCCAATGGTGTCTGCAGAGCACGTGGAGGACGACCCGTCGAACATGTACGGGATGGCCCTTGAGAAAATAATCGAAAGCCGGGCCAGCATGGTGCGGGGGATGCGGCGCGGAAGCGTCAAGGCGGCCACAGGCAGGATGCTTGAGGCCTCGCAGGAAGCGGTGATGAGCATAAAGCCTGTCGATGTGGAGGCACGCTTTGCCAAGACACCCGAGTTCCGCCTTGAGCTTGATGATGTTGCGCATCCTGTTGGCGCATCCGCCCCAATCGAGCGGTTCTTCATTGCGGACAACCCGGCAATACCCAAGAGGGTGGACGAGCTTTATAACGAAAGCGCGCCTGCGCAAGACGCGCTTCGGGAGCTTCTGGTCTCAGGCTTTGATGTGCATTATCTTTCCAAGCTCCTGATGGCGGGCATACTCGGGAGGAGGGGAGGCAGGAAGCTTGTGCCGACCAAATGGGCGATTACCGCAACCGACGACATGGCGGCAAAGCGCTTCATGGAATCTGTCCGCGACTGCCGCGAGCTTGAGGAAGTGCGGGTTTATTCGAATGAATACCTTGACAACCGATTTTTCGTCCTCCTGCTCCCAGGAGGGTGGGAATATGAGCAGTTCGAGGCGCTTCTTACCCCCGAGCTTGAGGAGCGGAAGAGGAAACGGGCAGGGGCGGATGGCATAAAATTCGCGCATGCTTCCTGGGCGGATTGGAAATGCGACGGCAGGGTGAACATGTCCGAGGAACATGAGCCGTTCTTTGGAAGAAGCGGCTACGCTGAGAGGCAGGGAGGAGGCTATTACGCCGCGCGCTTTTCAGTCTGCGAGGCGCTATATAAAATCAGGCGGCAGGCGCGCGCGATTGTCTTCAGGGAAATCGGCGCAAATTACTCCGTCCCGGTCGGGGTTTGGGAGGTGCGCGAGAACGTCCGGCATGCCTTTTTGAACGGTCCCGCGCGGTTTTCGGGGAAGGAGGATGCGCTAGGCTACCTATCAGAAAAACTCTCGATACCGCTGAAGGAATATGTTGCGAGAAGCAAGATACTGCTCCAGCGCAGGCTGACGGAATTCTAGCCCTCTTTTCACTTATTTTATAAGCCTTGTCGGAGGATTCGGAGCATGGATGAAAGCGGCGTTGGCTATGGCGGTGCGGAAGGCGAAGCCCTGCCCGGGCAGCGGGAAGGGGAGGCTGCCGAATGCGAGTCGACGACCGTAAACGAGGCGGACGGCAAGGAAAGCTGCAAGGTTGCTGATGAGATAGAAACCACAATAAGGCACGCGGCGGGAAAGCTGCGGATAACGAAAATACGGCTTGAGATAGGGCGCAGCCTTTCGGTTTCGAAAGTCAAGCTTGCCGGGATATTGCACAGGCGTTTCCCGGATGCCAGCATAGACATGAAGGAAAGCGCAAAGGAAGACTCGGTAGTGGTCAAAGACATCGAAGTTGCGGATGATTGAGCGGGACAGGGCTTGATGGATGTGGCGGTCTTTTAGCAAGCCGCTTGCTGCGGGCAGCCGGATGCGGAAAAACCAGGGTGTTTTCTGATGATTATTGGCGTTGACGAGGCAGGAAGGGGCTGCATAATAGGCCCGATGGTAATCTGCGCAGCCGCGATTAACCCGCTGGACGAGTACAAGCTCAAGGAACTCGGGGTGCGGGACTCGAAAAAGCTGTCGCCCCTGCAGCGGGAGCGGCTTTACCCGCAAGTCGCAAGGCTTTGCAGGTACACGACCGTGAAGGTGGCGGCATCCGAGCTCAACACGCTGATGGACAGGCACAACCTCAACGAGATTGAGGCGATAAAAATCGCGCATGCGATAGACTCGCTTTCCCTCCCGGGAGCAACCGCTTACCTGGACTCGCCGGACAATGTCCCGTTGAAATTCTCAAAAAGGGTGGAGAAGTACCTTAGGACCAAGACGAAAATCGTGAGCGCGAACAGGGCCGACGACATGTATGTGCTGGTGGGCGCAGCCTCGATAATCGCGAAGGTCACCAGGGACAGGGAAATCGGGAAGATAAAAAAGGAAGTGGGGATAGACTTCAATTCCGGATACACCTCCGACCCGATTACGCAAAGGTATATTGCCGAGCGGGAAAAATACCCCGCGCTTCTCCCGTATCTTAGGACGAAATGGTCGACACTGCGCGAGGAGAAGCAGAAGAAGCTCCTTGAATTCACGGAATAGCCTGAAGAACCGGCGCCGGGCCCCGGATGCCTTTTCTGAGCTTGCCAGTAAGCTGATAGCTTTTCCAAGGCAGCTCTTCGCCCGCTTAAGAGGCAATTGCCGTTTCAGCCCTGGCGCATCACGACAAGCGGGATTATGCCCACGTCCAGCTCGTGCCTTGCAACTTCGACACAGGACTGGTTCTGCGCGACTTCCACCAAAGGCGGCGCGCCGTATGAGAGCTGGAGAGCGCGTGCGCCGATTATGCGCGCAAGCTCGAATTTGTTGAGATTCGTCATGAAACCACCAGATTATTTCCTGCGGAAATTCTTGAAAGCGTCCGCGCCGCTTATCCCGGCTTCCCGCTGCCCCCCTGCCTTTGACACGAAGGTGTCGAATTTGGATGAAAGCGTTTTTAACTCTTTCAGGATGTCGGCGAGGAGCTGCTCGGAACTGGGCTTCCCAGGCTCGCTTGGCGCCTTTGCCTTTTTCGCATTGACAATCATCAGAAGTTCGGAGATGAGCTCATCCTTGTTTGAAATCCCGGGTATCACCATCTCGGAGCCCGGATGCGAGCGGCCGGCGGTCTCCACCTCGATTGTCGCAAGCCCGAGCATCCGCTCGAAAAGCGTGCGCTCGCTTGAGAGGTCCTCTATCTTTTCATAAGGTATGACCGTCGATTTGCGGGTCAGCACGCCTTCCCGCAGCACCAGGTCGTTTTCGGCAAGCTCGAATGTGAGCCGGTCGTAGGTGAGATAAAACCATGCATAGAGGGGGATGCCCGCTGCGGCTGCGATTAGGAGGAAGAGTGCCATTGGAAACACCATCTTGTGCAAGCCCAATATCGTTACGTCTGCTGGCATGAAAAGGTAGGCTAATGAGCATAGGAGCCAGATTATGAATAGCGCTATCGCGGTTGGCGCCATCCATACCCATATGACCTTCCGGTCAACGTGCCGTGCATTATCGCCCAAAAAACCACCATCTTGATTGCGCGCCATCTTCCCTTGCCTTATGCGCCATCCTCCTGGAAATCCTCATACTCCTTGTCATTGAAAGAATAAAGAAGCTTGCCCTTGAGGGAGGAAAGCGCCTCTGCGCCGCTTGCCTTTTCCGTTATTTTCGGATTTTCGCAGTCCGCGATGAAGCTTTTCGCGTTGAACTGGAAAAGCACCTGTGCGGATTTTGGGTCGGTCACGAACACTTTCGCGTTCTCCGAACCGAGCGAGCGGAGAAGGGAGCAGAGGAATATGGACTTGTCTATCTCCTCGCCTGCGGAAAGGGATTGCATTTCGGCGAATGTGAGCCAGAATGAAACCGGGGAGGAGACGGTCCGGAAGGATGAGACCATTGCAAATGAAGATTCGGCCGCCTGCAGGAAATGCTCCTCGTAAACGTAAGGGTGGAAGCCTTCGGTTATCGAATCGCGCAGTTTCAGGATTATTTCGTCCCTTGGCTGGACCATGCGCTGGAGGTCGGAGACCGATTTTGTTTCGCGTTCCTCTATGGTGTCGCGGTAGCGGTCAATGATAAGCCGGTAAAGCTGGATTAGCGGCTCCTTGCCTTCCGAAGATGGCGCAGGCGTTGCAGGCGCTGGGGATGGTGTTTCCTTTTTTTGGAAGGGAAGGTCGAATATGCCTGGCATAACAGGAGTTAATTGTGGTCATTAGTTATAATGTTTGGTGTGAGAATGGAGGATTTCACGTTTAAAACAGCAACCGGGCAATCAGACATAGTCCGGGCATAACGGGGCAAAAGGCATGCCGCAATAGAAAAAGCTCGTGAGGTTGTTGTTCTGGTAGTCTGTCTCGCCCTGGTCCAAGTTGATGTTGGCTCTTGCAACTATCCTGTTAAGGCCAGGGGTTGAGCAGGTGCAGGGGAAAACGCCGCTTGCCAGCTCCTCGCCGGCATTAAGCGGCCTTAGGTGATAGGGGCTTATGCCGCAGTCGCCGGAGAGCTCGGTGTAGGTGTAATTGGTGGCGTTCCTGCTGCCGATATTCTTGGCAAAAACGCCCAGGCTGAAAGATTCGCCAAGCTGGAAAATTGGCTTGGAGACCGTTATCTTTGAAACCACATAGTCCACCCCCACGTCCATCACGCTTGCGGATATTGACGGGTCGCAGGCGAGCGGCGGGAAGCCGAGCAGGGTGGAATGCGCGTCGATGTAACCCGACTGGTTCACCGGGGCGTTTGTGGTGGTGAAATTGGTGATTGGGTTGGCCATCTGCACCGTATTTTCAGGATTGAGGCTGCCGCCGGTTATGTTGGTGGACCAGTGAAGCGGAGGGCATTGCGTCGTGATGTTGTTTCCCGCATCAAGGTAGGTGCATATCCCCTGCACACGCGAGCTGTCGTTTGGGGCGAATATGCTGCTGTGGTGGTCCATCAGGCGGCAGGCCAGATGGTCCGGATAGGGGGCCATGTTGGCAGGCGCGCTGCAGTTCGCGCTGCACTGTGCCGGATTGGCGCATTTGACAGCAACACTGCCGGCTTGCGGCGCGGGAGTGGATGACGTGGTGGTGAAATTGCTGGAGCGGGGAGATGAGCCTTGCGCTGTCTGCGGCGGGGCCATGCTTGCCTGGGCGATGCTGGTGGTCCAGTTAAGAGGGGGGCAGATGCTGTTTGGCACACCCGCCACCGTGCAGCTTGCCTGGAAAATCGCTGTTTCCCCGGGGAAGAATGTCCCGTTGTGGTTGAGGAAGCCGCAGTCTATTGAAATGCCCGGGGATACCACTGAGAAAGGAAGCTGGGTGCAGACCACTGTTCCGTTGGTGGCGTTGACCGTCCTTCCGGCTTGGGGGTAGGGCGCTGAGGAGGCGATTGAAAGGGTAGTTTGCGGATTTGCCCCTGCGGAAGTCGAGCCGGGGGAAACCGAGCCGCCCACCGCATTTTGCGACCAGGCAAGCGCCGGGCAGTTTGCAGGGGCGCCTCCCTGCGTGCAGGAGGCGCGCACGGCTGCGGATTCGCCAGGGAGGAACGCAGAATCGCCCGCAGGGAAGGAGAGGGAACAGAGAATTGGCGGGGGCGTTACAACCACGTTGACTATTTGCAGAGACTCGTTGTTGCAGGTTTTCACCTGCCCGTCGCAATCCTGCGTGGCAGTTTGGGACTGTATCCTGATATTGAGCGGATAGGTTCCGGGGGCGGCCGGGGCAGTCACGCTGCCAGTTATTGCAACCGCCCCGTTCATGGGCACGCTGATTGGGAATGCGTTCGTTATCTGAAGATTTGTGAATGGGCTTCCTGCCAGAGAAATGTTTGAAGTGGAAAGGATGCTAAGCGGAAGGTCGCCGCCATTCACAAGCGAAAAGGCGAATGAAAGGTTCCCGCCAGGAGCAGCTGGGACGGGAAGATAGCTCCCTGACTGGGACGATAGCTGGCAGATGAATGGATTCTTGACCCTGATTGTCACTGGGGCGCTCGTGAATGTATGTGGCCATGCGGATTGATTGCGGTAAAGATAGCCTAAATCGGACGTGCATGCGCCTGAGAGGGGGATTCTGACTGCGGCAGTGCAACCATCGATGCGGATTGATGAGCTCATGGTAAATGTGCCCGGTATGCTAAGGAGCAGGGTCGTGGAAGGGCTGGTGCCAAGATAAGTCAATGGTGTTGTCGTGTAAGCTGGATTTGATGATGTTATCTGGGTGGCTCCCTTGCAAAACAGCCCGGAATCCGCCCTGAAGAACTGGTTGCCGTTGACAACCATGGGTGCGCCCGATGTAAGATTTCTCAATTTTGATTTTTCCTCGGTTAGGGGGCTGGAGGGGGCTGCCCCAAGGGAATCGGCAAAAGTAGTGATGCTTCCGGGTGTGCCAAAATAATCCGAATGCCCTTCTATTGACGAATAAGCATTTGAGCCAACCCAGCCAATCAGCCTGTTTGGATTGGAAATTGTTGACGCTATAGGGCAGGCATTTTCAGTGGCACTGTTGGCAAGCAAGGCATCGTATTCTGAAGCATACCATATGGGGGAAGGCATGGAAAAGGGGGCGATTTGGGAACCTGTGCAATATACCCCTGCTGAATTGAATGATGGCGTTGCATCAATATCCGTATGCCAGTATCGGATTGCCGTTGTGCCATATGTGAAATTCACGCTGAAAGGAGTTGCGTATAAGGATATTGATAGCAGCGCCAGGAAAAAGGCGGCCAATATGTGTTTTCCTGAAAAATTCACCTAAGTCACCTAGAACCTTATGCCAAACCCTCCCCTGAAAGTGAGCGGCCGGTAGCCTTCGACATTGACCTTGTATGGCGCCTCGACGCCCGCAGTGAGAGAAATCTCCTTGACAAACGTCTGGTCCTGTTCCAAAAGATGCTGGCGCAGGCCAAAGCCAAGAACGTCCAGGTTTGCGTAGATGTTCGCATCGCTGCCCTTCCATAGTGTTGCCCTCAGCCCGGCAACAGCGCCGGGATCAATGGATGCGCGGCTGTTCTTGTTGAATGTTGCAGCAAGAATGCCCTCAAGGTATGCCCCGAAGTGCTGATTGAGATCATATTGTATCCTTGCGCCAGGGGTGATGATTAGCGAGTCGGATGCTGGGTAGTCTGTTATTGCAATGTTCTGCCCTTCTGAGAGGAAACTGTGCTGGAATGCTGCATCCAGCCGCGGTTCCACCCTGAGCCCGCCCGCAAGAGGAATCCTGCAAAGGAGTGTTGCGCCGGCAGTGGCGACATTCACATTGTCCCCAGTTATAAGAAGGTAGCCATTTTCCCGGATATATACGTTCAACGCCCCGGTCAAGGATGGTATTTCATAGACTGAAACGTCGCCTTGGCTGTTTTTAACCGCGGCGTAGGACTTGCTACTGCTGGTTGCCCTTATGCTTCTCCTAGGTGTCAACCCGGCCAATTGTTCATTCGTGAAACCGTATGCTGCAAGCTCATCGTAGCCGGAACTGCTGACTGTCTTGACCAGCCTAGGGCTAGTGAGATTGAATGTGACATCTGCACGGGTTTCGAAGCTGCGCTTGGTAAGCCGCAAAAGATCGGCTCTTGAAAGCCGGATGAGCTTGCTGCTGGAGTTTGAATCGAAGTTGATGGAGTTGTAAAGCGGACTGTTAGGAAGTACAAACGCCCTTGCTGCGGCAAAATCCCCCGCACGGAATGCGGCAATAAATTCGTCATATTTTCCAGGTTGGATTTGGCTTTCCAGTGCAGAGCCATACTGGTTAATCCACGAATACAGCCTTTCGTAATACGACACCAGCGCCGCGCCGTTGGGGCTGTTTTGTATGGATGAGATTATGCCCTCTAGTGCTCTTGCAGCCTGTTCGCTTCCAAACGCTTCGATTGTATCATCTGACACTACTATGCGCCCGGGCAATTTGAATGAAGCAAATGCCGCGGTTGGGCTGAAATTCGATATTGTTGGTTGAAGCGGAACGTTGGACATCTTTGTTACCCGCACTGGCTCCGGCGGAGGGGCTAGTCTAGCCGGCGCCTCAACCTCAATCGTCTGCCAGACCGCGCCGGAGTCGATTCCGCTTGAGACTGCCCTGATGTTCGCAAACAGCTTGCCTGCGGTGTTTTGCGGGATAGGGACCATGAATTGCCCGTCTTCAAAGCGAATCTGGCTGCTTGGAATGGGCGTGGGCGCGGTTTCCCCTGTCCGTTGGAATGATGCTTCGATTGCAACGGTTTGCCCGTCCGCGGGCAGCTGCACGCTGCTTGAAGCCAGAGCCGGGCGCACCTTCGCAATCCCCGCTGCGCTGTCAACTTTAGTGATTGTTGCGGTGATTGAGAGGGGGTTTGAGGAAGTGACCGTGAAGCCCCTGCTGACCGATGAGGATGCGTCCCCTGAATAAAGTATGGCTTCGGTTATCCCCGCAATCACCTTGCTTTTCGCAAGGTTGGTGCGCTCGCTTCGGTTGACCATGAAATCCATGAATTTGCGGGTGTTTGCTATGGAGTAGTTTGCTCCATCCAGCCGGGCAGCCTCCACCATCATGCGATTGTAAGTTGCCGGGTAGTTTGCCCGGAGATACCCCATGAACTCGTTGAGGTGCTGCTGCGAGCTTTCCGCGCTGTAGCCAAGCTGGCTTAGGTCGTAGCCTTCGGTTTTCATTTTGGCGACAAGCTGGGGGGATAGCACCTGGTAGAAATACACCTTTCCAATCGCATTGACCGAAAGTTTTGCTTTGCCTTCCGGCATGCCGCGGTTTACCTCTGCTATGAGTGTTGTCATGCGGTTGGCGCGGTCCCTTGCAACCCCCAAATTGGAGGTGAATTGGGATTTCCAATAGGCGCAGTCGCTGACCGAGCCGTGGAAAATCGCCTCCTGGCTTGCCCACCCTGTGACATCCATGGTTCCGCCTATGGCAGTTATGAAACTCTGCCCTGCCTCGCTTAGGAGGAATTCGCGCAGCTTGTCCTTGCATGAGCGCGCGCTAGTTGCGCCGTTGAGCGAACTTGCGTCAAAGCCCATGCTCATTGCCCGGTTGTATACTGCAGAGATGAGGAAAAGCGCGGCATTGTCGCTCTCGTTTAGGGGCTCGAAATAAGGCGTGTAGAAAACCTGGCTTCCGGAAAGATAGCTCTGCGTTCCCGTGCCTGTGCTGGTGGTCTTGTCCCCTGTCTTTGGAAGGGAGATGGCGGTAGTGATTTGAGCTGGAACGTCTATCGGGTCAACTGGGGTTGTGGAGACTATCGCGGACATCTCAGTCTGGTTGATGGAGGCAGGTGCCGCAACCGGATTGGTGAAGTGCGTGCTGGCGGGTGGCTGCGCAAAATTGCTGCCTGGAACAAAATTGTGGGCTTTGCTGAAGCAGACATCAAGCGCGAATGGGGCGCCTTCCGGCCAGCGTGGATTCCGGAGTATTTCGTATGAGAAAAGCTGCATGCCCGGAAATCCGTTGCGCAGCAGCCCGAGGAACGCTTCCGCATCCGCCTGGGTGTTGAAAGCCATGCGCCACTTGTCCGAAATCCCTTTCCGCTGGGACTCGATGGACGCCTCGTTCAGGATGGAGGTGAGCGCCCGGACCTGCTCCTGGTTTTTGGACGGCGCGGCTGCGAGGTTTCTTGAGAACAGGCAGGCGTTGATGAAATTGTTTGCTGCCATCAGGTCGTCAGGCGATGTGTTTTCAGAAAGTATGGCTCCCTTCATGCGGATGAATGCCGGATCTGTGTTGAACGAATGGTTGGAATCAAGCATCTGCACCAGCATTTTGCAAATGGCAACATCCTGCGGCGTTTTGCTGGCTGAATTATAGGCAGTATTGACGAGAGTCATTATTTCCGCATATTTTGAAAGCGTGTTCTGAGGAGTTATGCTTGATAGCGCGCTGTATAATTGCCGCTCAAAAGCGGAGAACTGCCCTGCATCGTGGGTATCTTGGGTAGCCGGCCTGTTGATGACTGACATGGGAACCACCATGAAAAGATATGGCTTGTTTTGTTTATAAATCTGCTTCGGGCGGACGGGCGTGATTTGCAATGGGCGCGAAAGCAGCCGCCCGGAATCAGCCAAGAATCTTCACGCCGGGCAGTTCCTCGCCTGAAAGGTATTCGATAAGGGCTTTCCCAGCCAAGGAGACGTAGCCTAGCCTTTCCCTCTTTATCCCGAATTTTGCAAGCGCGGAAAGCGTATGCCCTCCCCCCAGAACGGAGAATGCGGAGCTATTTTCGATTGCCGAAAGGAGGGTTTTTGTGCCGTATTCGGATTCCTTTTTCTCATACACGCCTGCAGGCCCGTTCACCAATATGGTCTTTGCGCCCCTAAGCTCGGAAGAATAGCGCGCGGCTGTTTTCTTGCCGATGTCAATTATGGATTCGGTGGATGGGAGCTTGCTTATAGGGAGCTCGGTCCGCTTGCCGGAAGATACGACTGCAACGTCTTCGGGAAACAGTATTTTGCCTTCGTATTTGGAAAGAAGCGCCTTTGCGGTCGGCAAATACTCGAGCGTTTTTTTCTCCTTGAGATAGTCCAGTGTTTTCCCAAGCTCCTGCCCCGACGCAAGGATGAAAAGCTCGCCTAGCACCCCGCTGGTGAGCACCTTGTCAACTTTTCCTTCTGAAAGCCAGTTTTCCATTATCCCAACCGAGTCCTCGGGCTTGGAGCCGCCCATCAGGAAAACCATCGGATGCGAGGGGGAGGAAAGCCTGGAAAGCGCGTTTATTTCGCGCTCCATCACCCTGCCCGCAGCAACCGGCTTTTTGCAAAAGCCCACGATGGACGCCTGCGCGCGGTGCGCCGCCGAGAATGCGTCAAGCACGAATATGTCGCAAAGGGGGGAAAGCTCCCGCACGAGCGATGTGTTCGCATTCTCCGCGATTGTCTTGTATTTTGTTTCGTCGTCTTGGAAGCGGACGTTTTCAAGAAGGAGTATTTCCCCGTTTTTTAGCGCCGAGATTGCGGATTTCGCCTTCTTGCCGCAGGTGTCATCCACGAACTTTACTGGTTTTTTTACCTCGGAGCCGAGCAGGAGCGCGTGCTGGGAAAGGGAGATGCAGTCAAAGTCGCCCTTCCTTCCCTGGTGCGCAAGAACCACCACCTTTGCGCCCAGGCCGGAAAGCTCGGAAACCGTTTTTGCGTGCCCGGATATCCGCTCGCTCGGCTCCACAAGAAGGGTTTTTTCATCCACCGGGCAGTTCAGGTCAACGCGCACGAATGCCGTCTTGCCATTGAAATTGTAATTGTCAAGTGTTCGCATGATGCTCACCTAGACCAAGAGCGCAGGGAAAATTTTAAACCTAAGCGGAGAAATGCTGAATGTGGGTGGCGAAAACCGGCTTTACACCGTGCTGTCGGTGGCTGGCGGTTTCTTCTGCTTAGCAATATCGCTCTTTTTCCAGTCCCCTGCGGCAGCGGCCTTTTCGGCGCTCTGCTTCTTTTTGACCATCCCGCAGACGAGCGGGGCACCTACTACTATGCGCAGGGCCGCACCTGGAACAGCTTTGACATGATCAACATCTCCCGCGGGCTGCTGACCAACGGCGTGCCGGCCTCGCCCT
>CAYWFJ010000024.1:0-12936 GCA_964458205.1 Microcaldota archaeon | reverse complement strand
TCGGATTTCATCTTTGCCAACCTCCTGGCGGTGTTCGTTCTTGCGACAATACTTGGATACGCCTTTCTGCCTTTCGGAAAGATTTTCCAGCGGATTTGCAGGATTTGACAGTAGAAGAAGCCAGGCCAAAAGGGGTTTTGCGCCCCCCGCACTATATGTAAGCGGACTGCTTTCCGTTGAAAACCGCTGATGCGTCCATTGGAGCTGGCCCTTTCTTGCGGGTTTCGCCCAGCCATTCATTTGCCAGCCTTGATTTGGGGACGCGGGACAGCAAATCGCCAAATGCCACCCTGGCCTCGAAGTTCTGCCCTGAGATGTGCCTTGCCCATGCACGAGAAGCCCGCAAGGCGTTTTCCCTAGAATCCTGCGAATCCGCGATTGCCCCGTCATATTCGATGGCGCATTCGGCCAGCTTTTTATGGAACGGGGAGCTGTCAAGGCTGAAATCGCCTCCTTTGCCTGCCTTGGCATGCAGGATGGCGGCATCAAGGTAGGCAAAAAACGCATCGCGAGGCTTGCCTTGCAGCAGCATTGCCTCGCCAAGGAGGGCGTGGAGAACCTGGCTTTCGGGGCCAGCCTCCATTGCCTTGGTTGCGTGCAGCGAGGCGGCAGCGGGATAATATGCCCTATTCTCGAGCCTGAGGGCATGCTGCTCTCTTGCATGGCCCATCAGAATCTCGGTGTTCCTGTCGCGGTCCCCATTCAGCAGGATTTTTGGAATCCGGCTTATGGCTTCCGCCTCGTCAAAAGGCTTGTCCTGCGCGAATATCCCCTGGAATTCCGCGCGCAATGGCTGCAGCCTGCCAAGAAGCTCGAAGGAAAGGGCAGGGTCGCCCTTGTTCTTCACTATGGCGTCGAACAGGTGGAAAAAGGCGCACCAGAGGTTCCCTTCTGCATATTCCAGATTGCCGGTTTTCATGCTGAGATTGTAAAGCGAGATGAAAATCCCGGCAAGCGTTTTCGGGTCTCTCCCTTCGACATCGCCCAGCGCCATTGGGGCGAGCACAAAGCACCGCCTGGCGATACCATATTCCTTTTCTTTCAGCCTGGCATCCTGCTCGCTGTCTCCGAGAAACGTGCTCCACTCCCCGGCAAGGAGAAGGGCTTCGCAGTTGTATTTGTCAAGCGCGGCAGCCTTGAGCGCCTTGTTCCGCGCAAGGGAGAGGCAATAATAGTCCGGATGCTCCGCCCCAATCTGCCCGGCCGCTTCTTTTTTCGCTTCGGCAAGAAGCGCGCCGGATTTTGCCGCCCTCTTTTCCACCAATGCCCCATAGTCACGGTAAAGCCAATTCTCGTCTTTGAAAAGAACGCGCAGGCGGTTGCGGGCAAGCGCGGCAAACGAGGGGCGCTTTTGCATGGATTTTGATCCGATGGCTGCCCGCATACCTGGAGCTATTGCTTGCTTATGTTCCATCAAAGCACCATTCCGCAGAGGAAAAATGTGTCCAGAAGTGTTTAAAAAACGTGTTGCAGCATACTGCTTGGCGAAAATATGGAAAACGAAAAACAGGCAATGCTCCTGCGCGCAGCCGCGCTTGAAAAAAGGCAGCTTTATGTGAAGGCTGCCGAACTCTACCTCCGGGCAGGCGAGGAAGGGAAAGCCGCCGGGGCTTACGAAGAAGGCTGCGCTTACGACAAGGCGATTGCGCTTTTCAAGAAGATGGGGAAGGAAGAGGACATTGCGCGCTGCGGAAAGAAGCGCGATGCCGCATCAACTGGCGGAAGCTGGCTTGACATGCAGTCCGAGTTCCAGAAGGATGCGGGGAACCCGTATTGATTCCCGCCCGGGAAAAGAGGCAAGAGCGCAAGCCTTAAATAGTTTATGTTATATAATTCTAACAAAATGTTATATTTATAAAACAAAAGGTGAGAAATATGGCACAAAAAGAAAAAGGAAACGGCGCGCGCAATGCGTTGCCTGCCGCATTGGCGGCGATATTGGTGCTGCTTTCCGCGCTTGTCGACCCAAGGCTCTCTTTCGCCCTTGCCGTGGTGGCGATGTTCGGATTGTCGTTTTTCATGAAAGACAGATTCTGGAGGCAGGTCCCCTTCACGATAGCGTCAGTGATGGTCGCGATGACCGCCGTGGTGGTGCTCAACCAAGGGGAAGGGCAGCTTATGCCCGCGCTTGCCATAGCCGCGCTTGTCTGCATCATCATGATGGCGCTCATGTTCCAAAGGAGGAAAGAAGGCGCCGTCCTAAACGACGAAAGGACTGTTGCCATCCACAACAGGGCGATGGCCTATTCGTGGTGGGTGGGCTATCTGGCGATTGCAATCCTTTTCTGGTTCGATTACACGGATTACCTGAAGCTTACCGCGGTGCAGTTCGGTGGCGCTATGCTGTTCGTCATGCTCATCTCGCAGGCGCTGATAAAAAGATACCTGCTCTCAAAAGGCGAATAGAGGCCTTCCTATGAAAACCAGGATAAAGGAGCTTCGCGCAAGGCACAATCTCACGCAGGAGGAACTTGCGAAAAAGGTCGGCGTGCGCAGGGAAACCATTGTCTTTTTGGAGCAGGGGAAATACAACCCTTCGCTCCGGCTTGCGCATGACGTGGCTGTGGCTCTAAAGTCGAAGATTGACGAGGTCTTCCTGTTCGGCTGAAATCCTGCCGCCTATTTTGCCTTGACAATCACTGATGCCTTGTCCAAGCAGATTGGCCCCGATTGGAAAGCTCCGTAGTGCGGCACCAATCGCCTATCATAAGTTGGCAGGTAGTTGATTGCCGCAAGGCCGAAATAGGTTTCCGGGACTCCCTTGGCTGGGGCGGTGTAAATTGCTTTTTTGGCCTCTTCCGAAACCGAAAGATATGCCCAGACGGCATTTGTGTTCTTGAGGTTGAAGGAAATGGCCCCCTTTAGAAAATCCATGGCGACCGGCCCGGCGCCCAGCAGGGAGGATATTTCAGGCGGCATCTGCACGCCATAATACACGCCGTTGTTTGTATAGTGCAAATCGCCTTGGGCATTTTGGGGCATGTTGAAAATATAGGTGCCAAGCACAAGGATTCCTGACTGCCCCACGACCTCGTTCACAAGCCTGGCCGCCGCTTGCGGATCCTCGCGCTTCAATGCCGCGAACTCGGAATACGGCATGACCCGCCCATTGGAAAGAAGCGGGCAGAACCTGGAGAATGTCATGGGTGTGAGCCCGGGGTTTCTCACTTTCGCGTCCTTGCCGCCAAAATACCCGGTTGGCAGATCCAAAACGCTTCTTAGCGGAACGGCTTTCAGATGAGCTGGAGCAAAATTCAAATTCATGGCTGGCACCCCGATAAATTTGTGTCTTTTAATAGAGAATGGTGTTTTAAAGCTATCGAGCCTGCCGAAGGGCTATTTTCCCGCTTTCTGGGAGGCGAGCCTTTTCATGGAAGAGTAGTATTCGTCGAGGTTGTACTCATAGATGACCACCCGCCTGCGGTGGAGGTCGTGCCCGTTGTTTTTCGTCTTGGCAAGAAGCGCAAAAATCCACCTGCCCTCGCCCTTTTCCTCGAACACCTCGAATTCCACGTGGCCGAAATTGAGCTTCTTTGCCTTTTCCTCGGTGTACTTGCGGATGAGCGAGAGGTGCTCCGCCACAGCCTTTTTCGCGCTTGAAAGGGAAGAGAACACGCCGCAAAGCTCCTCGAAATCGTAGACTAGGTAGATTTTCCTTTTGGGCATGGGGCCACCGCGGACTATGCAGCCTCGGGCTTAGCCCCTGCCTTCGCTAAAGCGGCGGCTGATTCTGCCTCGGCGTTCTTCTCAAGCTTGCGCTTTATCGTCTTTAGCATGACAAACGAGTCGCGCTCCATCTCCTCGAGCCTGAATGATATGAGCTTTGCCTGCATGTCCAGGCGCGGAATCATCACGAACTCCAGCGAGTTCACCCGGCGCTTCGTCTTTTCTATCTCCAGGATAAGCCGGCGGATGGCGTTTTCGGTCTCGGCAAGCTTGAGCACCAGGTCTGCGGCGTGCTGGAATTCATCCGCAACCTCGTCTATCTTCGCCGAGGTGCCCACGATGCTGTAGCCGCGCGAGGAGAGGGGCTTGTGGACCTGGGAAGACTCAAGCGATGGGATGCGCACGCCCATGATGTTCTTCACTTCCACGTGCACGTCCGGCGCGCGCTTCACCGAGAAGGAAGCCGCCTCGATTTCCTGCATGCCATGGTAGGCTTCCGCGACCGCAAGGGCGGTGTATGCCTTCTTCATCCGGGCATTAAGCTCGCTTCGCAAATCCTGCGCCTTGCCGAGTATCTTGAAGAACTCCATTATCAAGGCGTCGCGCTTCTGCTTGAGGAGCCTGTGCCCCTTAACGGCCAGCTTGACGCGGTTTTTCGCCCGCAAAAGCTCCATTCTCGTCGGGTTCGGGTTGTCTGCCATGGGTAGCACCGGTTAATCTGGGCGCTTATGCCTTCTTCTCCTCTTTCCTGTATTTCTTCCCGTATTTCTCGATGAACTCCTTCTTCAGCCGCTTAAGCTCGGACTCAGGGAACATCGAGAGGAGCTCCCAGCCAAGGTCCAGCGTCTGCTCGATTGTCCTGTCCTCGTGCGCGCCCTGCCTTATGAAGCGCTGCTCGAAAATGTCCGCGAACTGGAGGTAAAGCTTGTCGGTCGCTGAGAGCGCCTCCTCTCCAACCACCGCGGAAAGCGAACGGAGGTCGCGGCCTGTCGCGTATGCGGCATAAAGCTGGTCCGCCATGCCTCGGTGGTCCTCGCGCGTCCGCTCCTTCCCTATCCCAAGGTTCATCAGCCTTGAAAGGCAGGGAAGGACGTCAACAGGCGGGAAGATGTTTTTCCGGTGCAAGTCCCTTCCGAGCACGATTTGCCCCTCGGTTATGTAGCCTGTCAGGTCGGCAATCGGGTGCGTGATGTCGTCCCCCGGCATTGTCAGGATGGACAGTTGCGTGACCGTGCCGTTCCTGCCCTTGATGCGCCCTGCGCGCTCGTATATCGTGGAAAGGTCGGTGTACATGTAGCCCGGGTATCCTCGCCTGCCTGGAACCTCCTCCCGCGCGGACGCGATTTCACGGAGCGCCTCGCAGTAGTTGGTCATGTCGGTGATTATGACCAGCACGTGCATGTCCTTTTCATATGCAAGGTACTCTGCGGTTGTGAGCGCAAGGCGCGGGGTGATGATTCTCTCAACTGACGGGTCGTCGGCAAGGTTGAGGAAAAGGACCGCGCGCTCAAGCGCGCCTGTCTTCTCAAAGTCCCTCATGAAGAACGACGCTTCCTCGTGCGTGATTCCGACCGCGGCGAACACCACGGCGAAAGTCTCGTTTTTTGAGGACGCCACCTTCGCCTGCCGCGCAATCTGCACTGCCAATTGGTTGTGGGGAAGCCCCGAGCCCGAGAATATGGGCAGCTTCTGCCCCCTTACAAGCGTGTTCATGCCGTCTATGGTGGAAACGCCGGTCTGGATGAAATCGCGCGGCTCCGCCCTTGAATACGGGTTTATCGGCGAGCCGTTTATGTCCACCCTCTTTTCCGGGATGATTGCGGGGCCCCGGTCGCGGGGCTCGCCCAGGCCGTTGAACACGCGCCCGAGCATCTCTGGGGAAACGCCCAGCTGCATGGTTTCGCCGAGGAACTTGACGCGCGTGTCTGAAACGTTGATGCCCGCGGTGGAGCCGAAGACCTGCACGATTGCGATTCCCTCCTGCGTGTCAAGCACCTGGCCTTTCCTCCGCTCGCCCGAGGGAAGGGTTATCTCGACTATTTCGTTGTAGCCGACCCCGCTCACCCCTTCCACGAACACGAGCGGCCCTGAAATCTGCGTGACTGTCTTGTATTCCTTCATAGTATCACCTATTTCTTGGCAAGCGAGTCAAAGGCGCGGTCTATCTCCGAGCCTATGAAATCAACCTCGCTCAGCTTTTCCTCGGGTATCTCCTTCATGCGTGCAATCCGCTCGCGTATCGGAAGCTCCATTATCCTCTTGAGCTGGACGCCGAGGTCCACGGCGGCAAGCGCGCGGTGGTGGAAGCGCATGATGTTCCGCATCATGAGATACTGCTTTTTCATCCCTGAGTAGGTGTCGACCTCGTGGTACGCGGACTGCTGGAGGAGGTCCTCGCGTATCATCTTGGTGGAAAGGAGCACCGCCTGCTCCTTTTCCGGGAGAGCGTCCGGGCCGACAAGCTGCACGATTTCCTGAAGCTCGGCCTCCTTTTGGAGAAGCGCCATCGCCTCCTTGCGGAGCTCCACCCAGTCGGACGAGATGGTGTTGACGTAGTAATTGTCCAATGTGTCGGTGTAAAGGGAGTAGCTCCGCAGCCAGTGGAATGCCGGGAAGTGCCGCCTCTGTGCGAGCGATGCGTCAAGCGCAAGGAAAACCTTCGTGACGCGCAGGGTGTTCTGGGAGACCGGCTCGTTTATGTCCCCGCCTGGCGGGGAAACCGCGCCGATGATGGTAACGCTTCCGGTCCTGCCCTCATCCGAGCCCATGCAGCGCACGCGGCCTGCGCGCTCGTAGAATTCGGCCAGGCGCCGCGCAAGGTAAGCGGGATAGCCTTCCTCGCCGGGCATCTCCTCAAGCCGCCCTCCGATTTCACGCATTGCTTCTGCCCAGCGCGAGGTGGAGTCCGCCATGAGCGCAACATCGTAGCCCATGTCCCGGTAGTATTCCGCGATTGTGACCCCTGTGTAGATGGATGCCTCGCGGGCTGCCACCGGCATGTTGGAGGTGTTTGCGATAAGCACCGTCCGCTGCATGAGCGGTTTTTTGGTGCGCGGGTCCTCAAGGTGCGGGAATTCGGTGAGCACCTCTGTCATCTCGTTGCCCCGCTCGCCGCAGCCGACATAGACCACGATTTGCGTGTCCGACCATTTTGCGAACTGGTGCTGCGTGACCGTCTTTCCCGAGCCGAAAGGCCCAGGCACGCAGACCGCGCCCCCTTTTGCAATCGGGAAGAAGATGTCCACAATCCTCTGGCCCGTGATAAGGGGGATGTTCGGGTCGAAGCGGTCAGCGGCAGGCCGGGGCTTGCGCACGAACCAGCGCTGCATCATGGCGACTTGCACATCCTTGCCGTCCTTGGCTATTGTGCACACTGGCTCAGTCACGTTGAAGCTGCCTTGCGAAATCGATGCGACCGTGCCCTCGTAGGGGGAGATTATCTTGTGGAGGATGATTTCTGTCTCCTGCACCGTGCCCAAAATGTCGCCTACCTTCACCTTGTCGCCCTTCTTTGCAACGGGCGTGAACTCCCATTTTTTGCTCCGGTCTATCGAATTCACGGAAAGCCCGCGCGTGATGAACGCGCCCGCCTTTTCCGCCATGCCGTTGAGAGGGCGCTGTATCCCGTCGTAAATGCTGGTGAGAAGCCCTGGGCCAAGCTCAACCGAGAGGGGCTCGCCCGTGGTCTCCACAGGCTCGCCAGGGACAAGGCCGCTTGTGTCCTCGTATACCTGGATGGTGCTGATGTCCCCGACGATGCGGATGATTTCGCCCATCAGCTGGCCCTTGCCGACCTTCACAAGGTCGTACATTTTCGCGCCCTTGATGCCTTTCGCATCCACCACCGGGCCTGAAATCCTATACAAAACTCCCATCAACAACACCTCATGAACATCATTTCTTCTTGGTCAAGTCCACGCCAAGCGCGCGCTTTATCAGCTTCGGAAGCGACTCGGACTGCTCTATCGGGCCGCCAATCCCGGGGATTGCGACGACCACGGGCTTGGCGGTCGCCTCTATCCTCTTCTTGAGGCGCCAGTCGCAGTTCTCAATCAGGCGCTCCGGCACCATCACTATCCCGTAGTCCGGGCTGGAGAGAAGCTCGGAAAGCTTCGCCTCCGCTTCCGCCCCGGAAAGCACGAATGTGCTCCGGACGCCCGCGAGCCTGAAGCCAGCGGTTGTCGCCCCGTCGCCTATGACGGCTATCCGCTCCTTGTGGCCCTTGGCAAGCCCGATGCCCTCTTGATGCACCGCGTCCACGCCTATTCCGGGCGCAGTGGTAATCGCGTCATCCGCAGCGTCCGACATGCGGTCCCTTCCGCTTCCGCCTTGTATCCCTGCCATCAAAACCACACCCTATCCGACCAGCACCAGCATCTCCGAAATCCTCTCGTTTGGAAGGCCGAACGACTTGCCGCGCACTATCTTCCTTATGTTCTTCATCTCCTCCTCTTTGAGGAAAAGGAAGCCCGCTATCGCGCCAAGCGACATCGAGCTTCGGCGAAGAGCATGCAGGCTCCTCCTTGCAATCGAGTTCTGGAACACCACTTCGAAGTGCGAAAGCTGGCCGTCTGAGAGGTATTTCTGCTCGGCGGAGGAGAACTCCCCCTTGCCGGTCTGGGATATGAAAAACGAGGAGGCCTGGCGGACGACATCGGAAACGCCTTTGGCGCCGGCCATCGAAAGCAGCTGCTCCTTTCCGAACCTGCCCCCGTCCACCATGCATTTTGCCATCTTGCCCTTTTCCACCCCTTCCTGCTTGAGCCTGAGGATTGACATTATGTTCTTGGCATCGGCTTCCGAGCGCAGGAGCCCGCGCATCAGGTCCGCGTCCCGCCCGCCGTAGCCCGCGGCTGCGAGCGCGGCGCGGTAGTAGTAGAAGTCAAGCTCGCTGCAAAGGGAGTCGAGCGCCTCTGGGCTTATGTCCTGCTGCCCCTTGCCCCTCTTCCTTCTTGCAGGGTGGTGCAATGGAAGCGAAGAGAGGAATTTCGCGCCAAACTCGCTCGCGGCTATTGCGGAATAGACCTCGGCCTCGTCTTTTGCAAAAACCAGCCGCTCAAGCTGCTCGGGCAAGATGCTCCCTGCCGGAATGAGGAGCCTCTTGGTTTCTTCCTTCCCCTTGGAAAGCTTTCTTGCCATCAGGATTGCCCGCAGGTTGTGCACATCATATTTGCCAAGCATGGAAAGGAGCGCACCCCTGCCCTGGGGCGGGGTGAATGAGATTATTTTCCTGGCGACCCTTGCAAAATTCCTGCCGGTCGCTATCTCCACCCGCTCCTCGCTTGGCATGTCGGAGGGGAGGTTGGAGAAATCCTCGGAAAAGCCGCAGCGGTTGAGGTATTCCTCTACAGCCGCAGCCGTCCTAACACCGAGAAGGTCGTCTATCTGCCTCCTTGAGAGGATGGCGGAGCGCATTGCGTGGACGCGGGCGTTCGAATAGCCGAAAAGAAGCGGCTTGTAAGTAAGCTTGTCGCATGCGTATGATGCCGCCTTCATCAGATGCGATGTGGCTGCAGCAGCCTTCGCGCCTTTCCCTGACACCTTGTTGCCCATGTTTTACCTCAGAATAGCCTTGAATAAATCTCCTTTCGCAAAGCTTCCCTCTTGCGCAGGAACTCCTCCTCGAGTGTTTTATTCACGCGGACCTTGCCGTCAACCGATTCGAGTATGAGCCCTCCCGAATATTCCGAAGGGAGTTTTGCATGCTTCATGCCTGGAGCAAGGGGCCGGTCCTCGTCCCGCACATATGCGACCGCTTCGCTTTTGCCAAGCTCGGCCATGCCTTCGGCAAGGAGCCTTGAAAAAATGGCTGCGTAAGAGGGCCTTTTGAGCGAATCGGACCTGAACTGCTGCCACACCTGGGCAAGCGCCTCCTCGACCGAATCGTCTTTTGCCTCATCGACGATTTTCTTCGCATCGAGCTTCGCAGAGGTCAGCCTCTCGGCGGATTCCTGCTCCGCGAATTCAGATGCCTCCTTTTTTGCAGCCCGTACCGAGTCTGCCGCCTTTTCGTTCGCAGCCTCGACCGCCTTCTCGGCGGCCCGCTCTGCGGCTCCGACTATCTTCCTGCCTTCGGCTTCAGAGTGCTTCTCAAGCTCGTGGGCGAGCTCTTCAAATCCCATGCAAATTCCTCCTCAAACTACTGCCAAATGCGGAACCCACCTTGGCAATAGGCAATAAACTGGCATTGGTTGCCCCGGATTTTCCCATCCGGGGCGCCCGAGTGCAGCCGCCTTAAACGTGGGCCGCAACTGCCCCTGCCTCGATTTTTCCGACCAGCAGGAAAGCCACGACGAAACCAAGCAATACGATGAGCTCGGGGAGCGCCATGTACACTATCAGCTTGAATGCCTCCTCCGGCTTTTCGGCAAGCACGCCCATTGCGGCAGAGCCGATTGTAGCCTGCGCCCATGCGGTTGCAAACGCACCTGCGAACATGCTGACCGCAGCCGCAACCGCGTATGCGCCATTGACGCCGCCTAGTTCAACCAATACCATTTTCACACCTCTTTCTGCCAAGCCGGCCATTGTAGGCCGGCGGCATTAGAATGAACTCATGATTCCTTTGTGTAAACCCTCTTCTCTGAAAACGGCGAGAATTTTATGCCGTTGCTCTTGTAGAATTTCCCGAAAAACTCCACCACCTGCAGCCTTGCCCCGTGCACGAAAGCCTCGAACATGGCAAGCACGCATGCGCCGATGTGCGCAACCACGTACAGGAGGGCAATCAGGATGAAGACCAGTATGCCCATTGGCGACATGTCCAGGCGGGGAAGCAATAGCTCGTTTATCGCCTCTGCGAGTATCACCCCTCCGACCCCGACTGCCGCGATACGGAGATAGGACATTATGTTGCTTGCAAGCCCGGGTATTTCAATTGCAGCTATCGGGCCTTCGGTTGCGACAAGGCCGATTACAGAGAGGATGAAAACCGCAAGCGACGGAATGAAGAATGCGGGGTACGCGTTGAACATGAAGCCCGCTGCTACGAAAAATCCGGAAAATTCTATGAGCAGCCAGCAGATTTTCGCGGCTGCGTGCTTTTTGTTGTGGCCCCATTCGTTTATGGCCCCGATTATGAACCCCAATGCAAGATGCACCATGCCCACATAGATGGTGATGAGCATGAGCGAAGTGATTGACGCAATCCTGTGGAAGCCCTCGTAGAATTGGACATGCCCGAACCCGAGCACGGACAAAAGATGGGAGTGCGTGAATCCGAAATACTCGTCAAAGGCTATGCCCACCAGGAAAGTGGGTATTGCCGCAATCTGCCAGATGGATGCCACTTCGTGAAGAAGGGTTCCTTTCTTGGAAGAGCGCATCATCAATGATGCAAGTATGAAGGAGACCAGCGCGTAGCCGGCGTCCCCGAATATTAGGGCGTAAATCAGCGGGATTGCTATTGCAATCAGTATGCTCGGGTCTATCTCATGGTAATTTGGGGTGGAAAGGAATTCCACCAGGTATTGGAATGAGGATGCCTGCTTGGGGTTCTTCAGCTTGGTTGGCGGGGTGTCATGCGGGCCTGCCTCCAGCTCCATAAGAAGGACTTTCTTCCCGAACTCGGTCTTAAGCTCAGACCTGAGATGGGCTATTGCGGACGGCTCGGCCCACCCCTCTATGAAATAAAGCGATGCTGTAGCCCCGAACATCGTGCTTATCCGGGAGCGCTCGGCCTCGATTGAAAGCGCCTCTTCCAATGCCAAGAGCCTTGGCGCGAGTTTTGCCCTAAGCGCGCCCACCCTGCCCTCAAGCAAAGAGAGCTTCTCCCTAAGATGCCTCTCGCCCTTGCGGTATTCCTCAAGCTCGTGCCTGGGGGTTGAGGGAATCTGGGGAAGTGGAAGCGCCTGGCCGAAATGCTCGATGAATTTCGCATCCTCCGATTTTGGCAGTGCCACGAGCAGGATGCTCGAATTCCCTTTCGATGGGTAGGCTGCGAACGTGGAATTCTTCCTCTTCGAGAGGGAGATTGCGGCCGCCTTGGCTTTTTCATTGCCTGCCTTCAGAAGGAAGAAATTGAGATGGCCTTCAGAAGATTGGGCAAGGCTCGAGAAGTCGATGTCCACCTCCTCAAGCTCGGAAAGCGGCTTTTGCAAGGAAAGGTTGGCGTCTATGTCCCGCATCAGCCCTTCCTTCTCCTTCATCAGCGAAAGAAGCGACTCCGACTCCCTTATCAGGTCGTCCGCCTCGAGAACGGGGTTTTGCACCTCAATCCTCTTTTTGGGGGCATGGGGCTTGCCCTCCCTGCCAAGGGCCTCGATTATCGAGCGGAGCTTGGTGGTGCGCAAGGATACGTCATCGAAGGAGGGCATCACGCCCGCGCGCCCGACTTCGGGTATGGAATGGTCGTCCAGGTGGACGGCCCCTTTCGCCTGCAGGCTTTTTATCAGCCTCGGGGCTACCGCCTTTAGGCAGATGACCCTGATTTTGTTCATCTTGGCTGGCTTTAGCATAGACATGCCCCGTCAAAAGTAAGCTTGCCGCTTAAGATTTTCCGGCTGCAAGCTCGGCAATGGCCTTCTCGGAAAGCTTTTTGCCCCGTATCTTTTCCGCCTGTTTTTTGGCATCCTTCAGCATTTCCTGGATTTTTGCGTCAGTCTGCTCCCGCTTCCTGGCAAGAACCTCGTTTTTGGCTGCCACGGATTTTTCTGAAGATTTCGCGGATATCTCGACTGATTTCTCCCTGGCGGCAGCCTCTATCTTCGACGCTTGGGATTTCGCCTGTTCTATTATCGCCAATGCCTTGCTTTCCGCGGCCCGCACCAGCGAAAGCTGTTCCATGAAATCTTCTGAGCCGGAATGCGAATCCTGCTTTGATTGGTGCTTATTGTCCACTGAACCCTTGTTCAATCTCCCACCTCAGCTGGAAAAATCTGATGCTTTGCGAACCCTATTTCGAGGTATTGGTTTTTAAAGATATCATAGGCCCTAAAGCCCGAGCTCGCGTATTATCCTCGAAGTCTTTGCCATTTTCGGGTCGGAAACCACTCCCTTAAGGTGTATGGATTTGCAGCCTTGGGGCAGGGGCATGGGGGATTGGTCGTAGCCGAACGCCACAACATCCGGAGACACGCGCGCAAACGTTTCCATCATGTCCCCTCCACCCACAATCGCCAAATCGACCGGCTTTAGGGCGCCCACCATTGCGCGGCGGTACTCGGCATCGTGGATGGGCTTTCTCTTTTTTGCCGTTTCAACGCGCGAATCGGTCGCCACCACCGCCACCAATAGGTCGCCGCGCTTTTTCGCCTCCATAAGGGTAAGGAC
>CAYWFJ010000023.1:9330-13586 GCA_964458205.1 Microcaldota archaeon | reverse complement strand
GCCAAGACTGACGGTTTCATCTGGGCAAAAGGAGATGACCGGGTCCTTTTCAAAAACGGGAAAAATGACGCCCAGCGCATTGAAAACGGCATGCGCAACGGCACCCATCCCTTTTGCGAATGGGAGATTTTTGCGCAGGCGCTGCGGGAGCTGATACTCTTCAACGGAAGCCTTCCTTCGTCGGGCTGGCTGGAGAAGAACGGCTACTTTGACATAGTGGCGGCAATAAAGCACTATGGGGGCAGGGGCAGCGTGCTTATGAGGATGGACTCCTTCCTCCAAAGGCATGTGTCCGGAAGCAGGCATACGAAATACATGGGCCAGGAGCAGATGTGCCTTCTCCTCTCAGGCGAGGTCCTGGTGGAAGAGAAGATGGATGGCAAGACAGAGCATTTCGAAAACAGCGATTTCGTGGTGTTCGCGGAGGATTTGAAGCAGACCCACAGCATCAGGTACAGGATACCTGCGAGGTACGCAATATTCGACATATACGACAAGGAAGAGGGGGTCTACCTGCCGCGGGATGCTAAGGAAGATGCATATAGGGACATAAAGTCCGGGCGCACGCGGTTGGAGGGGATGGAATGGGGCTCGTTTTTCCTGGTTGACTTGCTTGCAAAGGGCATTTACGGAGTGGGGGACCTTTTCGGGATAATCGGCATTTCCCGCTATGCGGTTGATGAACGAGGCAAGGCTGGCGGGGAATACATGGAAGGCATCGTGGTGAAGAGGAATTTCCCGCAGGAGCCGCAGGATGCGCTTTCCGGGAAAATCGTGCGGTGCGAATTCACAGGCGGCATAGGCGAGAACTATCTTAGGCTGCCTTATAGGGCGAACATAATAGACCCGAAAGCCAATGAAACATTGGCAAGGTGAAAGCCATGCAAACCCGGGCCATTGGCGTTGATCGGACCCTCCCCTTGAAGCTGAAGGTCCATTGCCCTCAAAAAAAAGGACTGTGTTTTGAAGATATGCATAAGCAAGTTGCCAGGATTGCGGAAAGGATGAAAGCGCTTAGCGACCGGTCAGGAATAGGGGTTCCGTCTGTGATTCTCTTCCATGAATCGTCGCTTAGGTATTCCTTTGAAATAAGGCAGGACGAAGTGCTCTCTTGTGTGGACCGGATGCAGAAGCTCCTCCCATCAGACCAGTGGGTCGCAGTTGCATTTGCGGTGCTTCAAAATAACAATGGCGAAATTTCAAATATGGGGTATGCTTTCACCAAACAGATTTACGGTTTCCAACCGAAGCGCGAAATGTCCAATGGGGATTCGGCAACTATTGAAAGATATATTGGAAACGACATGTCGGCTTTGGATTGGTATGCCGGAAAATGGGAGGTTAACGCATATCTTCTGGAAAAATCAAACACCCCCTTTCTTGAAATGGAAACCCCCGATGGGCAGAAGCTTGAGTTCAGGATATGCCGGGACATCACGCTTGATAGGTTCAATTATGCGCCAGAGAAAATAACCCTGGTGATGGCAGACGGGCTCCCGCTTGGACTTGAGAGGGATTTTTCACATTCACGGAAAGGGGTGATAGTCAACGATGCGAGAAGAGGCCTGCTGGTTGCCCCAAAACAATTTTCAAGAGACATATTTGCACTATCCAGATATGGGGAAAAGATCCTGTCGCTTTATGAAACCAGTTATGAGCAAGATGATTCTTAGTGCTTATTTTGCAATCTGTATTGAGGGCTTGAGAAATACGGCCTTGCATTGCGAGAGCAACGTTTTTGCGGACGGGAAAAGAAGCGGCGCGAGCAAGAGCGAGACTGCCGCAATTCCGAGGAGGTGCTTCATTGTGAACGGGATTTGCCCGATGAATGCGTCCTGAAGCGGGATTCCCCACAGGAGAGGCGAGAGAAGGACGCCGGTTATGCCATCGTAAAGAAGGGTGCCTGCGATTCCCATCTTTGCGAATGAGAAGGGCGAGCCGGAAGGCGTGGCGCGCGAGAAGAGAAGCGAGACTGCCCCCCAGGAAAGCGCGCCTGTGAGAGTCCAAAGCCCGATTGTGCCTTGCGCCCCTAAAAGAGCCGGGGTGATGTCAACAAGCGGATAGCAGAGCGCGCCTGCAAAAAATGCGTAGCGCCCGCGGAAGAAAGGAAAAACGAGCATGGAGAGGACAGCAAGCGCTCCGAACTGCCAGCTTATCCCGGGCGAAAAGTCAAGGGGCATGGGAACACTTCAGTCGGAATCCGGTTTCGACGGGAGAAGCCCGGTCTTCTTTATCGCCCATATTGAAATCAGGATTGCGGCTATGGTGGTCACGGTCAGCATGGTCAGGTACCATGGTATGTCGTGCGGCGTGAAATCGAACATGGAATTGCCGAGTATTGTGGCAATGGTGTTCGGGACGAGAAGGGCGGTGCCGATTATCGCGAGGTAGCCCGCAAGGAGCGCAAGGCGGTTGTTGAGTATCTGGAGCTGGTTGTTGTAAATAGACTGGAGAACTTCAAGACCTGATGCAAGCACCTCGCTTAGGTGCTCGGCAAGCCCGATTTGCGCGTGCACCTCGCTTACCAGCCCGGTTATCCGGTTTATTATCTTCGGGTCGTCGGTCAATAGGTCTGCGTCCCCGTAGCGGATGGAGTTGAGCGCGTCAACCGTTGCCCACAGCCCCCCGAGATAAACTATGAGCGCATGCTTCATCTCGTAAATCCTCTGCCCCATCTCCGCCCGCTTTGTCATCGGATTGGAAAGCTGGTGGGAAAGCTCGTCCCCGTGCGACTCGATTTCCTGGAGGTGGTCGAAGTTGCGCGCATTGTTCTCGTCTATTATCCTTATGAGAATCATCGTTATCTTGTCGTTCTGCTTCATTTTGCTTGGAAGCTTGCGGAGAAGGGTCTCTGCGTACCTGCGGATGCGGAAGAAGCGCTTTGTCTCGCTAGTGTGGAGGGTGAGCACCATGTTTTTCCTGACAAGGATGAGGAGGGGCTCAAGCACCACGTCAAAGCCTTTCACGAGTATCACAGGCACGCGGACGCCCATCTCGGTATTGAAATCCTCGTAGCTGCTATGCGTCCCGTTGAGGAGGTTGCGCACGAGCGTTTCGGAAAAGCCGAGCTTGGAGGCGACTGAAACCGCCTCCTTGCCGAAATCGTCGGTTACATAGTCTATCCATGCGACCGAGGCCTTTTCAACCACGGGGATGAAGTCGGTTATGTCCCTGGATTGCACGCGCTTGGCTTCCCCTTTGCAAAGGACGGCGCAAAAGCCGCGCTCCTCAAGGGCGAGGACTATGTTGTTTGGAGCCGGAAGCCCGGCGTGCGTATGGGGCTGTGAAGCGCACATGTTCCTAAAAATCTCCAGACAGGTTTAAAAGAGAAGCGGCGGAGCATGCGCGATTTCCGCCGGAAAACCAGGGATTTTTGCGTTCCGCGCGTGCTACTGGTTCTGCTCTGCTGCCATCGGATCGCGAAGGTCGGAAACGTGGAGCTTGCGCATCGCTTTGCGGTGCTCGCGCTCCGCATGATGGGTATAGCCGAATGCGAAAATCATCCCGAGTATGGTTTCCATCATCCCTATCCCAGAAACGAAAAGCCAGTGCGAGAACACCGTGGCTGAAGTCGCAGCCGCAGCAGCGCTCATCCCTATCTGGAGCGGCAGGCCCCAAACGGTGTGGCCTATCCTGAAGGGGATGCGGAATATCGAGTCGTGAATCGCTTTTTTCAGGTAGTTTCCTTTCGGAAGATTGTTCTCCTTGTGGAATTTGGCTATTGCCTTCTTTTCGCGCAATGTCGCCGCTATTGATGTCCCGACCGTGCCGATGCCGCATGCAAGCCCGAAGCATGCTCCGGCAATAAGCTTCCTGCCGACCGACGAGTCAGGCGCATAGAGGACTTTTGAAAGGTAGCCGAAAAGGAATGCGGATGGTATGAATGCCATGCCCGCGATGGCGACAGGAATTGCGTGCGCTGCGCGCTTGGCGAAGCTTTTGGCATCACGCATTGCCCTCTGCAGGAAATTGCGGGAAATGCCGTCATTGGCCAGGCGTTCCCCCTTGCCCATCGATTGCGATGCATCCGGAAGGATTGCGCCGAATATGTCGTCAAGGGCGCCCCCCACCACGTGCGTCAATCCGGGAAAGAAATGATCAAGGACTTTTATCGCGCCCACCATGGGTATGCATATCTTGAGCGCGCCCTTGAGGGACTCCCCCTTTTCGCTGTGGACAAGATAGTCCATCAGTCTCTCGAGCTGATGCTTCTGGAAGCCGTTCTTTTCTTCCACTCCATCGTTTATCGCGCGTGC
>CAYWFJ010000023.1:4092-9230 GCA_964458205.1 Microcaldota archaeon | reverse complement strand
GTCTGCCTTCTTGAAGAGGAAGCCGTAGAGTAGCGAGAACTCCTTTGGCACTTCCTCATGGTTCACCAGCCTGCCGAGCCTGTTGAGTTTCAGATTGGCGGTGTCAATCTGCGAAAGCACCTTGCAGATAAGCCCTTCTGCAGATGAAATGCCCGCAGATTTCGCAAGCTCGGCAACCTCTTCGTGGTAGTTGTAGCGGTCTGGAAAGCTCCTGCAGAGCTTGACTATCACTTCGCGGTATGCAAGGCGCACCATCTGGCCTTCACAGGGCTTGATTTCCCTAAAGACGCCGGACTTCCCCAAAATGTCGTATTCTTGCATCAGTTCCCGGACTCTCCAGCTGCTTTCAAGATGGCGCTTGGAGCCTTCATCTATTATCTGCCTGAGTTTCAGCCCGCCATGGCTGGTGCCAGGCGGAAGGGTGTTCTGCTTTGATGGGACCGGCATTCTCTCACCCCTATAACATTAGCTAAGCATATTGGTTCTTTTCAGCGGTTGAATTGTTATGAGAAGGGTTAATAAAGGGGTTTGTCCTTGGGTAGGTTTGGCGGAAGATTAGCATTAATAAGAAGGATTGGGAAAAAATCCCGCAGATGATGACGAAGGTGATCTCGGAGGCTTTGATCGGCCTGTGATGACAGACGGACGGTCTGATGCGCATTCATTAGCCTGAGCGGATTGGATTGCTCAGCCACTTGTCGAAGTCAGCTTGTTTTGGTTAGGCTATTGCCTGAGTTCTTGTTTTCTGCAAAATTTGGGGGTTCATTTCCGCGGAAGAATGCCGCGGAAACCGCGGAAGAAAATCGGCTTCGACGTGAGCGGTGACTGGACGACTATTTGTTATTGTTTTAGTTGGGGTCTGGGTGGGTCAGGCACAGTAAAGTATGACAGACTGAGCGTCTGATGCGGGCATTCGACCGAAGCTTTAATAACAAAGAAAGAGAGATTTTGATATGAGATTCAACGTATTGATACCTGAATTATGTGTTTCCAATATCCAGAGAAGCATTCATTTTTACACGCAAGTCTTGGGTTTTAAGGTAGAGTATCAACGAGATGAAACAAAATTTGCTTTTATTTCGTGTGAAGGGGCGCAGATGATGCTTGAGGAAAATCCTAACTCAGCGTGGAGCACAGGCAAATTAGAATACCCATTTGGCAGGGGAATTAACTTTCAAATAGAAGTGAAGGACCTTGATTATATTTTAGAACGTTTGAAGAAAAATAACTATCCTATTAAATCGCCACCGAATGAAAAATGGTATAGACAAAGCGATAAGCTGTTAGGTGTGAAAGAAATGCTGGTGCTTGACCCAGACGGCTATTTGTTGAGGTTTTCGCAGAGTATTGGACAGAAAAGCGCCTAAATATGAAAAATCATAGCACTTTCCTGCCACGCGGAAATGACGCTTAGCTAACAGCATCCAAATACAGGTCCAGCGCCATCTCTACGTCCTTTGCAACCAGCATGGAAAAAGCCCTGAAGTCGCCCTTGTCCGCCTTTTCCAGCGCAGAGTAGTATGCGCGCCTCTCCTCTCGCCTCAGTATCGTTGGGGGAAAGCCTGCGCGCATGAGGCGCAGATTCATCAACAGGCGCGCAAGCCTTCCGTTGCCGTCAACAAACGAGTGGATTCTAACTGTGTCGTGGTGTAACTTCACCGCAGACTGAATGGCGGCTATGCCTTTGCTTTTGTTGTTCAGCTCGGAATAGACGACTTTCATAAGCTTCGGCACATCCTTCCATTTTGGGAGTTTGATTCGCGAGCCTTCAATGAAAACCTGCTCGTGTCGGTAAAACCCGGCATCTGGCGGGCTGATTTTATCAAGAATTACTGCGTGGAGATTAAGCACGTCCATCTCGGTTATTTCCTTTTTTCCATCCGCCATTTTCTCAAGCAGGCCTATCGCCTCTGCGTGGTTGGTCGCCTCAAGATGCTCGTTCATGGACTTGCCGCGTATAGTCATGCCCTTGCGCAGCACCATCCAGGTTTCGCGAAGGGTGAGCCGGTTCCCCTCTATTGCGTTGGAGTGGTATGTCATGTCCACCTCAAATTTCTCGCGAAGGCGTTTTACTGCCGCTGGCGGAAGAGGCCGGATGGAGTTTAACTTGTCGAGCTTTTGCCCGATTGTTTTGGCGAGGCGTTTGTCAATCCATCCGCCATCGCTTGCATTGAATTCAATGCCTTCTTTTTTTGCGTATTCTTCGGCCTCGGAGGCGCTGGGAAAATACTGGAGGACATTCTGCTTCACTTTGTCCCCTTCCCGCACGCTTTCCACTAGCTCGTAGTAGTAGGTGTTGCCTTTTGTCCTTCGCCGGATGAATGCCATGGTTATTTGTAGTGGAGAAGATTATTTAAATATAGTGGTTAGAGTTCGCCACTACAAAATTTGACTGTGGCACAGTCGTGTCACGCGGAAATGCACTGTGTCTTGAAAATAGCGTCACTCAGGCAGATGAATTTTTCCATACCGGACGGTCTGATACGAAAAAGCAGCAGCTTTTGGGCAGTATTTGTTCGAAGGACAAATTTGATGCGCAAAAAGGCAAACGGTTAGCCGATGGCAAGCGCGGATTCTCAAGCCCTGCCAAGGACGTCCTCCGAGTGCTTTGGCCTGAACCACTTCTCGGCGATTGCCGTCGGTATTATGGCGCTTGCCAGCTCGACTGCTATAAGCACCGAGAATTGCGATTGGTCTATGTAACCGTACTGCATGCCGAAAACTGCGGAAATCGTGCCAAACGTGAGTCCCGTGCTCATGAGAAGGGAGATGTATGCCTGGCCCTCAGGCAGGAATCTCTTTGCGGGAAGGTAGGCGCCAAGAAGCTTCGTGGCCTCCTTTATTGCAAAAAGCGACGCGAACGCGCCGAATGACGATATTATGAGCGGTATTGACGCCCGCAGCCCCGCGATGATGAAGAAAAACGGGGTGATGAGCGCATAGGCGACCGTTCGCAGCCTTGATTTGATGCTGTTCGTGATATCAAATGTGCTGGCGATGCGCGGCGACATCAGGAGGCCGAGCACGAATACAGGGAGGATCGCCTGGCTTTGGGCGACATTGGCAAAATAGGTTAGCGCGAGGAGAAGCACGAAGATGTATTTTATTTCGGATTCTGCAACCTTGTTCATGTAGGTCCTGCTGTCAAACAGGCAATCGGAGTATTTTGCTGCAAGGAATATGATAAGCACAGACGCGCCAGCGAACTCAAGCGTGAAGAAATCCGGCTTGAAAAAAACAATGCTTAGGGCAAGTGCGGTGCCGATGTTAGTGACAAACGTGGAGGCCATGATTATCTTGCCCACCTGCGTCCTGCTAAGCCCGGTTTCCACCAGCACAGAATAGACGACCGCAATGGAATTGGCTGAAAGCGCTATGCCCGCGAGCAGGGATGCGTGAAGCTGCCAGTGGAGCCCGAAGTAGGCGAATGCCGCCCCTGCAAGAAGGGGCAGGAGGAACGACAGGCCGCCTATTGCCAGGCTTTCCTTTGCTTTTGCCCTAAGCAGGCGCAAATCCACTTCCGCGCCCGCAAGGAATGTCAGGACTATGCCTCCGAAGCCGGCAAGGTAGGTCATCCAGGGCTCTGCCTGGAAGCCGAAATAGTTGCCCGCGATTACGCCAAGCAATATCTCGATTATTGCGACTGAGAAACCGAGCCTCAATGAGATGAGGCTGGCAAGGAATATGAGAATCCCTGCTATCAGAGGGACTATGCTTACTGCATCCATGAAGCTCACCTTTCGTTAAATAGAAGCTATCAGCCAAAAAGGCGGTTCGCTTGGTTGGAGCGGAATTCGGATTCCACTGCCGGCAAAGCCTGTCGCCGACTTTGCCATCGCAGGCGAGCTTCATCGCCATGCTGGTTTACGGAGGCTGAATTTAAGAAACTGCCGCTGGGATGAGGCAGAAACATGCCGGGCAAAAACACGCGATGCTATTTTTTGCAGCGGGCTTTCGCCCAAAGCAGTCGTTCGCATCCCTGCCTTTCGCGTCCGGGGGAAGGCGGCACGGGATTGTTTACCGATTGTTAACATAAGTTAACTTTATAACCGTTTTCGGGATATTCATGTGCATGCGCGGCAGGAGAATAAGTAGGGGGGAGGAGGATTTCCTTTTCACGCTTTACCAGCTTTCAGGCGGAAATGCCGGAAAGGAGGGCGTGAGGCTTGTGGGCATTTCGTCCGCGCTTGGGGTCTCGCGTGCGGCAATGAGCCGGACCGCTTCTCGGCTGGCACGGCAGGGGCTGGTGTCAAAATCGCCCTACTCCAAAGTCGGCTTCACCGCGAAGGGGAAAAGGCGGGCGGAATCGGTCGTGCTCAGGCACCGCGTCACAGAGGTGTTCCTGCATGACGCGCTTGGGCTTAGGGGGCAGGAGCTTGAGCGGCAGGCGCACGCAATCGAGCATGCGATGGCGGAGGGGACCGCAAGGAAGCTTTATGCTTACCTTGGGAAGCCGGAAAAATGCCCCCATGGGAAGGAGATTTGCAGGTGAGAACATGATGCTGTCCGATGCAAAGCCAGGAGCCGAAGTCACCGTCCTTAAGGTGGTTTCCGGCGAGGCGCTTCGTGCAAGGCTTTCCGAGCTTGGCGTTTACGAGGGGGCGAAGGTGAGGGTGGTAAAGAACGATTTTGGCCCCCTTGTCCTTGAGTCGCACGGGGCGAGGCTGGCCCTTGGCAGGGGGCAGGCGGCGAAGATAGAGGTGGATGCGTGAAAGGGAGCGGCAAGGCCATAAGATGCCTGCTTGTCGGGCAGCCGAACTGCGGGAAATCGACGCTTTTCAACAGGCTGACCTGCGGGAGGCAGCATATCGGCAACTGGCACGGCAAGACAATCGAGTGCGCGGAAGGCGTGTGCAGGGTTGGCGGAAGGGAAATGGAAATAGTGGACCTTCCGGGCACCTACAGCCTCTCGCCTTATTCCGACGAGGAGCGCGAGGCGGTGCAGGAGATACTGTGCGGAGGGCATGACGTTGCGGTGCAGGTCGCGGACTGCCGCCATCTTGAGAGGGGCCTGTTTTTCACCATGCGGCTCCTTGAGAAATGCCCAAGGCTCGTGGTTGCGCTCAACAAGTGCGATTCTGCGCGGCGATGTGGGATGGAAATAGACGAGCGCAGGCTTTCGGAAAAGTTCGGCGTCC